>JAGCUV010000018.1 GCA_017962705.1 Bacteroidales bacterium
GTATTATAAGTTAAATTGATTTTTAACGAATTTTACGCCTATGAAACTATTAGCCAACATCCGATTCTGGTTGGTCTGTCTCCTTTTGCTGGGTCTGGGCGCCATTGCAGCCCAGGCTCAAAGCATCAAGGGCACGGTCATCGATGAGGACGGAGAACCCGTCATCGGGGCCAGCGTGCTCATCAAAGGCACCAACCAGGGCACCATCACGGATATGGACGGAAAATACACCGTCCAGGCCGTCAAGGGTGACGTGCTGGAATTCGCGTCCATCGGTTTCCAGACCGAAGAACGCACCGTCAGCAGCAACGCGGACATCGACATCGTCCTCAAAACGGACAACTTGATGCTCAACGAGACCGTCGTCGTGGGCTACGGCACCCAGAAGAAAGTCAACCTCACCGGCGCCGTAGCCGTCGTGGATGCCGAACAACTGGCCAATCGCCAGAGTTCCACCCTCGGCGGTATGCTTCAGGGAACGATGCCCAACGTGAACATCACCTTCGGTTCCGGCCAGGCCGGCCAGAACGCCACGGTGAACATCCGTGGCGTGACCTCCATCGCCTCTTCGACCGGCCCCCTCATCCTGGTGGACGGTGTGGAAATGAATATGTCCGACGTCAACCCGAACGACGTGGAGTCCATCTCCGTGCTCAAGGATGCGTCGGCGGCGGCCGTTTATGGTTCCCGCGCGGCCTTCGGCGTGGTGCTCATCACCACCAAGAGCGCAAAAGAGGGCCGGGCCTCCGTCACCTACAACGGACGATTCAGTTTCGGTGATGTGACCACCTGCACCGACTTCGAGACCACCGGCTACAACCACGCCTACATCCTCGATATGTTCGGCCGCACCTACAAGGGCCAGCAAATGACCACCTACACGGCGGAGGACTACCACGAACTCTGGATCCGCCGCAACGACAAGGTGGAAGACCCGTCCCGCCCCTGGGTGGTGGAGACCGACGACGGCCAGTATAAGTATTATGCCAACTTCGACTGGTACAACTTCCTATACGACAACACCCGCCCCACCCACGACCACAACATCAGCGTACAGGGTGGCACGGACAAAATCAAATACTATGTTTCGGGTAATTTCTACGACCAGAAAGGTACGATGCGCATCAATCCCGACCATTACACGCACTACACGGTGCGCGGCAAGGTGCAGGCAGATGTGAAACCCTGGCTGCAGGTCAGCCTCAACACCAACTTCTCCTCCCGCAACTTCTCCTGGCCGGGAACCACCTCCAGCATCAGCGACTACTACAACAGCACCTTCATGAATGCCCTCGCGAGCATCGTCCCGATGAACCCGGACGGCACGTTGGTGTACCGGACCACCACCTGGGCGGACAACGGCCACACCGTCACCGACGGCGTGAGCGCGATGGCTCTTTACGGCAAGCACCAGATGAAGAGCAGTTACGACGAGTTCCGTATCAAAGGAGAAGCCGTCATCAAGCCCATCAAACAGTTGGATATCACGCTCAACTACACCTTCACCAACCTCCAGAACAACCACTTGAACCGTTTTGTGGAGGTTCCCTATTCCGGAGCGCCCGGTGTCATCTCCAAGATGGATCTCGCGGCTACGGAAAACAAGATTCAGGAATCTTTCAACCTCTCGCAGCGCCACGTGGCCAACGCCTTCGCCACCTATCACGACAATTTCAACGACCACGACGTGAAGGTGATGGCCGGTTTCAACTACGAGAATATGTATTATAAGAAGAACTATATGCGCCGTTACGACTTGCTCAGCGAAGACCTGGCGGATTTCAACGTCGCCGTGGGTGACCAGTATTACACCTCCGGTGGTCAGGACCGCTACATCGTGATGGGCCTCTTCTTCCGTGCCAACTATGCTTGGAAAGACCGTTACCTCGCCGAAGTCAGCGGCCGCTACGACGGTTCTTCCCGCTTTGCGAAAGGCCACCGTTTCGGTTTCTTCCCCTCCTTCTCCCTCGGCTGGAGAATGAGCGAGGAACCGTTCTTCGCCTCTGCCCGGGATGTGGTGGACAACTTCAAGATCCGCTTCTCCTACGGTGGATTGGGCAACCAGGCGGCGGTCGGTTACTACGACTACATCCAGACGATTTCCACCAGCAGCCAGATGAACTACGCTTTCGAAGACAACCAGAAGGCCTATTACGCGCAGGAGACCAACCCGAACTCCACCGACCTGACTTGGGAGAAGGTGTACACCTCCAACCTCGGTGTCGATCTGGCGTTGTTCAAGGGCAAACTTTCCTTCTCCATCGACGGCTACATCCGCGACACCAAGGATATGATCATGCAGGCCAAGGCCCTTCCCTCCACTTACGGAGCCACAGCCCCGAAGAGCAACTCGGCCGACCTGCGCACCTACGGCGGTGAGTTGTCCGTCAGTTGGAACGACAGTTTCGACGCCGCAGGCGATCCTTTCCACTACTTTGCCACCGTGGGTCTGGGCGACAATGTTTCCTTTGTCACACGCTACGACAACCCCAACAGAACCCTCTCCGACCCCTATGTGGGCCAGAAACTGGGTGATATCTGGGGCTTCAAGATCGGCGGTCTGTTCGCCTCCGATGAAGAGGCTTTCAACTATTCCGTGGACCAACGCATCGTCAACAGTATGGTTAATATGTGCGCGGTGGATCCCGGTGTGCACGCCGGTGACCTGAAATATCTGGACTTGGACGGCAACGGGGTCATCGAAAAGACCACCAGCGCCAACGACATCAAGGATATGGTCATCATCGGCAACGCCCTGCCCCGTCTGAACTACTCCTTCACGCTCGGCTTCGACTGGAAAGGCATCGACTTTTCGATGATGTTCCAGGGCATCGGCTGGCAAAACTGGTACCCCGGTATGGACTGCACCCTCTTCTGGGGACCGTACGCCCGGCCTTATACCTCATTCCTCGGCAAAGACTTTATGAGCAAGGTCTGGTCTGAAAGCAATCCGGACGCCTACTTCCCCCGTCCCCGTGGTTATGTGGCCAACCAAGCGGGCCGCGAACTCGCGGAAGTCAACGACCGTTACCTGCAGAATATCGGCTATCTGCGTCTGAAGAACCTCACCTTGGGTTATTCGCTGCCCAAGAAATGGATGGACGCCATCAAGATGCAGAAAATCCGCATCTTCTTCTCGGGCGAAAACCTGTTGACCGCCACGAGCCTGAAGAGCAAGTATATCGACCCCGAGCAGGCCGGCGCCTCCAACACTTGGAAACAGTACAGGAGCAGCGCGCAGGTCTATCCTTACGCGATTACGTACACCTTTGGTATTGACATTGTATTCTAAAGGAGGACGCAAAGATGAAAAACACATTGAAAAACATACTATTGGTTCTGGGCGCCGGCCTCTTCCTGACCTCTTGCGAAGATATGCTGGATGTAAAACCGAAGGACAGATTGACGCCGGATGACTATTTCAAGGACGAGAATGAACTCCAACTCTATTCCAATCGTTTCTACAACAACATCCTCCCCGGCGGCGCCACCATTTACAAGGAGATCGGCGACAATTTGATCTGGTCTCCGCTCGAAGACGAGATCAGCGGCCAGCGCACCGTGCCCGAAGAGGGTGGCGGTTATACCTTCACCGCCCTGCGCCAGGTCAACTTCTTCTTGGAAAACCTGGACAATTGCAAGGACAAGAAAGCGATCGCCAAATACCGGGGCATCGCCCTTTTCTTCCGGGCCTATTTTTATTTCGAGAAAGTCCGGCGCTTCGGAGACGTCCCTTGGATCGACCACGTTCCCACCTCGGACGATGCGGACCTCTACAAGCCCCGTGATTCCCGCGATGTGGTGATGACCCACGTCCTGAAGGACCTGGATTCCGCCCTCGTCTGCCTGGAAAAGACCAAGAGCAAGAAAGAAGTGTACCGCGTCCACTGGTGGACGGCGCAGGCCCTCAAATCCCGGGCTGCCCTTTTTGAAGGCACTTTCCGAAAATATCACGGACTGGACGGCTACGAGAAATATCTCGAAGCCTGTGTGGAGGCATCCGAAAGTTTCATCACCGGCGGTTATTCCCTCTACGACGACTACCGCCAGATGTTCGTCTCCCCCAACGCGTGTAAGGAATACATTCTCGCCCGCAACTATGTGGGCGGAACGGTGGACTTGAACAATGGTGTCTACAACACCTTCAATTCCGAAGGTCAGGGACGAGCCGGATTTACCCGCAAGTTCATCAACACCTACCTGATGAATGACGGACGGCGTTTCACCGACCCCACGGTCAATCCCAACTGGAAGACGATGGAGTTCAAGGATGAGATCAAAAACCGCGACGCCCGCCTCGACATGACCATCCGTATAGGCAACGGTCTGAACCACTCCTGCTGCATGACGGGTTACCAGCCCAAGAAATACATCCACGACCAGTATTTCTCCAGCACGGAGCACGCCTACAACGACCTTCCCATTTTCCGTCTCTCGGAAATGTATCTCAATTATGCGGAGGCCAAGGTGGAATTGGGAACCTTGACACAGGACGACCTCGACGCTTCCGTCAACAAACTGCGGGAACGCGCCGGTTTCACGGCCGAGGGCTACCTCAAGATGGATGAGGCCAACAGCAATCCGGACCCCTATCTCTGCGACCCCGAGACAGGCTATGGCAACCTGGGCGCCTCGAGCGCTCCCAACAAGGGTGTCATTCTGGAAATCCGCCGCGAGCGCACCATCGAACTCGTCCAAGAGTCCCATCAACGCTATTACGATCTGATGCGCTGGAAAGAAGGCGAATGCATCGACCAGAAATTCGAGGGCATCTATATCCCCGCCGACAAACTCAACAAGGCGTACGATGTGGACGGAGACGGCAACAACGACATCTGCGTATATGAAGGAGAACGTCCGGATGTTAATGCCCCGGTCTATATCCAACTTGGTGAAGCCATCAGCCTCAACGGCCCCAGCGGGAAATCCGGCAATCTGGTTTTCTTCAAGGTCATCAAGTCGATGAACAAATGGAAAGACCGCGACTACCTTTACCCGATTCCCAACGAAGATGTTGTTCTTACGAACGGAGTTGTCAAACAGAACCCCGGCTGGTAAACTATGGAGGACAAGATTATGATGAAAATGAAATACTTCTCTATTGCGGTTTCGCTGGCAATGCTTCTGCTTGGCGGCTCCTGCAAGAAATACAACCCTTTCGACTCCTACTCGCACCCCGGTTTCGAACGCGAAGATATGGGCGGCAAGCCGGGTATGGGCGGTCTGTTCGCCGATGGCTACGGAACGGAAGACAGCCCCTACGGAATCGCTACGCTCCAACATATGAAGAATATCTCCCGGGCGCTTGTCGAGGGCGATATGGTTTACTTCCGTCTGAAAAACGACATCGATATGAGCGGAGAGAGTTGGAAGGCCCTCAACCCGAATGAGCCCTATTCGAAATTCATTGATTTTGACGGCGACGGCCACATTATCTTGAATCTGAGTGTCAGCAGCCAAAAGTACGGCAGTTTCTTCGGCGTGCTTTGCGGCGCCTGCCACGATGTGGGCTTCGTCAACGCCATAGTCCAGAGCAGTTCCGCCGGCGGTGTCATCGGTGGTTATGTAGGACTCGCCTCCCCTGCTGACGACTCTTTCACGGGACGTGTCGAGCGGGTGTATGTGACCGGCACCGTCGTCGCGCCGGCCGGATCCAATGCCGGCGGTATCTGCGGTGAACTGGGAAAGATGGTTGATATGACCCCTTGCGTCATTTCGGATTGCTACACCATCGTGGATGTGAACGGTGCCCATACCGGCGGTCTGGCCGGACAGGTGCGAAGCGGCTCGAAGATCGAACGCAGTTATGCCTGCGGCAAGATATCGTCGAACCGGGATGATGATAGGAACAACTACGGCGGAGGCCTGGTGGGCAACCTCAACGGCGGTACCCTCTCGGATTGCATCGCCTGGAATAGTTCCGTATCCGGCAAGACGGTCGGTTATGTCTATGGCAACAAAGCCAGCGGCAGCAGCGTGAACAAAGCCTACTATTTCCAGGACGTCTCGCTCGCTGGCACCAAGGGAAACGAGGACGACGCCCAGAAAAAAACGACGGACGAACTGAAAACCATTGTCGCTGCTTGGAGCGCTGAACAGCGCAGCAACTGGAGCCCGACCCTGGCCAACGGGAAACCCATCCTGAACTGGCAATATACGCGAGGAGATTATGCAGAATACTCCGGCCACGGCGGCGAAGTAGGCCCGGTCACCGATCCCGGCTTTGCCCGCGGCAATGGCACGGAGGCCGACCCTTACATCGTCGAAGATCTCCGTCACCTGCGCTCCATGCACCCTCAGTACAACCTGCTTGTTCCCGGTAATGAGTACTGGGTCGAGTTGGGCAAGGATATCGACGCCAAATTGCTGCCCAACTGGGATGCGCTCAACGTGCCGAGTCCCTACGATCTCAAGATTCATTTTGACGGAAAGAACCACAAAATTTCCAACCTCAAGATGGGCAGCGGGCAATATACCTCTTTCTTCGGCGTACTCAACGGGGAATGCAAGAACGTGACTTTCGAAAAATGCTCCGTATCCCAGAGTTCGAACAGCGCCTGCGGCATCATCGCAGGGTTCGCGGGTTCGGGGTCGTCGATCACGGCTGTCGTCAGCAATGTGAAAGTGACGGGTGGAAGCAGTGTCTCCTCCAGCGGCACAGCGCCTTGCGGTATGCTCTTCGGCGTGGTCGCCAACGCGACCATCACCGACTGTGAGGTCTCCGGAACCGTTAATTCCCAGAATACCACAAAGACAAGCTCGGCACAGGGAGCAGGCGGTATCGCCGGAAAGATCCAAAACAATTCGACCATCCGTAATTGCACCAACAACTGCTCGGTTGACGGCGTCCGGCTGGTCGGTGGCATCACGGGCTACGCCAATGGCGCGATTACTCTCACGAATTGTACGAACACCGGCAATGTCACCTCGACGGCCCTGGGAGAGGTGGTCAGTGAAAGGGTTGGCGGCATCGTCGGCCATCTGGATCCCGGCGGGCAGGTGATTTCCTGCGTCAACGGCGGAAACATCCGGGCGGAGAAGAACGTAGGCGGCATCGTCGGTCTGGTTGAGAATTGCAGCGGCAATACGACAATCAGCAAGTGTTGTTCCACGGGAGATGTTTCGGCTTATACAGGCGACCACGCGGGCGGTATCGTCGGCTATATGTACGCCGGTGAAATCAATAACTGCTGGTCCTCCGGAAGCATCAGCGCCAAGGGCGGTATGGCCGCCGGTATCGTGAGCGATATCAAGAGCGGCTACCTCAACAGCACCTATCAGAATAGCACCGGCAAGGTCATCAACTGCTACAGCAAGGCGGTCGTGAGCGCAGCCCGCGCCGCCGGCGGCATCGTCGGCCGCGCGGCGCACGA
>JAGCUV010000019.1 GCA_017962705.1 Bacteroidales bacterium
GCATGAGAATAAGGGCCGTGATGTTCTGCTGCATATAGAAAGGTGTGTTACCGGCGATGGTGCCCTGATAAGCCAGATGATAGGCGAAAACCGGGTCGCCCGCCTTGATAAAGCCCACAGGAATCCGCACATAGTGGCGGAAATGAGCGCAGAGTTTGAGGTAGTTGTAGCCGTCGCCGGTAATGGACGGGGAACCGTTGAGGTAGAGTTCCGCCCAGATGCCCTTGTTGGGAGCCGCCTCGATGTCGCGGTCATCCCAGACGAGACCGCCCTTGATTTCCAGCCGATGGCCGCCATTCTTCTCATTTTCCTCAATCAAGCCATTCTCGACATAGTGGTTGTAGACGGTCGCGGAAGGATTGTACTTGAATTTCTCCCCATCGTACAGTCCCTGCCTGAACCACCAGTAACTGATACCGGCGGCCCACTTGAGGTGACCGGTAATCTCACCCTGAAAATCTGCCAGGATGCGCAGGAAGTCACGCCGCATATTGTAGTAGGACACCCCCATCGGATTGTTGTCCTTATCATAGGCCGGTGCCCCGGGGACGCCCATCAATCCATAGATGGGAAGGTTATCCTGGGTCGGATAGCCCTTTTCACCGGCAACTGCCGTATAGTAAGTCTTGTTGGACAGGAGGTCGTTATAGAAAGGCGAGGCCGCTCCGTTGAAACCGAAGAAGAGATAGAGCGGATCGTTGACATAGGTTGCCGATGCGGTTATCCTCATTTTGGGAATGAGTTATTTGCTGTCGTATGCGAGATAGGCGCGGGTGCGTCCTTTGGTGTAATGGGACACCTCGAAACTGATTTTGTGCAGCGGGTCGGGATAGGTGTCGCCATTCCCGTAATAATAGACATCGCCAAAGGCCCCGAACTGGAAGCCGACATCGTTGGAGTAGGTCAAGCAGGGGAAAGCGCCGAAGGCCCAGCCCTTCTTCACTTCTTTCTGCTCTTCCTGGCGCGCGGTGGCTTGGGTCGCTTTCTGGGCTGTCTGCTGTACCTGAGTGTCGGCGCCTTGCACCTGTGCGGGTTCCTGCGCCGATAGGGATAACGGGAAAAGGAGGCATACAGTGCCTGCAAGATACCATTTTTTCATAGCAGTCGGTTGTTAGAAGCTTTTGGCTTTGTCAAGGAAGGCACGGACGCGCGCGACATACTCGGCGGGGTGGTCTTTGTAAGCCATCGCGTGCTCGGAGCCTTCGGCAATCCACATTTCCTTATAGCCCTTGACTTTGGCATCGTAGTTTTTCTGGAGGTCACCGAACGGAACAAAATCGTCCTTGTCCCCGTGGATGAAGAGCATCGGTCGCTCGCACTTGGCCAATTGGGCGACGGACGAGGCTTCCTTGAAACTCCAGCCGTATTTTTTCTGGCAGACGATGTCAGCGCTGGTAAGCACCGGCCAGGGCCCCAGATGGAACTGGTCTTTGAGGTTATGCGCGAATTGGTCCCATACGGAGGTATAGCCGCAATCCTCGACGAAGGCTTTGTAGTAGCCGGGAAGTTCGTCGCCGCTGAGCATCATCGTGGTAGCGGCACCCATGGACACTCCGTGGACAACCATGAAATCGTCCTTCCAGATGTCGTGCGCCATCTCCCCGAAACGCTTGACATCCAACCGGTCGAACCAGCCCATCTGCACGGCCTTGCCTTCGGAGTAGCCGTGGTAGTGCAGATCGGGGACCATCACGTTATAGTTGAGGGAATCGCGGTACATGCGCACGAGGTTGAGGAAGCAGATATGGTTGTCGGTATAGCCGTGGACCACGATGGCCGTACCCTGGGCCTCGGCGGGATGCTGGGCGGAAGAATAGATGGCGTGCAGCTTGTATCCGCCTTCGCCGATGAGGGTGGTGTCTTTGAAGATGCCAGCCGTGTGAAGGCTGTCGTACCAGGCGATGATGCCGGGATAGCGGCCTTCGGTCTTGGCACGGTCGCCCTCGATGTCGTTGCCGTGCTCCTCGGGAAGCAAGGCGTATTTGCACATATAAGTGCCCACCGCGCAACTCAAGGCGCAGAACAGCAGGGCAAGAATCAAAACAATACGAATAATCTTTTTCATAATCAATTTTTATTGTACTCTACAAAGTTAGAATTATTTTGTAGAGATTTCAAAAAAATTGCCTGCGGCGGGGCGGCCCGCACAATCTCTTATTCTCCGAGATTTCGTCGCTTCGCTCCGACATCTCTCCCCGCCTGCGGCGGGGCATTTCAGACATACGAAAAATAGACGCGTTCAAACAAGTTTGACGCGCCTATTCCGTATGTCTGTGGAGAATAAGAGATTCGAACTCTTGACCCCTTGCTTGCAAAGCAAGTGCTCTACCAACTGAGCTAATCCCCCATCTCTCTGGTAGTCCCTACTGGAGTTGAACCAGTGACCTCTACATTATCAGTGTAGCGCTCTAACCAACTGAGCTAAGAGACTATGTGCCCCCTTTCTTTCAAACGGGCTGCAAAGATAAGTGACTTTTTTGAATTGTGCAAATTTTTTCTAAGAATTTACGAATAAACCAAGAGAAAAGCAAATAAAACAAAAGAGCCGTGTCTCACGACAGGGCTCTTCCATCTAACCTAAAAACTTAAACCTATGAAAAAACTATTCGACCAAACCTATTGCAAGTTGCGTGCCAAAACATAAAATTTGCTTATTTTTTCGCAAAAAGGAAGCGAATTTTGTTAAAAACATCTTTCTGAAGTTGTACAGCGCACATTTTTTCTTTGAAAAGAGTTGCTGTTGACTCGCCGAGCGCCTCGTTAAGTTCAAACGCTGCGAAGGAAAAAGGCGAGAAAAGTTCAGAAGCGAACAGTTTTGCGGAGGCCTTATAGAAACGGAGCGGGTCTTCGTCGGGCACAAACAAAGCCATCTCGGGTTCGAAGGCCAGGACATTCCGCCGCATCTGCTTTCGTTCACTCTCCCGCACATAAGGCGGGTTGGACAGCAAGAGGTCAAAGCCGGAGCATCCGTGTTCGTTCAAAAGGGCCTTGAGCGTCTGTAAGAGTTCGGGGACCTGCAGCACATCGGCCTGCAAAAAGACGGGAGTGGAAAGACCTGCATTCTGGCTGCGCGCAACTTCGAGGGCATCAGCCGAAAGGTCCACGCCGATCACCAGCGCATCTGGAAAAGCGCGGGCCATCGCCCAGGTGATGCAGCCGCTGCCGCAGCACAAGTCCAGTATGGCGCGAGGAGGCACCAGGGCTGGAGAGCCAGAAGCGAAGGTTAAGCCTGCCGGACCGGAAGAGAGACCTGCCGAGACGGGAGGATAAGACTCGATGACGCTGCGGCAGAGTTCTTCTGTTTCGGGACGGGGAATCAGCACGGCGGGACTGACGCGCAAACGCATCCCGAGAAAATCGGTGTAACCGAGTACATATTGCAAGGGCTCCCCTGCCGCCAGCCGTCCAAGCGCGGCCTGCAACGCCGGCAAAGAAGCCTCCGCAATCTCCAGCTCCGGATTGACGATATGGGCATAGGAAGATACGCCCGGCAATGTCCCGCACAAACGAGCTACCAATGCCGCCGCCTCTTCTGCCGGATACAAGTCCGCCAGCCGCTCACGTGAAGAAGTTATGAAATCTTTAAGGAACAATTACATCTTGCTACCACCGCCGGCGGGCATCGCGGCAAAAATATTGCCGCCAAAATCCGTCACTTTGAAACCTTCCTCGCGGCTGCGGGCAAAAGCGCCCTCAATCAAGCCGTCGAGCACTTCGGAGAAACGATACTTCTCTCCATCCGATTTCGGGGTTCCCTCCCACAGATAATTGGACAGCGAGCCGGGGATGGTGTTGATTTCATTGACATAAATGCTGCGGTCGGCTTCATCGATGATAAAGTCGATGCGGCTCAAGCCGTCGCAAGCAAGGGCACGGAAAGTCGCGCGCGCCAATGCTTGAATGCGCTCCGTCTCACCTTCCGGCAACTGGGCGGGCAGTTCGCGCAGCAAAGAACGCATGCCCTCATTCTCGCAAGAGTTTGAGGATGTTCCCTCTCCCGCAGCCGCTTCATCTGCAAGCCCGGATGCCGCACCGCTCTTGGCTCCGCCTTTGGCGCCTTTGGTGCCGCCCCCGCGCATATACTTGTCCTGGTAACTCAGAATCTCGCCGCTGCGCATAGGCACTTCGCAAACCGAGGTTTCACAATCGTTATAGTTGCCCTTCACCGAGCAGTTGACTTCCTTGAGCCGGGTCACCAGGCGCTCGACGATGACGCGGGTGGTGAAACTGGCGGCATACTCCACGGCTTCCATCAGTTCGTCGCGATTGTGGGCTGCCTTGATACCCACGCTGCTGCCGCTGTTGGCGGGCTTGACAATGACGGGATAGTTCAGTTTGGCTTCCAGACGTGCGATAACGGCATCCTGGTCGGCATACCACTGCTTGTCATTGAACCAGAAATAATCCACCACCGGAATATCACATTCCTTGAGAATCATCTTCATCGTAATCTTGTCCATTCCGTTGGCCGAAGCCAGCGTATTGCAGCCCACAAACGGAATGCCGATGCTGGTCAGCACGCCCTGCAGGGTACCATCCTCGCAGTTGGTCCCGTGAAGCGTGGGAAGAATCACATCCAGCGTCGCAACCACCCCTTTGGAAAAGAGACCGGGTTTCACCAGATAAAGATTCTTATCCCCATAGACGGGGCGCATATAGACCTCGGAACACTGCCCCAGCAGCGTCTTCATATCGCGGTAATGGGCGACGGTCAGTAATTTTTCTCCCGTGTACCATTTCCCGCTTTTGGCGATATAGATGGGCACTACATCATATTTTTCTTTGTTCATCGACTCCAGCGTCTGCAACGCCGTCACCACCGAAATCTCATTCTCCACGGAACGGCCCCCGAAGAGCAATCCAACTGTAATTTTCATTTTATTTGTAAGAAATCTATATTATTTAAAGGTATCCGGTAAATCATTTTCATACAGTACGACATCGCCGGGCTTCAAAAGAGAAGGCAAAGCCTCGAACACCAGCGCCAGATCGTCCATACAATGGATATTTTCTTCCGCCAGGCGAACGGGATGGGGTTCGAGCCCGTCAGACACCACAGGATGTTCCGTCGAAGCCTCCGCAATCGCCTGCTGTGCACCCGAGACAATCGCCTCGCGGTTCAGCTTGTTGACGACAATGAGGATATCTGCACAGGAAGCGGCTTTATACCCCAACTCCCGGCAGGCCGGCTCCTGACGGGAACCCAGCTCCACAAAGCCCGGCGTGATCAGAATTTTGCGCCCGCCCTGAATGTCGCGCAAGACATCGAGGGCCATCGCAGCCCCCTCGGGGTTGGAATTGTAGGCATCGTTGATGACGGTCACCGCTCCCTGACGGCTGACAAACAAGCGGTTCTCCACCTGCTGCAACTGGGCTATCGCCCGCTTCTGCTGCACCGGCGTCACGCCCAGGAAGGAAGCAACGGCACAAGCCCCCACGATATTCTGGATATTGCTTTCGCCCAACAAATGGGTTGCCATCGTCACCACTCCGGCAGAGCCTGAATCCGCTCCAGCGGACGACGTGCCCATTCCGGCCACTGGCGCGCCCATTCCAGCCGCCAAAGCGGGGAAAACCTCATAGGAAAGCCCGAAGGAACTCCCCTGGGTGCTGTATGATAGATTCTGCGCCCGAAAATCCCCGTTTCGCACCCCATAGCGCAATACGCGGCAATGAGTGGGAACATCGGAATAAGAGGCAATGCCCGGAGAATCGGCATTGATGGCGGCAAAGCCACTCGCCGGCAAGGCACGCACCAGTTCAAACTTGGTCTTCTGGATATTCTCGAAGCTGCCGAAAGTTTCGAGGTGCATCGGCCCGACGGAGGCGACAATGCCGATGGTCGGATGGACCAAATCGCAAATCTCCCGGATATCTCCCGGCTGTTTGGCGCCCATCTCGACGATAAACACCTGATGGTGGGGTTGCAATTGTTCCCGGATAGTACGGACCACGCCCAAGGTCGTGTTGAAGTTGCCCGGCGTGACCAGGGTGTTGTATTTCTGGGAAAGAATCCGGTAGAGGAAATTCTTGGTGGAAGTCTTGCCGTAACTGCCGGTGACACCAATAACAATCAAGCCCTCGTGCCCACGGAGCATACGGGCTGCATCGTTGTAGTACCAGCGGGAAATCGCTTTCTCGATAGGCTGGTTCACGGCATTGGCCAGCAACAGAATCCATTTCGAAGCCATCAACAGCACGGAACTCATCAGCAAAATCGCCAGCACCAGCGACCAGCCGCCCCAGGGCAAAGCACAGCAGCCCGCACCCGCGCAACAGCCCGAGCCGCACCCGCACAGCGCCAGCACCCCCCAGACGCCCAGGCAGAAGAGCAGCAAAGTCAGCAGCACGTCCATCACGAACAAACGTTTGACGCGTGCGGTCACCGCCAGCGGAATCTTTACCGGCAAAGGCATCAGCCAGGACAGGAAAGCCGAGTAAGCATTGTCGGGTCCGTGCCACCAGCGCATAAAACGCTCCGGACGATAGGAGTTCTGCTGGAACATCCGGACCTCATAAAGCCAATAGACACGATAGAAATAAACAGCCAAAACCAGCAGCAGGGCCGCCACCAAACAAGCTATTCCATTACTCACCATCGCTCAAGCCCTCCATTCCAAAAAACGCCCGCATTTCTTGGGCAAACTGTTCCTTTCCCTCGATAAAAGCGGCGAAGTGCCCCGCTCCCGGAATGACCACCAGACGGGTTTCCGAAGGAATGAGACGCTGCATCAGGCGCGCGTCCGAAAGCGGAGTCGCCGTATCCTTTTCGCCCCAGAACAGCATGACGGGCGCCTGAATAGCCGGCAGGAATTCTTTCAAATCCTGATTGACCACCTTGGAAAAGATAGGTTTCATCTGCGCGGAAGCTGCCTTGTAATCCGCCGACCCCTGATGGGCCCGCCACTGCTCGAACAAATCCGGACGACGGAAAATGTTCAGCACCAGCCAGCGTTTGAATTTATAAGTATAGACACGGCGATAGTAGCTGAGGGTCCGTTTGGGCCGTATGCCCGCGGCATCCACCAGTGCGATACGCGTAACGGGATTGCGGGAAGCATAAAGGATGGACATGCGTCCGCCGAAAGAGTGCCCCACCAGCGAGACAGCGGGCAAAGGACACACGGTCGAAGCACCAGCCCCGGGGCGAACATCAGCCGAAGCATCGCTCTCCGGGCAACTGCCAGCCTCTGAACAATGCTCCCGCACGAAGGCTTCCAGCATCTCCACATATTCGTTCACGCCCCAAGCCGTCATCGGTTCATCGGACTGTCCGAAACCCGGCAGGTCGAAATTATACACCGTAAAGGAACGGGACAGCACCTGCGCGATGGGGGCCCAGAACGTATGGTTACAGCCCCAGCCATGCAACAGCATGACCGCCGGACCGGAACCCGAACACTCGTAAAAGACACGGGCGCTTTCCGTTTCATTTCCCTGCGCATCCTGTTTCCGATAGTCAAAAAAGGCCATACCCAAAATCTGTAAAATTCGCTCTAAAGCCTATATCCGTTAAAAGAAGAAACTGTCCTCGTCCTGGTTCTTCTTGTCCACATCGGCATCTCTTCCGTCACAGTCGAGCTGGCTTACATCCACGCCGCCGGGAACGGAGAAGCGTTCGTCATCCCGCATACCCAGGGACTTGTCGGCGCGGCATTTGCTCATAAACAGGCCCCATATCGGCAACGCCATATTGGAACCGCCGCCCAGGGCCAAGGCCTCGAAATGGATCTGCGGGTCCTCACCACCTACCCACACACTGGCGGTCAAGCTCGGAGTGTAGCCGATGAACCAGCCATCGGAGTTGTTGTTCGTAGTACCGGTCTTGCCCGCGATTTCACCCGTCAGCTTGTACTTGGCCCGCAAACGATAGGCCGTGCCGTGGTTGACGACGCCCTGCATCAAATTGGCCATCAGCCAGGCGATGCGGGGATTGATGGCCTCGCGGCGGTAGTTGGAACTCGTGCTCAACACATTGCCCATACTGTCCTCAATCTTGGTCACGAAAATGGGACTCACATACATTCCTTTGGAAGGGAAAGTATTGTAGGCGCACACCATTTCAAACACCGTCACCTCGGCGGATCCCACGCAGATGGAGGGCACCTCGGGAATATAACTGCCGACGCCCATCTTGTGCATCAACTGCACCATCGGCGCCGGACCGAAGCGTTTCATCAGATAGGCGGAAATGTTGTTGGACGATTTGGACAGGCCCCATTTCAAGGTCACATTGTTGCCAATCCATTCGTCCTTGTCCGTGCTGCGGGGCGTCCAGACACTGCCGTCGGGCAGGTAGAAGGTCTGCGGCACATTGTCCACCCGGGTGCAAGGGGTCAGCCCCTCCTGCATCGCAAGGGTGTAGAGATAGGGCTTGATGGTCGAACCCACCTGCCGCTTGCCCTGCCGGATATTGTCATATTTGAAATACTTGTAATTGGGACCGCCCACATAGGCCTTCACATGTCCGGTGACGGGTTCGACGGCCATAAAAGCGGCCCGGAGGTGGGACTTGTAGTAGCGGATGCTGTCATCCGGCGTCATCACCGTGTCCCGATACCCTTTTTTCTCCCAGGAGAACACGCGCATCTTGGTCTTGATCTGGAAAGACTTGTAGATTTCATCATCCGGACAACCGGCCGCCTTCATACAACGATAGCGGTCGCTCCAACGGCGGGCCTGCTTCATAATCTGCGCCACCATCTCTTTGGACGTCTCATTGTCGAAAGGACGATTGCGTTTGCCGCGCAAGTCACGCCAGAATGCGTTCTGCAAATCCTTTCCCAGATGCTCCTCCACCGCTTCTTCCGCATACTGCTGCATCTTGTAATTGATGGTCGTATAGATGCGGAGCCCGTCCTTATCCAGGTTGTAGCGGCTTCCGTCCGCTTTGAAATGCTTGTTAAGCCAGCCATACAATTCATCGTCCGCCCATTGCAACGAATCCACCCGGTAATCTTCATACTGGGCGTAAGACTTTCGCTTGGGCTCTTTGGCGTTCATGATGCGGCGGAGCATATCCCGGAAATAAGGTCCCTTGCCGGCGTTGTGGTCCTGCACCTGATAATGCAATTCGATGGGCAAAGCGGCAATGGAGTCATATTGGACGTTGCTCAGATAGCCGTACTTGTTCATTTGTGAAAGCACGAAATTGCGCCGTTCGCGAGCCCGTTCGGGATGAAGCTGGGGATTGTAACGAGTGGGTGCATTGACCGCTCCTACCAGCATGGCACTCTCTTCAGCCGTCAGTTCGGAAGGAAGTTTATCGAAGAAAGTCCGTGCCGCGGCCCGTATGCCATAGGCGCTGCTACCGAAGAACACGGAGTTGAAATACATCGTGATAATCTCATTCTTGGTATAATTGCGTTCCAACTTGACGGCCGTAAACCACTCACGGAGCTTGATCCACACCATCTTCACCTGATACACACCCGGAATGCGGCTGCGTGCCTCCGCCCGGGGGTAAAGCGTCTTGGCCAGCTGCTGGGTGATGGTACTGCCACCGCCCTGCTCACTGGAACCGCCCAGGATCGTCTTGAAAATCACACGGCCCAGGCTTCGGAAATCCACTCCCGAATGCTCATAGAAGCGGCAATCCTCTGTCGAAACGAGTGCGTGGACCAGATTCGGAGAAAGTTGGTCGTACGTCACATAAGAACGGTTCTCAATGTGGAAAGTCGTGAGGATCTGTCCGTCATCCGACAAAACCTGCGTCGCGAGTTTATTCTCCGGATTCTCCAGTTCTTCGAAAGAGGGAATTTTCGCAAAGAGGGCGACGGACAACAGAAGAAGAAAGGCGATGGCCAGGGGTGCACACACCACAATCCACGCCCATTTTATGAATTTTTTGCGGGTTTTCTCTTTCATTTTTCTCAAAATTCTTACAAAAATAGCAACAAAATTTGAAAATTCCCTCGTTTGTTTTTTAACTTTGCAGTCCAAATTGCAATTTGCATTCCGTAAGTTGCACAGAAAAACGTTTCAGATATGGGAAAGAATCTGGTCATCGTAGAGTCTCCGGGCAAGGTCAAGAAAATCCAAAGTTTTCTGGGAGAAGGGTTTATCGTTGCTGCCAGCCGGGGACATATCCGTGATTTGGCGGAAAAAGACCTGAGCGTGGATATCAAAAACGGATTTACACCCAAATATATTATTCCCGCAGACAAGCGGAATGTGGTCAATGAACTGAAGAAGTTGTCCGCTGCCGCATCTGCCATCTACCTGGCGTCTGATGAGGACCGGGAGGGAGAGGCCATCTCCTGGCATCTGTTTGAGACCCTGGGACTTAAACGCGACAACACCCGGCGCATCGTCTTTCACGAAATCACCAAAAACGCCGTATTGGATTCGCTCAAAACACCCCGCGACATCGACATGAACCTGGTGGATGCCCAGCAGGCCCGGCGCGTACTCGACCGTCTGGTCGGTTTCGAGCTCTCACCCGTATTGTGGAGAAAAGTCCGTCGCGGACTGTCGGCCGGACGCGTACAGTCGGTCGCCCTGCGACTGGTCGTGGACCGCGAACGCGAGATTCTGTCCTTCGAAAAAGAACTGTACTACCGTATCGAGGCCCTGTTCCAACTCAAAGCGGGCGGCACCCTCAAAACAGTGCTTGAAAAGAAATTCAAGACCGCGGAACAGGCCGAAGACTTTCTGCGCAGCCTCATCGGCCTGGATTTCTCCATTCTTGACATCCAGACCAAGGAAATCACCCGGTTTGCCGCCCCGCCCTTCACCACTTCGACCCTGCAGCAAGAAGCCGCCCGCAAATACCATTTCAGCGTATCGCAGACGATGAGCATCGCGCAGAAACTCTACGAAGAAGGGCTCATCACCTATATGCGTACCGACTCGGTCAACCTGTCCAACCTGGCCCTGGCGACCGCGAAAAATTTTATCACGGAACAGTTCGGCAGCGAATATGCCCGTCCCTGTCAGTACAAGACCAAAGGCAAAGGGGCGCAGGAGGCCCACGAAGCCATCCGCCCCACCTATATCGACCGTACGAGCATCAACGGAACGGCGCAAGAAAAGAAACTGTACGACCTGATTTGGAAACGCACCCTGGCCAGCCAGATGGCACCGGCTGTTTTCCAGCGGACGGAAGTCAGCGTCGGCGCCAAGGGGATGAACGACCTTTTCGGAATGATTTCCGACCAGGTCCGCTTCGACGGATTCTTGAAAGTCTATCGGGAAAGTGCCGACGACGAGCAGCAGGAAGAATGGGGTGCGGCTCTTCCCGAGATTCATATCGGAGATGAACTCACCCTGGACAGCGCCAAGGCATCCGGGAAATATACCCAACCCCCTTTCCGTTACTCGGAAGCCTCGCTGGTCAAGAAACTCGAAGAACTGGGCATCGGACGTCCTTCCACCTATGCTCCTACCATTTCCACGCTTACCAAAGCACGCGGTTATATCGCCATCGGAGACAAAGAAGGCGAAAAACTGGAAGTGAAGAACATCCTGCTCAAAAGCGGCCAGATTACCCATTCTATCACGACGGAAGTTGTCGGTGCCGAAAAACGCAAACTCCTTCCCCAGGAGATCGGGATGCTGGTGACCGACTACCTGGTCGAGCATTTCTCGGAGATTCTCGATTACGGATTCACCGCCGGCGTAGAAGAAGATTTCGACAAGATTGCCCACGGGCAGGAGCAGTGGAAATCCGTCATCGGGCGTTTCTACGCTCCGTTCCACCAGACCATCGACAGCCCGATGGCGGACAAGACCTTCTCCAAACGCGAAGACCGCCTGCTCGGCCACGATGGGCAGGGCCGTCCCGTGGTCGTCAAATACGGACAGTTCGGGGCCTATGTGCAGATTGGAGAGGGTGCGGACAAGCTGAGCGCTTCCCTTTCGCAAGGCCAACTGATGGAAAGCATCACCTTGGAGGATGCGCTGAAGTTATTCCTGCTGCCCCGCACGGTAGGTTCCTACAAGGGCATCGACATCATCGCCACCAAAGGGCGCTTCGGCCCTTATCTCAAATACGGTGACAACAACATCTCCCTGCCCCGCGGCGCCAAAGCGGAAAGCATCTCCTTGGAGAAATGTATCGAATTGATTAACGCGGCTGATAACAAGCCCGCCGCCGGCTCCATCGCCATCTTCGAGGGTTCCGACATCCAGGTCCTCAACGGCCGCTACGGTCCCTACATCAAACAGGGCAGCAACAACTACCGCATCCCGCGCGGCACCGACGCCGCCACCTTGACGGAAGCCGACTGCCAGGCCATCATCGCCGGCAGCCAACCCACAACAAAAGCGCGCCGCTTCCCGAAGAAGAAGTAGCGCGCTCTACAATGCCGTCAAGATATCGCAGAACTACAGATATTCGTCATCGACAGGCAGGTTCTGGATGAGTTCAAAATCGTCTATGTAGAAGATGCGGGGAATCGCGGCCGAAGCCGGCTCTTTGGGGATATTGGAGCCGTCCCACATCGAGAAAGGACGGAAATTGAAGCGGGTAACTGTAGAAAATTCTGTCAAACCAAACTGGCTGGCATCCCACTCCAGAACATTCCAGTCATTCGTTTTGAACCAGGAGGTCCAATTGGCCTGGGTCGCGTTGCTGCCGGTAAAATCGTATCCATTGATGCGGGCGGGTCGATAGCCGATATTGGAGTCGTTGATTCGGATGCGGGGATAGCAAGCCGTGGCCGTATGGTAGAAACGAACACGGAAAGTACTGCAATTGGACAAGAAACCGGGAGTGACATACTCTTTTCCATTAACCGTTCCATTTTCGCCGTTTCCGGTAAAGTAGATATAGAAATACCCGCTTGTACCGTGACTCGTAGTATGTATGTCCGCCTTTAAGACTTTCTTTCCCAACGAAGAGGTAAAAGCGGGGAATTCATTGTCAACGACTTCGAGATAACCTGCACTCTGCACACCCGTCGCCGTAACATTCTCGGGGATGGTCCCGTCTTCGAAGGTGTAGATTCCGGGGATGGTCACAGTCGGCATCAAGTGCAGGCATCCCTGCCGGACGGCATAGGCGGAAGAACGCATTTTCAGCGATCCCATCAGGATGTCATAAGCACTATTCCTCAAGCTGATGAGAAATTTATAACTTTCATCCGGCGGCAGCGGGACATAAAAACTCATCTCGCCGATGGGTGAATCGTGCGAGGGCATATTGATGGTAAAGCGGTATTGGTTGTCTCCTTCACCGCTCGCGGAACCAAGAACAGGATTGGCAGCGGTCAAGTCCACGTTTGCAGATCCCGTGATGACGGGGCCGATGACGTCATCTACGTTTTTAGTTGTAAAACGGAAACGAGCGGCCTGGGTAGGTATCTCCTTATAGGTAAACTTCAGCAATGCGCCGAGCGCCTTGAAAGAAATGTCCGCCCCTTCTTCCTCGGTAACGCCGGTCGCCAGCATGGGAAGATAGGCCTTTCCCTCGTTGTAGTCCGGTGTATTAGGAAGGTGGACAGTCAGCGTAGTGCCGGAGAGGGTAGAGTCCCAATCATAGGGATACAGGGCATAGCCGGTCAACTTTCCGGAAAAAGAATAGGCAGCCTCGAAAACGCCATAACGGGTGCCGGCGCCTTCAATCAAATTAAAACGGACCGGGTTGGCATTTCCTTCGCGATAGACGCCTATCTGGTCGCCCGCCTGCCAGGTGAAATAGCCATTGTCGTCGACCGTGGCCCGGCTTCCTTCGCCACCCGCCGCGGGATTTTCCAAGTTCTCGGGGATGGTCATCCGCAAGACGACAATACGCTCCTCCCCGTCTTGGGCAGCGCTTTCGGCATCAGACGACGTTCCATCCTCATGGGCCGGACCGGCCTCGGCGGTAGCGGGCGCTGTCTTGATTTCATCGACAACTTCTCTGGTGCACGATGCGCACATAAGAGACAAAGCGACACTCAAAAAAACTAATTTCTTCATCGTTTCGTCCTCCACTAAAGCCAAAAATCCAAATTGTTACGTTCATCCACAACATCCAGTTTAGCCAGAGATGCGACCAGAATAGGACAGCTTGGATCATCCTCGATCAAGCTCATTTCCGGTTTCTCATAAAAGTTCAACTGTTTCATCTTTTTCACAAGTTTATTATTTTTAGATTTTTACAAATTATTCCAGGAATTCCATATCTTCAATATAAAAGATGCGGGGCGTGGCTTCTGTCGCAGCACCATCGGGAATATTGCTTCCGTTCCAAAGCGAGAACGGACGGATATTCAGGGTAATGATATCTCCGAAAGAGGCCTTGCCCCAGATGCTGCAACTCCACTCCAGGATGTTCCAGTCGTCGGTCTTGAACCAGGCGTTCCAGTTTTCTTCGGTCTGGTTTTCTCCCGTAAAATCGTGGCCATTGATGGCGCTGGGCAGATAGTTGGTGCCGCTGTTGAGATTGGACTGAACACGCGGGAAACAAGTCGTTGATGTATGATAGAAACGCAGACGGAAGGTCTTCATATTGCCCCGAACAGAGCCGGGGATGTATTGCTTGTCCGCCACGGAGCCGCCCTGGCCGTTACCCTTGAGATAGAGTAAGAAATAGCCGGAGGTGCTGTTGGTGCCGGCGGAGAGGTCCCCCTTGAGTACTTTGTCTCCGGAAGCGGAGGCAAAAGAGGAGAAAGGATTGTCCACGATGCTGAGCATCTGGCCGCTTTGGCTGGCCAGGTCCGTGATATTCTCCGGACGGACTCCGTCTTCGAAGGTATAGACGCCGGGGACGGTAAGGGTCGGGAGTATCTGCAGGGTCTTGGGTTCAATATCCAATGAACTCTTGTTGCCCGTAGCCCGGGACAGGATGGTATAACCCTTATTGCGAAGCTGGGTGGTGAAGTTGTAGTCTCCCGGAGTCACAGGCACGTAAAAATACATCTCTCCTTTCGGCTTCCCTTCGGAAACATTGATGGTATAATTGGCCTTCTCGCCGGAGCTGCTTACCGGTGTCGAAATCATCGGATTCTCCTCGGAAAGGTCGGCCGAAGCGGTTCCGGAAAGATTCATTCCCGCTCCTTTGGAGACAAAACGGAACATGGCGACATTGGAGGGAATCTCCTTGTAGGTCACCTTGACCAAGCTGGCCAACTGATGGAAACTGGCCAGTGCGCCGTCCTCAATGCCTTTGGCGTAGAGCAGGGCATTGGCCCGGCCGCCATTGTAACTCGTCGTATGGGCGATGGCCAGATTCAGTACCGTACCGCTCATGCGCGTTTCGGAATTGTAGGGATAAAAGGCGTATCCGGTCAAGGTGCCGGAAACAGGGCCGGAGAAACTGGCGCTGGACGTGCCGGCACCGGATTTGAGCGTCAGGGCCACAGGAGCAGCCTGACCTTCGACAAAGACACCGATCTGATCTCCGGTCTTCCAGGTAAAGTTTCCGTTGTCATCAACGACGATTTTGGTCGCATCGTCCGGTACGGTCGCATAAATCGTTATATTCGTGGGAGTGATGGTCTTCTCTTGAGAGCAGGAAGCCAGTATCAAAAGCGCCGCGAGGGCGATAATCTTAACGTTTTTCATCATCGTGCTCATTAAAGGGTTAATTCCAAAAACCTTCCTCCTCATATTCAACGGAGGTCAACGGGTCAACAGGCGTCGTAAAAGAGGCCTGCAAGGCAAAACGCGCATTTACGCGTACAAGATGCGCCGACGGCGCTTGATAGTTTGGATGTTTCTTATTCATTTCCTGAGGTATTTATAACAAATTCTATATCATCATAATAAACAAGCCGGGGATTGGTCTCACTGGCGGCACCGGCATCAATGTTGTTGCCGTTCCATTTGCTGAAGGGACGGAGTTGGAGCTGCACAACATCGGCGCAAGTGGTCAGGCCGTATTCGCGGATGTCATACTCGAGGACATTCCAGTCGTCACGGAGTATCAATTCTTCCCAATGCGCCTGCGTCCGATTGCCTCCGGTAAAGTCGCTTCCGTTGATGCGGGAAGGAAGGTGTCTCGGATTGCTATCCCGTATCAGTTGCAAATAAGGATAGTAGGCTGCCTTTCCCAGCCAGATTTTCACCCGGATGACGGAACTCTCCGCTTTGCCCTCAAAGGACGCGATGGGGTTGATCTGCACATATCCGCTGGTGGATGAGGTGGAAGAATGCATATCGTCGGAAAGGACCTTGGCGGAAGGGTTGCCCAATCCATGGTGGGGGTTGGCAATGACCTTGAGTGCGCCGGCGTTTCCGGTAAAATTGGATGGAAGTCCGTTTTCAAAATCAGCGTACAGATAGGACGGACGCGTATCCGCCTTCTGGATATAGAGCGTCCAGTCGTGCGAGAACCGCTCCTGCTTGGCGTTGACCGCCTCGTAGCGGAGGGTATGGACGCCCGTCGCTTCGAAAGTATGTGTCCAGCTCGCCTCGGAGCCATCCGCAGCGCCGTCCAGTGTCCAGGCGTGAACGATGCCGGCGCCTCCGTTGAGCACGGTGGCGGTAAGGGAAATGGCCTCGCCGACGCGGCCAACAATCTGGGCGGAAGGATTGGAAAGCTCAATCTCCAGCGGCAACTCGCCCGCTACGACCGTCCAACTGCGTGTCACGCTGAATCCGTCCGTATTGGTCCCCTTGTAGGAAATGACAGTGGTGCCCGCCGTCTGGGGCGTATATTGCAGTTCGGCTGTCGTTGACAGCACTTCCTCTGCAAGAGACCAGCGGTGCTCCACACCCTTGTCGCCGCCCCTGACCGTCGCCTTGAAAGCGAGGGTCTCCTTCATTACGCAGGACAGGCTTTCTTCCTCGGGCGTAAAAGAGATGACCAGCGGAATGCCGTTCACTTGTACCGTCCAGTCCCGACTGACCTCTCCGACGGCATTGTATGCCCTGAAAGACACGGCGTAGGTGCCGACCGCCTTGAAAGGATAGCGCATGGAAGGGGTGGACGCGACCTTTTCGCCATCCACCTTCCACTCACAGGAAACGGGACCGGAGGAGAGGATGACTGCCTCGAAGACTATCGCCTCGTCCACCGTCACAGAAAAGCTCCCGGCCTCCCGGCCAAAGCGCACCTGTGGCTGCTGCGGCTCCGCAGATTCCCGCTCCGCCGTCGCTTTCTTGCAGGAAAGCGGCAGCAGTGCCGACAAAAGCAGAAAACAAAGAAGGTACCTGTTCATTATAGATTGCTATCAAGAAATTCAAAGTCGTCTATATATATTTGGCGGGGATTCTGTTCGGTCACAGCCCCTGCATCAATGTTGGATCCGTCTTCTTTGAGCATAGGGCGGAGGGTCATCGTCTTGCCTCTCTCCAAATTTTTCGGGAAGCGATATTCCAGGTATTCCCACTTGTCGCCGCGCACCGGAGCAGAGAGGGATGCGTACTTGACGCCGCCGTACTCTACGCGGGGATAGTACAGGGCCGCTCCCAGATACACCTTGAAGCGCACTCCGTTACATTTCGTAATATCTACACCTGCGGCGTCGGCGATGGAAGAGAGGTTCAGGTCAAAATAACCGGAAGTGGAGCCTGTGCCGGCAACGGCGTCGGAAAGGACTTTGTCGCTGACGTTCAGACCCGCCTTGAAAGGATTGTCCACTACGGTGATGCCGGGGCTGTTGCGGTTGGTCCACCAGTTCTTGAGACCATCCTCGAAATCGTCAGCCAGGTGGCCGGAGGCGGAGACTTTCACGGTCCAGTCGCGACCGGCCGTCTCGCCCTTGGCGTTAACACCCTCGTAGCGGAGGGTAAATTCGCCCGGCAAGGGGAAGTTGTAATCGAGGGTATGGTCCGTGCCGATGACCAGGTCGGACTCCGGCATTTCTCCCTGGCCGACCAAAAGCCACTTGCTCCGGAAGCCGTCCGCTCCGTAGACCGCCGTGGCGGTCATGGTGAAATCCTTGCCGGAAACCGTGTTGATGACAGGGTCAGTAATGGAGTAGCGCACAGTCAGCGGCGCCTCGCTCACACGCACGGTAAAAGTCTTGTCAAAAGATCCGACCGGATTTTCTCCGTGGTATGCAATCGTGTAATCACGCGCTTCAAGCGGCGTGAAATTGTTGAACAGAGCGGCGGTGGACTCGACGACGCCATCCACCTTCCACTCGTGTGTGACATCCGAGCCGTAGTCGACCACGGCCAGGAACTTGAGCACCCGGGCCTGGACACGCGGCACTACCAGGCTGTCACCCACGGACAGGTGCATGCGGAAAATATCCGAGACGCTCACCGTGTAATCGCGGCTAATCTCTGCTGTACCGTTGCGGGCCATAAAACGGATCGTATGGTCTCCCCGGACATCAAAGACATATTCAAAGAGGGAAGATGAAGACTCCAGCACGCCGTCCACATACCAGCCTATCGTCACTTTGTCGCCGGCGACCAGGGTAGCCGAGAGGGTCACCTTTTCGCCGACAACCGCCGTAAGGGCGCTCTCCTGGTGGGAAAAACGCACCTGCGGGGCCTCCTGTACTATAGGCAGCACCTCCCGGCCGCAGGAAACGGCCAGGAGCGATACAAGAAAGAATATGCAAGCGCGTCTCGTCATTCCGTTTGATTTAAGTGAGTGTCAAGGAATCGGGCCAGTTGATAGACCTGATGGTTCATCTCGTCCATTCGTATCAGCAGGGGCGTGTAAGTGGTGAAGTTCCAGGTCACAATCCCCTTGTTGGAGTCTTTGTTGGACTCGTCGGCGTAGGGATTTTCCGGGTCGTTGTCCATATAGGTGAACCAGTGCCAGCCCACGCAGGTCTTGGATTTGAGCAGGCCATAGACGAAATTCTCATAAAACAGCCCCCTCTCTTCCTGGGTGCGGACCACCCAACCGGCACCGGTGGTATTGCCCATTCCGGAGTCGTTGCCTTTGGTGTAGAACTCCGTCACGAGGAAGGGCTTGCCGGACCAGTTGTACCAGTTCGCCATCGCCTCGGAATCGGGTTCCCACTTCTGGTAGTGGTTGACCGAGATGACATCCATATACTGTCCCGCGACCTTGAAAAGCTCGTCGTTGATGAGTTCGTAGTTCCATTGGTTGAAACGGCAGCCGAGGAAAAGATGGTTGGGGTCATATTTGCGGAGGGCCGTCGTCACTTTCTTCATATAGGTCTCGAAGCAATAGGCAATAAACAGGCGGCGATCTTCCTGGGTTGCTTCGGACAGGGCCGCTCCCGTTTTCCCTTTGCGCTCGTCCAGCCATTCCTGGGCCTTGGTCCGGTTGATGTGCCCGGCCGGGAACTTGGTCAGGCAACGGTCCAGGGCGTATTGTTTCCAGGGAATCTCGTTGTCAATGAAATAGCCGATGCACCAGGGGTCTGAAGCATAGGTCGCCACCTTGCTGACCTGAGACTCTACCACCTCGTCGAAGCGTGCGTCGAAAACAAAAGCGAAATCCTCCGGATAGCCCTCCCAGCCGTAACTGTATTGCGGTGACGGATATTGGTCTTTGATCTCTCCGTTGTACGAGCCCATCGGACTGACAATGACCGTGTAGGGAGTCTTGGCGGAGAGACCGCGCACTACCCCGACATTGGACCACGCACCCAGGGAGTTGAATCCGGCTTCTTTCAACCGCCCGCTTTCCTGCCGGGCCCATTCGCTGACCGTACCGAATTTTTCGGCGAGGGCGGCCGCCTGGCGGTCAGAACCGCCTTGGCTGAAGACAGCCACACCTTTGCTGATATACAGATGGCCGCTCGGAGTGACCATCCACCATCTTCCTGCATACTGCTGGACACGGAAAAATCCGGTCGCCGGGAGCTCCGCCACTTTCCACCCGCCGTATTCGTCCAGTTCCGGTTCGTCCGAGATGGAAAATCCACCCGGAATACGGTCTATCGTGTAGGCCTTGTATTCACCCCAAGAACCCGTCTTGGACGCCTGGGCGCGGACGGTATGGGGAGGTTCAACATCTCCCGAAGGGCCGTCGCTGTCCTGACGGTAGACTTCGGGAATACCGTCAAGATTATCCCCCAATTGCGCGGCGCTGCAGGAGAAAAACAAGGCTGCAACCAGTAATAAAACACAAGATGATTGATGCGTTGCCATAGGCTTATTGGTATTTTTCAGGGTTTTCATCCATCCATTCGTTGACCCCGTCGCGCAGGCGGTTGCGGAAAACGAGCGTGTCGCGGACATGCCAGGTCTTCCCCTCCGTGTCATCGTATTGATAGCTGAGATATATCTTGCGGTTCTGCAGGAGGGAAGCGCGCTCGAAACGGCTCTCCCCGTCGGGAGACACGGCGTGGTCGGCCCCGGCAACGGCAGCGACGAGAATGCTGCCGTCAGCATTCAAAGTCAGGCTCATCTGCGGGGAAGAAGTATTCAGGTCAGGTCCGCAAGCATTGGATGTCACGCTGTTGGGGCCTGCAGTCGTCAAAGTCCACACCTTACTGTCGCTCTGGGGAATCTCCAGGCGATACCGGACGGTCTGCGGGTCGGCCCCTTCCGTGTAGGCCACACCGCCATGCCACCAGTTGCCGAAAAGGCAGCACTCGAAACGGACACCCAGGACGGTGGACTCATGACCGGAAATAATGCTCAGGCTGCCGGCATCTTCAACGCGGAGCGGAATGACATATCGGGGGTAACGGTTGGCTTCATCGGCCAGGAATGCATCCGAGAGCCTGATGGTAATCACGCCCAGATGACTGCCCGCCGGAATGGTCACCCGTCCTGCCTCTCCGCCTGCTGTCACAATTTCGTACTGCGAAGCAGGAAGCGCCTGAATGGCGGGAACGGATTTGAAAAGAGTCTGGATGTAGGAAAATTTGTGATACAGGAAGCTCTCGTAGGTATGGTCGTTGACCAGAGAATAGTCCACGCCGAAAGTCACTTGACGGTCGACGGGATTGGAGATGACGCCTCCCAGCGCAATGCCGGTGGAAAACTCCATCTTCTCCCCCACGATGACGCTACGGACATCGGTCGGGTTGGCAAAACCTACGCCCTGCACCTCATAGTCCTTGACATAGCCCTCGTAGCAGGCCGTCACGAACAAGAGCGCCAGAAGCAAACATATATATCTTCCGTTCATCATTATTTCCAATTTTCCCATCCTTCATTTTGAATCAGGGTGGGGATATTTCGCATTTCCTTGTAAGGGATGGGCAGAAACGCCGAGCTGAAGCTGCGGGTTTCCACTTCCCGGGTGAAATCATAGGTAAAATCGCCGTTGTCCCTGCGGGTGATATCCACCCCGTGGACTATCGTATTGAGCGGCCCCAGACTGGTGCTCCACCTGCGGAGCTGGAAAAAGCGCCAACCCTCGAAACAGGTCTCGATACGCCATTCGTTGCGGATGAGTTCATCGAAAGCGCGCGTGCCTCCCAAAGCTGCCTCATCCACATAAGGGTCTTCGTTCAAGCCCTGCGCACCGTCGTAGGTCGTACGGGAACGGACCATACGGACTACCTGCCGGGCCGTCAAACCGTCGATGGGCGCGTCCGGACCGCCCAGCTGGTTGGCCGCCTCCGCAAAAGTCAGGGCCATGTGGGTCCAACGGATGAAGAATTTGCTGTGCGGCATCCGGTTGACGGAACTCTCCGACCAATTGAGCCCCATATAGACGAATTTCTTGACATAGTAATTGGTCCTTGCGTTCTTGGCATCCTTGCCCGCCGCATCCTTTCCGCCGTTGGCGTGCATCTGGAAGGTGTATGTTCTTCCGGACTGGCCGGTGGACACGGTCCTGTCGTTGTAGAAGATGTGGCTGTAGAAACGCGGCTCGCGGTTGACATAGGGATTGGCCGGGTCGTAGGGATAAGTCGGCGACTGTCCTATGGGATAACCGTCCGCCATACCGAAGGCATCCACCAGTTCCTGGGAAGCGCCCACGAGGCCGTCACCTTGGAAACCACCCGGCCAGAAAGCCCGTTCCATCGCTTCACTGCCGCTGTTGTAGCGGGAGGAGAAGACGATTTCAGCATCGTTGGGACTGAAGAAGTTGACGGCCTTGCGCACATCGAAGCCGCCGGCAACATTGTCTACGTTCATTTTGAAATCCATCACCTCCTTGGCCCAGAGAGCCGCTTGGTTGTAACGGGACATATCGCCTTCCGGATTGAAGCGGGGACTGGCCCAGGTCAAATAGACCAGCGCTTTGATGGCCCGGGTTGTGATACCGTCCATCCGGCCCCAATTCTGGGAGCCCAACACGGTCTTGTCCTCCTCCTTCGCCACCAGAAAATCACGGTGGGCAAGCGGCAGGTATTTGTAGGCCGAGTCGCAGTCCGCCACGATTTGCGCCACGCATTCTTCGTAGGTGTTGCGCTTGAAAGCGAGGGCGGCAATCTCCTCGGCGGACATCAGCCATACTTTGACGGGCTCCAGTACGATGGGATAGCCCAGCAGGCGGCCATCCGTACCCCGCCCACCGAATTTCTGCAGCAAATCCCACTGGAACCAGGCCCGCAGGGCGTAAGCCTCGCCCCATAGCCGGTTGCGAAGAAGGCTGTCGCGGTGTGCGTCCAACATATAGGTCACATTTTGTCCATGACCGTCTTTCAAGAAGAGATTGGTGTTGTAAATGCCTTTGTAATCCCTATCCCAGTAGGTCTGGAAAAGGTCGTTGTTGGTACTGGACAGTCCGATGGCGAAACGCCGGATGGCATCCGTCAGGGATGTCTTGACAGCATTGTCCGTCGCGCAATCCAAATAGGCACCCTCGTTGTTGTCGTAATTCTTGGACATATACTCGTAGCACTCGCCCACCAGGCCGCTCAGGGTCGTCGGGTTGGCGAGCACGTATTCTTCAGACCGGATGGCCGAAGGATAGGGCTCGAGGAAACCCTTGCAGGAGGATAAGGCCAGCAGAAGGACAAGTGTATGCAGCAATCGGTTTTTCATCGTACCCTCCCGTTAAAAAGTCAGTTTAAGTCCCCCGACCCAGGTCCGCATAAGGGGATAGTTGGTAATGCCCGAAGAGAGCGCCTCGGGATCTACGTCCTTGATGCCGGACAAGGTCGCCACGTTGTTGCCCCGGGCAAACACCCGCCAGCGAACAGGGAGTTTCCAGCCCCAGGCCTTCACGGGGAGGTTGTAGCCCAGCTCCACCGTCTGGATCTTGAAGAATGCCCCGTCCTTGAGCCAATAGGTGGAGGTCTTGTAGTTGTTGCTGACCTTGTTCCACGTCAATCTGGGTGCGGTGGGATCAGAAGCCTGGCGGAGCGTGAAGACGGAATAGTTGCCGTCGCCCCAACCGTTCCAGAACCAGTCATTGGTCAGCGCCAGATCATAGAAAGCACGGCCGGTGCCGGTGACGGTGAGGTCAACTCCGTAGAGATTGAAATACAGGTTGACTCCGTAGATCAGCCGGGGCGTACTGTTGCCGATGACGCATATGTCGCTGTCGTCGACGATGCCGTCGCCGTTCATATCCTTGTATTTGAAGTCGCCCGCCTTGAGGACGTCGTCGAAAGTCTGGTTTTCCGCTGCAGCCTGCGCATCGGTCTCGAAACGTCCCTGGAAGACCAGTCCGCGGATGGCGTCCGCCGGATAACCGACCTTGGACCGCTAGGCTTCGTCATAGGTCAGCTCGGCCGCCGTGAGCACCGTACGGGTGTTGTCGGCCGCCCAGGCGCCCACGCGGTACTGGAAAGGACCGACGGTGTCGCCCCAGGAAGCGGAAAGTTCCGCGCCTTGGTAACGGGTGACATTATAGTTCATATAGAGGCTTCCACTGGAAATACCCGCGACCATCGGGATGACATTCTGCATTTCGGTGATGGCTCCGTCCGAGAGGGAATACCAATAGTTGGCGGACAATTGCAAGCGATTGCCAAGCAGACGGGCGTCCACGCCGGCGGTCGCCTCTTTGCGCCGCTCCAGGTGGAGCGCGGGGTTGCCCAGCATCGAAGCATAGACGCGGTCGATGGAGCCGCTGACCGTGTTGCCGAACCACTGGTCGCTGTTGGCGTAAGGACCGAAGCCCTGGCCGTTGTTGTCCCAGCGATAATTATCTACATCCCGGTTGGCGGAAGTGGCGCTGTCGTAGTGCAGCAGACCGCCTTCCACCCGCAGTTTGAGATAGTCAACCGCCTTGACATCCCGCAGGAAAGGCTCGCGGGAAAGCACCCAGGCCGCGCCCACGGAAGGAGAAAAGCTCCACGGTTTGAGAAGGGAATAGGTCCCGTGAACGTTCATCGCCGTCCGGACGAGGTATCGTCCGTCGTAGGACCAGCCCGCGTGGAAGCCGAAATTCATCTCCCGGCGGTGCTCGGTAATCCATTTCTGGGAACGCTGGGTAATCATATAGTCCGCCGAAGCCTCAACCCTGTGCAGTCCGAAAGCGCGGTCGTAAGAAAAGCGCTGGACCAGATACAGCCGGTTGGAGAAGTAGTCCAGCAGGCGGACATCGGAGGACATCAGTATGACACTGTGCTTGCCGCTCTGCTGGGGAATCAGGGCGTCATAGCCCTCCTCGTCCAGGCCTTTATAGAGGATATAGGCGGCATAATCTTCCTCCTGGCCGAGACGGACCACATTGGTGGCGTCGTAAGCGGCATAGGTCATAGACTTCAAACCCGGAGTCAAGACGGAAAGGTCGATATCCAATCCCAGATTGAAGAGGCCTTTGCGGGTAGTCTCGCGGTAAGAGCCGTTGCACAGGAGGTTGGCGTAGGGATTGTCAGTATACTGGGACGATACGGCGTACCAGGGGGACTCCATACCGGGATCGTTGCGGGCGTAGATGGGGAATGCGATGGCCGGGGTCTTGTTGATATCCACGAGCAAGTCCGGGAACTCGGTCACGCCCAGGGACTCCGTATGGTCGGAAGAATAGCCGTAATTGGGACTGTACCGGACTCCCATCGTAGAAATGATGCCGAAACGCGCCGTGATGAAGGAATTGAGGCTGATGTCCAGGTTGGCGTTGATGTTGATGCGATGCACCTGTGCCTTGGGACCGATCTTGTAAATATCGTCTTCACCCGTATAGCCCAGCGCGACGAAGTATTGCACCTTCTCGGAGCCGCCACCGGCATTGGCGCCGACCCTCAGGTAACTCATCGCGTTCTTGAGCATCAGCTTGCGATAGTCTATATTGGGGAACCACTGGTCATATTCGTTGCCGGCGGCATAGGACGCCACGTCCGAGCGGGAATACAGGGGCGTCATCCCGCTGCCGGCCCGGGCAATATTGTTGAGGCGGGCGTATGCCGGGCCGCTGACATAGGCGGGGAAACGGTCGACCACGTTGACTCCGTGCTCGTAGTTGAGCTTCATATAACGCTGACCGCTCTCTCCCCGGCGGGTGCGGATGTGGATGATGCCGCCGGCGGCGGACGCTCCGTAGAGGGTCTTTTCCAAAGGATCGCGGATGATGGTGACGGAGGCAATCTGTTGAGGATCCAGCTGAGTCTCGTCAATGTGGACCGGGATGTTGTCTACCATAAAAAGCGGAGAACGGCTGCGAACGGATACGCTGCTCTTGTAAGCCGCGCCGTACTGGCCGATATGTTCGAGCGCGCTCACGCCCGGCCCTCCGAAATTTTCCGTCACCTCCACGCCGGCGGCGATGGCGGTCAGGATGTTGCGGATGTCGGAAGAGGAATACTGCTCGAGTTGCTCACCGCTGAGGACGATGGTGCTGCCCACGCTGAGGCTGTCAGCCTCGTCCCGGTAAGGCAGATGCAAGGACTCGTCTTCCGCCCGGGCAGGGAGGAAGAGCGAGAAGGTCAGCAGCAGGGCTGCCAGACGTATGGTCACATATCTATCCATCGTTACCAACTCTGGTTGGGTATATAGTTCTGCATCTTAATCAAGTCCGAGTTCTGGAACTGCATATAGTACATCCCGTCATTTTTCCATGCAATCTGCCGGTTCTCCGGGAGGTCGAAACGCTCATAACGGAAACCCGTAGGGTAGGCGGCGCTGACGCCGGCATCCAGTTTGACGGCACGCAGGCCCGTCAAGCGGCTTCGCCCGACAGCGGGAGCATCCTTCCAGC
>JAGCUV010000020.1 GCA_017962705.1 Bacteroidales bacterium
GAGCCGCTGTGGCGGATGCGGACGCATTGATTGTCCGTTCCGACAAGGTGACCGCACAGGTGGTGGCAGCCGCGAAAAACCTCAAAATCGTCGTGCGCGCCGGCGCCGGTTACGACAACCTCGACCTGGAGGCCTGCACCGCCGCGAAGGTGGTTGCGATGAACACCCCGGGCCAGAACGCCAATGCCGTGGCCGAACTCGCCATCGCGATGATGATTTATATGTCTCGCAACCAGTTTACGCCGGGTACGGGCTGCGAGGTCCAAGGTAAGAAAGTAGGTATCCAGGCCTACGGCAATGTCGGTCGTCTGGTAGCCCAGAAAGCCAAAGCCCTCGGAATGGAAGTGATGGCTTTCGATCCTTTCGTTCCCGCCGAGAAGATGGTGGCCGAGGGGGTGACTCCCGCGACCTCTCTGGAGGATATGTACAAGGCCTGCAACTTTGTTTCCCTGCACATTCCTGCGATTCCCGCTACCATCGGCAGCATCGGTGCCGGTTTGCTTAAGTTGATGCCCAAGGGCGGTTGCCTCGTGAATACGGCCCGCAAAGAGGTCATCAACGAGCCCGAGTTGGCCGCCATCCTGGCTGAAAGGGAAGACCTCAAATACATCACGGATGTAGCGGCTTCCAACCAGGCCGAACTGGACGAGAAGTTTGGCAAACGCGTCTTCGCCACTCCCAAGAAGATGGGTGCCGAGACCGCCGAAGCCAATGTTAACGCCGGTTTGGCTGCAGCCAATCAGATTTGCGATTTCTTCGCGACCGGTTGCTCCCGTTTCCAACTGAACAAGTAAGAGAGTTTTTGAAAATGCCCGGCCAACGAACGCCGGGCATTTTTTTACAAGTTTTCTTCAATCTGATGGGTCTGGTCCCAAGGCTTGACGATGATTTCCAGACTGTTGTCGAGCAGGGTGGGATCGTCGTAAGGGTTTTGCAGACCGCCTCTGCCAACGGTGTACCGGTTGATGATATAGCAATGATTGGCTTTCAGGTCCGGCAGCGGGACGGGGTAGTAGCAAGGACTGTAACCGAGGGGTCCTGCATCGTTGGATATGGAGCATTGGAGGACTAGTCTGGTGAAGCGGGGCGACCAGGTCGCGGATTGGCTGTCTGATGCGGTATCGTTGGCAAATGCATAGAAAACCCTGTTGAGAGTCTGGCTGTCCGTGGTGCTCATTTCCCAGTCTCCCGGGTTGGGCTCATCATCAGAAAGCATCGTGGGAATCTCTCCATTGTACGAAATTTTGTTGGCCCAGCGGGTGATTGTGCTATCCAACTTGATTCCACTGACCGCGTTGGAGATAAACACACGGCGGATGTCCAGCAGGGCATCACTATAGCTGTCAGGCAGGTTAATGACTACCTCTTTCAGGATGATTTTACAAACCATTCTATATACGTCGATACTGAGGACAGAAGTATAGATGTCAATGGGCTGGTTGATGTGCCCATACATAGGCAGGGCCGTCGGTGAGGAATCCTCCAGATTGAACGTGACGGTCCCCAGTTCGCCGGTGGTACGGATGTCGGATAAAGAGGTCGTGTTGACGAATGCGAAGACATCCCGGTTCCCGCTGGTACATTGCAGCGTCAACTCATCTCCATCGGCTTGGGCATAAATGTCAAGACTCCCGTTTTCCCGGAAAACGAGCACTTGCAAGTTGGTGATGGCATTGTCGTCAGTCTGGGCAAGTGCCGTTTTGGTGTCGGGTGACTGCACGCGGATACGGAGTGTACAGTTTTCTTCTCCGTTGCTTTCCGGCGTTCTTTCTGCCGGAAGCGCCAGGGAGACATCAGGGGTTTTGTTGCAGCCGGCGAACAATAGTCCTGCAAGGGCTGCCAGAAGGAAAATGTTTTTCTTTTTCATAATATTTTGGTTTTAATCGCCGCAAAGGACGGAATAACTATCCGTTTCACAAGTTGTTGAAACGGATAAAATTTTTTTTGCGCCCTGACGCGTTTCCAAGGCGGTTTTCGGGGAGTCCCTTTCCGTTTTTGTATAACAAAATTGATTTTGTCGTCTTGAAGATTGCGCATAGAGGGTCCTGGAAGCCCGATTTTAAAATTAAGCGTTTCAAAGGGTTGTGAAACGGATAATGCCCTTTACATTTGCCCCGAAAAAAGAAACGCTATGAAAAAGAAAATGTTCCTCATCCCCGCTGTCGGGCTGCTGATGGTTGCCTGCAGCAAAACCGGCTTCGAGCCGACGGTGGAAACCACCCAACCCCTTTCACACGGAATGATTGTATTGGGAAACAAACTGGACAATCCCTATACAGTCGAAAACATCCGTGCCGCCTACACCAGCGTGTATCCCACGCGTGCGTCTTCTGATATACAGGTGACCAACCTCTATGTCCGCTTCCTGCCAGCTTCCGATGATGAATTCGACCGCCTGGAAGCTTGCGGCGTGAAGATGTTGGACCATCCGATGGATTATGAAATCATCAAGGATGGTGACTACTACCACGACCCGAAACTGGATGATGAGGAAATCACCTGGCATTACGCGGTAGTGGATAAGGACTTTGAGTTTCCGGAAGGCATTCGTTATGAGATTCTGGACCATTGTTTTCTGTCCGAGAACCAAGGTTATACGCGGGCGACGGCCGGTGTGGACTGGGATGCGGTGGAAAAGGAAGCTTATCGCCTGACCGGCAATGAGAAACTGTATGTGGATCCTTCCACGAAAGGGGGTGCAGTCCAGCCGTCAGGGCGTATCACCATTTGCGACCCCCATTATCTGGGCGGAAAACCCATCGGACTGGCTGGTGCGCAGATTATGACCAATGTCTTCATCAAATTTTCCACCACCTATTGCGACCGCGATGGCTATTATGTTATTCCGAAGAAATACAGCGGGAATCCTTTTTACCGGGTAGTATTCAAAAACAGCAAGGGCTTTGCCATCGGCTTCAACTGGATACTGGTGCCGGCCTCGGTCTCGACGCTGGGGCAAGGCGGACCGGAAGGGGTCAGCTACCAGATTACAAGGAATTCCGACTATGAACTTTTTACGCGCGGGATAACCAACAATGCCGCTTATGACTATTTTGAACGCTGCACTTCCGGCGAATTGGCTGTGGCTCCTCCGCCGTCGAACCTGCGCTTCTGGATGTTCAATTGGCTGGATTGCAGCTCGGCTGTGATGATGCAGCAGGGTGCGCTCTATGATATGAATATTTTTACCAAAATCCTGGGGGAATACCTGTTCTTGCTCAAGTTCTTCTCGCCGGACATCACCATCGGCACGAAAGACTATGGCCAGCCCTATCGCATTTACTCCAGCGTGGTGCACGAAATGGCGCATGCCAGCCACTTCTCGCAAGTGGGCACCCAGTACTGGACACCTTATATTATAGATATACTGCAAGCGTATGTGGCCAGTGATTTTACCGCTGCCTACGGGAACGGGACGGAAGACAATGCCGGCTACTGCGAGGTCGGTGAAATGTGGGCCTACTATCTGGAAAGCAAACTCTTTGAGCAACGCTACCATTTCCACTGGGCGCCTTTCGGCAGCGGCTATTGGTTCCAGCCCCAGATTTTGACAGCTTTGGAGGAACGGGGGCTGACGACGGAAGAGATTTTCGCCTCCCTCAAGCCCGATATCAATACGGTTGCCAAACTGCGTGAGAGCCTGATTACCACCATTCCGGCCAAGCGCAACCTGATTAACCAGATTTTCGACCGCTATGGAAAATAGACACTCTACCGTACTTCTGGCCCTGGCGTTATCTTTGTTTTTGTTCGCTCAGTCATATGAAATCCCTGCCAGGGCCCAGAAGTTTTCGGTGGCGACCAACTTGGCAGACTACGCCAATTTCGGTACGCTGAATCTGGATGTCTCCTATGCTGTCGCCCGTAACTGGAGTGTGATGGCGGGGGTCAAATACAACCCGTTTTCTTTTCAGGATGGGGAGTTGCTCAACAAGCAGCGCACTTTTTCGCTGGGTGCCCGGTGGTGGCCCTGGCACATTTACTCCGGGTTTTGGCTATCTTCCAAGGCGCAGTATATGGAATATAGCAGCGGGGGCATCCGTTCGCGGCAGACGCAGGAGGGAGATGCCTACGGCCTGGGATTAGGCGGCGGTTATTCCTATATGCTGGGTTCGCATTGGAATGTGGAGGCGGGGTTGGGCTTCTGGGGCGGCTATCGGAAATATGCCTTGTACGACTGTCCCCGATGCGGGACAACCCGTGAGCGCACCGGCCGTGGTTTTATTATGCCGAATGATATCATACTTTCGATTGCTTATGTGTTTTAGTGGGTTTATATACACGCAAAAGGCGCGTCCGGGAGGCCGGCTTGGCGTTGTACTGCTGCTGGCAATTCTGCTGACGGCCTGCTCCATCAAGGAAGACCGAAGCCATTGTCCTTGCCATTTGCTGCTGGATGTGTCGGAAGTGTCAACCGAGTTGTTCGACTCGCTGGATGTCGCCCTGGACGAAGGGAATGGCAGAGCGCAGCGCTTTCCGCTCTGTCTTTCCCTCCTTCCTCCAGGCCCCGTGGCGGTGGATGTCGCCAAAGGCCGCCTCTTGCTCAATGTCTGCGCGCTGGAAAGCGGGGCGGTCTGGCTTTCGTCCGCCGATGATGTGATGGCCATTCCGCCCGGGGAGCAATGCCCGCCTCTATACCTGCATTCGGCGGCCTTGAATACGGATGTAGAAGAGTTGATGGAGCAGGTGATGCTTCACAAGAGTTTCTGTGCCCTGCATATATGGATGGAGGGGACGGATCCCACCCGGCCCTATCCTTTTGCCTTGCAATTAAGAGGCGATGTGGACGGCTATGATGCGAACGGGCAGCCGAGGGAGGGTGCTTTCAGCCCTTATGCCTATCCCACGGCGGATGGTCATTGCACGGTGCGCGTTCCCCGGCAGAAGGATGATACCCTGGAATTGCTGATGTGCGAGGCGGAAGTGCCGCTGGCGACCTTTGCGCTGGGCGAGTATCTGAAGGCGGGAGGATACGATTGGACGGCTCCGGATCTGGCCGATGTGTCCGTTCAGATTGACTGTGCCCGGCTGACATTACGGATAAAAATTGAAAAATGGAGCGAGACCTATTATTTTAATATTGAAATATAAAAAATTATTTTTACCTTTGCAGTCCTCAAAAGCGCGAGTGGCGAAATTGGTAGACGCGCTACTCTCAGGAGGTAGTGCCAGAAATGGTGTGTCAGTTCGAATCTGATCTCGCGCACGAAAGACTGAAAAGTCGTTAGACAAGGATGATCAAAAGACTTTTTGGTCATCCTTTTTTCGAAAAGAGTATGCAGGACATTAGAAATATTGCGATTATCGCCCACGTCGACCACGGGAAGACGACATTGGTGGACCGTATGATTTATCAGGCCAAGCTGGTTCGCGACCAGGAAAAGTTGGGCGAGTTGATTCTTGACAACAACGATTTGGAGCGGGAGCGGGGCATCACCATCCTGGCCAAGAATGTTTCCGTCAATTACAAGGGCGTCAGAATCAATATCATCGACACGCCGGGCCACAGCGATTTTGGCGGAGAGGTGGAGCGGGTTCTCAATATGGCGGACGGCGTGCTGCTGCTGGTGGATGCCTTCGAAGGGTGCATGCCGCAGACGCGTTTCGTCTTGCAAAAGGCCATCGAATTGGGCAAGAAGCCCATCGTGGTGGTCAACAAGGTGGACAAGCCCAACTGCCGTCCGGCCGAGGTGCAGGAAGAGGTCTTCGACCTGATGTTCACCTTGGGCGCGACCGAGGACCAGTTGGATTTCAAGACGGTGTTCGGCAGCGCCAAGCAGGGTTGGATGTCGTTGGACTGGAAGCAGCCTACCGAGGACATCAATGTCCTTCTCGATGCGATTCTGGAGGAGATTCCTGCCCCTGAAATTCTGGAGGGAACGCCGCAGATGCTGGTTTCTTCGTTGGAGTATTCGCCGTATGTGGGTCGTATCGCCGTCGGGCGCATCACCCGGGGCGAGTTGACGGCGGGCATGCCGATTACGCTTTGCAAGCGCTACGATATCCAGCAGAAGCAGCGCATCAAGGAACTGATGGTGTTCACGGGCTTGGGGAAAACCAAGGTGGACAGCGTGCAGTGCGGAGATATCTGCGCCCTGGTGGGCATTGACGGCTTTGAAATCGGCGACACCATCGCCGATGCGGAGAATCCGGAGCCTCTTCCGCCCATTTCAGTGGATGAGCCGACGATGAGCATGCTGTTCTGCATCAACAATTCGCCCTTCTTCGGCCGCGATGGAAAGTTCGTGACTTCCCGTCACCTCAAGGAGCGGCTGGAGAAAGAATTGGAGAAGAACCTGGCGCTTCGCGTGAAACCCGGCGCCAACGCCGATTCGTTCGTGGTGTACGGGCGTGGCGTGCTGCATCTTTCGGTGCTCATCGAGACGATGCGCCGCGAGGGCTTCGAATTGCAGGTGGGTCAGCCCAAAGTGTTGGACAAGACCATCGGGGGGCAGCGTTGCGAGCCGATTGAGAACCTGACTATCGATGTGCCTGAGGAGTCGGTGGGCAAGGCGATCGAGCTAACGACCCGCCGCAAGGGCGCGCTTGTGCATATGGAAACCCGTGGCGATCGCACGCATCTGGAATTTGACATTCCTTCCCGCGGATTGATAGGACTTCGTTCCAACCTGCTGACAGCGACGGCCGGCGAGGCGGTAGTGGCGCACCGGCTCAAAGGCTACGAACCCTACAAGGGAGAAATCGAGGGCCGCACCAACGGTTCACTCGTGTCGCTGGAGACCGGCGTTTCGGTGGCTTATTCGATGGATAAGTTGCAGGATCGCGGCCGTTTCTTCATCGATCCCGGCGTAGAAATCTACGAGGGCCAGGTGGTCGGCGAGCATACGCGGGAGCGCGACTTGAACATCAATATCTGCAAGACCAAGAAATTGACCAACGTTCGCGCCGCCGGCAGCGACGAGAAGGTGATGCTGCCGCCGCCCATCCAGTTCTCGTTGGAAGAAGCCCTGGAATATATCCAGGAGGATGAGTTGGTGGAAGTGACGCCCAAGGCGATGCGCATCCGCAAGATTATTCTCAGCCCGTTGGAGCGCAAACGCAAGGGCGGCAACGCAGAGGATGAGTAAGTCTCCTGGTGACCTAATCCCAAAAGCCCCGCCAGGACTCTAATGAACGAGACAATGACGCCAGAACTCCAGATCCCTTTGACTGGTTTGAAAACCTATCCCGAGACAACGCTGTTTTCCGTTTCGGGCGATTTCTTCGAGGCCTTCGGTCAGGAGGAAGTCTTGGATGCGGATGTGTGTTTGACGGCCAGTCTGGATAAAGAGGCGAGCGGTTTTTCTTTGGACTTGCATTTTGAAGGACGGTTGGTGTTGCGTTGCGACCGCTGTATGGAGGAGATGGACTGGCCGCTTTCTTTTTCGGCCCGGTATGCCCTCCGGCGTGCTTCGGATAAGGAGTTGGAGGATGTGGAAGAGACGGAAGACGGGCGTGAAATCATCCCGTTGGATGCGTCCGACAAGTTTTTCGACCTGTCGCAACTGGTGTACGACGAACTTTTCCTGAGTATTCCCATCCGGCACACGCATCCCGATGGAAAATGCAATCCGGAGAGCACGAAATACCTGACGGATAAGCCTGGTGGAGAGGGAGAAATGATGGATACACCCTTTGCCGGATTAAAGGATTTGAAATTATAGTTGAAATTCACAATCTTTTTTCTTACCTTTGCAGGCTCAAATGATAATTATAAATAAAGAACGATAGAAAATGGCACATCCGAAACACAAACACTCCAAACAGCGGAGAGACAAGAGGAGAACGCACGATGTAGCGGTCGTCCCCACTTTGACCACTTGCCCCAACTGCGGCGCTACGGTCCAATATCACCGGGTTTGTCCCGAGTGCGGCTACTACAGAGGCCGTCAGATTATTGAGAAGAAGGTCGCTGAGTAATCAGTGATTTTCTTTTTTATGGGAGTACGGGCATGGTCCCGCAAGCCCTACGGCCCCTTAGTTCAACGGATAGAACGGAAGTTTCCTAAACTTTAAATAGTGGTTCGATTCCACTAGGGGCTACAGAAAAAAGACAGGCGAACCCTGTCTTTTTTCTGTAGCCCCAGGTCTCAAGCGGCCTTTCATTCATTGAGGGGCGTACCCCTACTCGTCAAACGATATGTTCCAGAAGGACCCGCTACAGGTATGTAGAATGAGGTTTCGTTGCGCACATCTGCTTTGTGAAGGGGATGTGCGCACGCCACCTGCCCTACAGGCCCTTCTACAGGGGTGTGAATTTTCACATCATTTGACGAAGAGATTCTTCCCTGCAAGGAACGCCCAGACGACGCTGAATGAGATTTACGACACGATAATTTTTGCTTTTCTTTTTTCCTAACTCATTTATTCTTATCTTTACGGGGAAATTAGCCATCCCGTGGGTAGAATTATTAGGTGAAAAGTATTATAATTACAAACGAACTAAACGAATTACAAAAATGAAAGCAAACCCAATCTTCATGACGCTGGCATTTGCCATGTTGCTTATCGTTGCTTGCAAACGCGACAACCCTACCCACGAGACGGGCTTTACGCCGGATGTATGGGGGGAAAATGAATATTTTGAGGCGTCATGGGATGACGCGGAAAAGAAGGTGGTGCTCACCAGGAAAACGGCTGAGACGGAACCGGTCGCCGTCACGGATGCTGACGCTAATGTCACGTGGGATGCCGGATGGTACACGGTATCCGGCAATGTTACCATCTCGGGTAAGGTTTCGTCAAATGTCGCTACTCACTTGATTCTCCAGGATGGCGCCACGCTGACGATTAATGGAGACATTACCGATCTTGAGCCCCTTTACATCTATGGCCAGGCGGAAGGTACTGGTAAGTTGAATGTGACAACCGGTCCTGCAGACAATGCGATATTTGTTTTCTCAAACCTCGAAATCCATGGCGGAGAGATTACGGCACAAGTGACAGCCCAGAGCGGATTCCAGGCAGTCTGGGCCTCGGGAATTAGAATGTTTGGCGGAAAACTCACGGCAACTTCTGCCGGTATGGACGGCATAGGTTTCGGGAACAATCATTTTACCGTATATGGCGGCGAGGTTGTAGCCACTTCTGAATATCAAGGTTTTGGGGGTATTGTAAATGGTGGTCCAACTATGGATCAAGTCCTGAGACTCTTTGGCGGCAAGGTAAAGGCCACCGGTGGCGGATATAAAGACGATGATTTGAAAGGAGCAGGGCTTTATTGTTTAATCAAGTCGCATACACCGGGCATTAAGTTCTATTTCAGCGACAACAATACGACTTGGGATGAGGGCGCCAGCTATAGTACATCTACAGCCGCTCCTGCCAATCGCTACGCCAAGGCGGAATAATCCCGTTCAACGGGTCGAGGTGAGGTTTTTCATGCCGGGGAAGAGGTACAGTTCGTGCTCGATGCGTCCGTCACAGAGGCGTATCCAGGTGCGGAACCCATCGTCGCCTTCCGTGAACTCAAAGACACGCGCACCGTTGGGCTTGAGGTCGTTATAAACCGTATCGCCACCGCTGTAGCGGCCGTAGATGAAGAAAAATCCCTTCCATAGCATGGCGTAGTCGTTGTTGTGGTCGTGCCCGCATACGACAGCTTGCACATCCCCTTGTTCCCGCATGGCCAGATAGAGGCCGGAATTGACCTTGGGGCTGGCCGGTTCTTCGCCGATGTTCCCCTGAATCGAAGGGCCCTTTTTGCTGCTGTCGTGCTGCGCTTCGTTAAATTCGGGGAACGGAATGTGGAAAAATGCCAGGGAGGGGATGGGAACGCCGCCGTTTTGGGCGGTAAACCAATTGCTGGCGGCACGGTACCACGCGATTTGGTCCGCGTGAATGTACCCCCAGCTCTTTTCTCCGGCTGGATAATCTCGGTTTCCGCTGTCAAACAAATAAAAAATGCGGCTAGTTCCCTTCTGCCCGCTCAGGACCAAAATGCTATTGGAGCATCCGCTTAACTTACTGTCGGAGGCGGAATTGACATTGCCGGGGAAACTGCGGACGAAATCATACATCTGCTGCCGGGACAGAGAGAAGTCACTGTCGTGGTTTCCAAGGGTTACGGCGAAAGGAATGCCCCTTTCAACCAAGGGCTGCAGGGCAGCACGGACTGATTCCTCGGCCGGTTCTCCGTAAAAGATATCTCCGGTATGAATCACGAAATCCGGCTTTTCGTTGTCCAGGATGGCGGAGATATTGTTCAGGGCCCTTTCTGAACGAGGGTCTCCGGCAATCACGTGTGTATCGGCCAGTTGAACAATTTTAAATTTTCCGCTTTTCCCGTACTGAAGTTGAGCGGCTGTGACGGGGGCTTGTGCCAGGCATATTCCACAGGCGATCCAAAACAGGCAAAATGCCAAAATCGATTGTTTGAAACAGTTCATTGCATGAAGAATTCTACACGACAAAGGTAGTCATTATTTTTTATATGGATGCTTGCCGGACGCAAGATTGGGCATCGGGCGTTGAGGCGTTCGTTTGCAGTTTTTGGATTTTTGGAGTACCTTTGTACAAGTGTGAGTCGGAAGAGTCTCATTTGGAAAATTCCCTGCATCGCTTTGTGTGTTGTGTTGGGGGGCGTGCTGTTGCTGCTGGGTGCGGTGACAGCCGTTTTGGTGACGCCTTCGGCGCGCACGGCCGTTCTGCAAAGAGCCGTGGCGGAAGTCAATGCCCGGACTGACTGGGACGTGGACTTGGAAAGGCTCTATTTGTCTCCTTTTCATCAGTCTCCGAGGCAGCTTTATAGCGCCTTCAAAGGCGAAGGGGAGTTGCCCCTGCATATAGAAATTGACAGCCTTTATCTGGGGCATCGGGGGAGGGATACGTTGCTCTATGTACATACCCTGCGTCTGCGAGGCCGTCTGGAAAAGGCTGCAAGCAGGGCTGAGGGTGCGACTGAAGAAAGCCTGGCAGTGAGAACTGACGGACGCCCGGCGGGGGTAAATGCGGACAAGTCAACAGAAGACGCAAACCTGCTGTCCCGCACGATTGTAGTGGACCAACTGCTGCTGGACGGGGCGACATTCCATTCCGACACGCTGATTCCCGCGGTGGGCGTCAATGTAATTCTGAAGCATTTGCAGGCGGCGAGCCCGGGGCTCATTATTACAAAAGGACAGTATCCGCTGCACGGCCTGAACCTGGCGGATGCGTATGTGGAAATAGTCCTGAGAGATGCGCCCGAAGACGCACAGCCGGGCAAGCAAGACGAAACGCCTCCACCGCTATCTTTCGATATCCCGGATGGCGAGTTGAGCCAGATTCATTTTGTGCTCAATCCGTTGGGGTTGAATATCTGTGTGGACTCTCTCTCAACGAATGTCCTGGTGGATGTAGGGGGCAACCGCTACGATGCACGCCGGCTGGATGTACAAAACTTATCGCTCGATCTGGGGACGCTGCATCTGCCTTTTGACGCCATCAACGGGAGTGCATCCGTGGACTTGAATACCAATCTGATTCAGTCGAGCGGATTATTCGTCCGTTCCGATGTGTTCGGGGCGAAAGCGGACCTTTCCGCTTCGGTGCTGGATTTGTCGACGATGCGGGTGAATGTGACGGGGAATGCGGATTTTCGCGGAAGCAAGGCACAGTTGAGGGGATACTATGATATTGATGAGGAAGCTTATGATGTGTCGCTGAATGTGGAGCGGGTGGATATCAGTTCCTTCCTTGCTGAGCGCCACCACGTGATCGTGGCGGGCAAAATCCTAGCGCAAGGCTCTGGAATTGACCCCCATTCCTCCGCGATGAAATCCCGTCTGGCCGTGCGTTTGGACGAAGGAATCTACGACCAAATCAATGTTTCAGGCCTGACGCTTGATGCCGAACTGGCCAATAATACGGTGAGCGGCAACCTGCATCTGCCTTTTGCTATGGGCTGTGATAGCCCCTCCCCATCTGCGGATACCACCCTGCGTTTGAAGGCGGAGACGGAGCATCGGTTCCGGGTGTCGGACTTTATGACGCCGGAGCGGATGGTCGTGGACTACCATGCGCAGCTCAATCAGGTTTCCGCGCAATTTGTGGGAGAAGATATTGTGATTGACCAGCTTAATCTGAACTTCGCTACGGAGCCTGCCACGCGAGTCATCGCTCCCGCGAGAACCCTCCCCGAGCAAGCCCTCGCTCAAGCACCTGCGCCCACCCCTGCCTTCGCTCCCACGCACACCGTCACCACTCCCTCCACCTCATTGAACCTTACGACGCAGGGGCTGACCATCAATGTGCAGAGCCCGATGCATGTGCTTCGGCTGGTGGATGAACTGCAACCGATGCTGGGATGCGTGACGGACTCTACCTTTGTCCGGTCCGTCACTTCACTGCAAGACTTGACGATGCTGGACACACTCCGGCGGCTGATTCCGGACCTGAGGGCGGATGTTCGGCTGACGAAAGGAAGTCCCGTCCAGTCCATCATCGAGCGGATGGGGCTGGATATCCAAGAGGTGGCCCTGTCGCTGGCATCCGATGAGAACAGCTCGAACCTGGCATTGGATGCCTCTATCCCGGATGTGGGTAATAAAGAGGACAGTACGGCCTTGCTCGTGCCTGATGCCGTGGCGGCGATGCGTGTCAGTATGACGGAAGGCAAGACCACGGCCTCGTTCACCGCCCATTCCGATATCACCGAGGGTATAATGAGTGTGCGCGACATCCGCACCAACGCCGCGCTGCGCTTCAATCTGGAACGCAGCGGGAGTGAACTCGACGGTGCGGGACAGCTTGCGCTGGACAGCCTCATTTACGACGGAATGAACCTCGGCAACCGCACGGTAGATGTGCAGATAACACCATCAGAGCAATATGAAAAGGCCGTCCGGGCGGATGTGCGCCTGAACGATATCCCGCTTGAGTTGGTCAGCGGTATCGTTCGGATGGATGACATCGGCTTGGATGGTTTTGTCCGGGCCAAAGCCACCATAGACGGCCTGCCCGGACACCTGGACCTTTCCGCCGAAGTGCTGCCGCTGGATGTGAGCGCCACCTACAAGCCTTATGATGTCAAGATGAGTCTGAGCAAAACGCCCATTGTGATGAATCACAATAATGTAGAACTTAACGATTTTCGCATTTACAGCGTCGACAGTTCCTACCTAGCCCTTAACGGTGGACTGGATATGGACAAGATGCGCCTGGATATCGATGTGGCGGCCGATCACTTCTCTCCGGCAAAACTGGAACAAGGCGGGCCCATTCCCGTCTATGGTCAGTTGGCGACCGATATCCGGGGCCGGGTGAGCGGACAACTGGACAGTCTCCTTGCGGATGTGGATGTCACGATTCTGCCCGGAACGGACCTTACCTATCCGATTGATAAAAAGAATCTGGCGCAGGTAAAGCCGCATGGTACGGTCAATGTGCAGTACGATACCGCCGACGGGGCGCTCAACCTGGACGGGGTCATCCATGTGGATGAAGGGCAGGTCCGTTATTCCCCCAAATTATATCCGATGATGCCCTTCCAGGTGGATTCAGCCAGCCATATCCGTTTCAACGGGCCCCTCGGCAAGACGATGCTCAACATTTCCGCTTCGCAGCAGGCGAAGGCGGATGTGCAGTCGGAGGGCGAAGAGATGCGCCGGGTGGATTTCAACACGGGCGTCCGCATCAACGGCGAACTGGATTCGCTGAACCTGGGCGCCATCGGCTTCTTCCTCGAAGCACCGAACGACGAGACCATCGAGCGGGAACTTGCCTCGATGGATGAGGATACGCGCGAGGGGACGGCGGCGGCCTTGCTGGCTACTGGAATGTATATGGGCGAAAGCAATGTGGCCGCACAAAGGGGAGGATATGCCCTGTCCAGCATCATCAACAGCCGGCTCAACGCCGCGATGGCCAATTCCAAGATGGGGAAAATCATCGAAGTCGATATCAGCAGCGGACAGACCGAACACGCGGTCGGCAAGACAAACGATACGAACATCGCCATCAGCAAGTCCCTGTTCAAGGACAAGCTGCGTATCACTGCCGGCTCCACCATTTCCGACAATCCGGAGGTCAACAAAGCCAATGGCCTGCTTAGCCGGATCTCCGCTGATTACAAGTTGACCAAGTCGGGCAATGTGCTGCTGCGTCTGTTCGCCCAGCGCGACTATGACAATATTTTCGAAGGCGAACTCTATAAGTCGGGTATCGGCGTGGAGGCCGCCAGGCAATGGAAACGGGACTGCTACCTACGTTCTAAGGGCGATACGATTACGCGCATCTACAAATTGACGGCGGATGCGGATGTCGCTTATCGTTCCAACAGCAGCATCGGCCCCAATCTCACCCTCACCCACTCGATCCGCAACCTGATAGGGAACGGGGAGACCTTTGCGGTAAAGGGATACGGGGCCTACTATTGGGCGCTGCGCGACCGCTATCCGGGAGACCCGACCAAAACCGATACCTACAAGGTCGGTGTTGATGCCTCGCTCACTTTCCCGTATCTGCACTGGGCGGGGGACAACAAGCCCGATGGCGACACCCGTTACCGGATAGGATACAAGTATGAGAATATCGCCGGCGGATGCCGTGTCCACAAGGCCTCTGGCGGTTTTTCGTACTTCATCCGTCCTTCCCGTTACCTCACGCACGTTTTCACTCCCATTTCGCTTTCTGTTGTCCGGACAGACATCGACGCGACGGGCGTGAATAGCGCGGATGCCTTTCCGGAACTCGTCCGGATGCTGGCCGGAAACGAATTCGTCCCCTCTATCGGCTACGGGCTCACTTACAGCGATTACCGCTTCAAGCGGGGGGTCAATACGATGTTTGACTTTGAAGTGAAAGAGTCGGGTAACCTGATCAACACGACCTATAGCGCCTTCGGCCGTTCCTGGAATGAAAAGGAGAAAAAGATTATCGGTCTTCCCTTCAACCAATTCGTCAAACTGACGGTCGAACTGTGCAACAAATTCAACCTGACGGAGCAGGTCAGCATTGCCACCCGTATTTTTGCGGGGGCCAATGTGCCCCTGGGAAACTCCGACAGCGCGCCGCTTTCCGAAGCGTTCTATGCCGGCGGTCCCAACAGCCTGCGGGCGGCCCAGCCTTATGCCTACGGTCCGGGCAATTTCCACAGTCCCAAATACAACCAGAGTTTCTTCCACGCCGGCGACGTCAAGCTGGAAGCCAACCTTGAACTACGTTTCCCTATTTTTTGGAAAGTTTTCGGCGCCGTTTTCCTGGATGCCGGCAATGTCTGGAATTGGCAAAATACTTCAGACCTCCTCAGTCCTGAGGATTACGCGCTCGTTGTCGAGAAGATGGGCTTGACCGAGGACATCAATGACGGCATCATCGGGAACCCGGATCTCGCCCGACAGATTGCCCTGGGCACCGGCGCGGGACTTCGCCTCGACCTCGACGGACTCGTCATCCGCCTGGATCTGGGCGTAGGCATCCACGCTCCCTACCAGACCTACAAATATACCAAAGATTTCACGCCGGATCTCTCGCAGCCCATCACCACCTACTACAACCTCCCCTCCGTCCTCGACGCCCTCCGCCTCAACTTCGGCATAGGCTATCCGTTCTGATAAAAATAATTACCTTTGTATCCAACCTAAAAATGGGATGATGAGAAAACGGATGAAGATACTCGCGACTTTTGTGGCGCTGGCGGCGTTGGGGTTGCCGGCGGGGGCGCAGTCGCAGATAGATACGACGATGCGTTCGCACACGATTACCCGGGAACAGATGAACAAAGGTCTGGTCACGGACGGTCTGGGAGCCCTGAACGGACAGAGCGCCGGCGTGACGATTACTACGGGCGCAGACCGGGGTGCGATGCTCAATGCCGTGCGCGTGAGGGGTACGACCTCGTTGACGGGCGGCAACAACCCGTTGGTCGTCATCGACGGGGTGACCAGCGACCTGGAGACGCTGGGGACGCTCTATCCGGGCGATATCGAAAGTTTCACCATCTTGAAGGACGCTTCCGAGACTTCCCAGTACGGATCCCGGGGTGCTTCGGGTGTCATCGTGGTCAACACCGTCAAGGGCAAGAGCAGCCGTTTCAGCATCAGTTATGATGTGACGGGCGGCGTGGAAGCCATCTACAAGAACCTGCAGATGCTTTCCGCTGACGGCTTCCGGGAATGGAACAACAGCCACGGCTACATCTGGCAGGACGGCGGAGCCTCTACCAACTGGGTGGATGTGCCGACCCGCGTGGGCTATATCCAGAAGCATCACCTCGCGCTCAGCGGGGGCACCGAAGATAGCAACTACCGCGCTTCCATCGCCATTCTGGACCGCAATTCGGTCATCAAGACCAACAACCACCAAAACTACACGGCGAAGGTGGACCTCAGCCAGAAAGCCTTCGGCGGTGTCGTCCAGTTTGATTTCGGTATGTTCGGCGCCTTGCAGCATATTTCCCAGATGGAAGACTTGCAGCAACTCTTTTATTCCTCGGCGACCTTCAACCCCACCTTCCCGGCCGGCAAGGTGAACGGGGAATATCCGGGATTGCCGTCTGCCAGCCAGATTGCCAACCCCAGCGCTTTGCTCGACAAAAAATACGACAACGACAACGCCTCGTTCAACGCGCATCTCAAAGTCGGCATCGATATTTTGAAGTCGTTGAAACTGGACCTTTTCGCCTCCTACTCTTATTCGACAACCGACAACGCCCATTTCCTGCCCACCTATGTGGCCAGCGGCGGCGAGGCCTATCGCGGCCGGCAGCGGGTGCAGGACCTGCTGGCCAATCTCAACCTGGAATACAAGCAGGATTTCGGGATTCATCATTTGGAACTGAATGCCTTGGCCGAGATCCAGAAAGGGATCCAGGATGGTTTCTACAGCACCACGACGGGCTTTACGACCAACGCACTGGGCTATTACTCCCTGCAGGCCGGCTCTTCCCGTCCCTGGGATGGCACCGCATCCTATTATGAGGATGTGAAGATGCTTTCCTTTATGTTGGGCGGGACCTATAAAGTCGCTTCCCGCTATATCTTGAACGCCAATGTCCGCGCGGACGCCTCTTCGCTTTTCGGTGCCAACCATCGCTGGGGCTTCTTCCCTTCCGTTTCCGCGACCTGGGTAGCCTCCAAAGAGCCGTTTCTGAAAAATGTATCCTGGCTGGATGACCTCCGTCTGAATGTGGGCTACGGTCTTTCCGGTAACCAGGGAGCCTTGAGCGCTTATTACTCCCGGCAGCTGCTGATGCCGACGGAACTTGTTCCCTACGAGGGCGCGTCAGCCGTATCGATGGGCATCGTGCGCAACGCCAATCCCGACCTCCGCTGGGAGATCCGTTCTTCCGCCAACGTGGATATTTCCTCGGCCTTCTTCAAGAACCGCTTGATTTTCAACGTGAGTTACTACTATTCTTTGACGAGGGATATGTTGTATGAGTATGAAGTCGGCGTACCGCCTTTCGCCTACAACCGCTTGATGGCCAACCTGGGACAAATGTCCAACACGGGCGTGGAAATCGGCCTGGGCGGCGCTCCGCTCCAGACCAAGGACATCGAGCTGAACATCAATATGAACCTGGCTTGGCAGCAGAACAAACTCATTTCGCTGAGCGGCTACTACCAGGGTGAATACCTTTCCGCCCCCGACATCGCCGGCATCAACTCCCTGACGGGCGCGGGCTTCCACGGGGGACACAACGACGTGGTTCACCAGATCGTCGGCCAGCCTTTAGGCGTGTATTATCTGCCGCATTGCAAGGGTCTGAGCGATCCGGATGAGAAGGGGGAGCGTCATTACGTCATCGAAGATATCAACGGGGACGGCATACTGGATGACGGCGCGGACCGTTATGTGGCGGGGCAGGTGTCTCCGAAAGTGATGCTCGGCTCCAATATCAGCTTCCGTTACAAGTCCTTCGATATCTCCATGCAGGTGAACGGCGCCTTCGGACACAAGATTTTCAACGGCACCTCGCTGACCTATATGAACGTGGGGTCCCTCCCTTATTACAATGTCTTGCGACAGGCGGTCAAGGAGAAAATCAACGACCAGCTGGTGACCGACTATTGGCTGGAAAAAGGAGATTATGTCAATATCGACTACATCACGGTGGGCTGGAACATTCCGCTGGGCAAAGCGCGTTTCATCCGCAACCTGCGTGTCAGCGCGTCCGTCAACAATGTCGCGACCTTCACGGCTTATTCCGGCCTGACGCCGATGCTCAACTCTTCGGTCGTCGATTCCACCTTCGGCCTGGATGACAAAATCTCGTTCCCGGTCTATCGTTCTTATTCCCTCAACGTAAGCATTCAATTCTAATGATCATTATTCAGCATATTCCTTTCAAACGGACGGCGACCCTGCTTTTGCTGTCCCTGACGGTCGTATCCTGTCATTTCCTGGATGAAAACCCCAAGGATCAATTGGACGAATCCGAGTTGATCAAGGATGCCAAAAGCTTTTATCTGGCGACGCTGGGAGACCTCTACGCCCATTTCGGTTCAGATGAAAACGGCAATGGCATTATGGGCACCGGTCGGGGCATCTATGATCTGCAGACCATCACGAGCGACGAGGCCATCATTCCGATTCGCGGAGCGGACTGGAACGACGGCGGGCTGTGGGCGCGTCTGTACGGCCATTCCTGGGAAGATGGGGAAGAGCCCATCAAAAATGCCTGGAACTATCTTTTCCAGATGATTGTCAAGTCCAATACGGCGCTGTACCTGGTGGAGCGTTATTCCTCCTATATGACAGAAGAGGAGAAACTCGGCCTCAACGCGGAATTGCGGGCCATCCGGGCGTTTATGTATTACTATCTCCTGGATTTGTATGCCCGCGTGCCACTGGTCACGGAGCCCGATGTCCCGCTGTCGAAAGTGGAGCAGGAGGACCGGAGCGTGGTCTTTGATTTTGTGGTGAGCGAACTGGAGGCGGTCCGTCCGTTGCTGCCGCTGGAACGCAGCAATTATCTGGGCGCCTGGTACGGGCGTATCACCCGTCCCGTGGTCTATTGCCTGCTGGCCAAGTTGTATCTGAACGCGGATGTGTATATGGATGACGACTGGACGGACGGCGTCCGCGCGCTTCATCCCGAATACTACCAAAAATGTATCGATTATTGCGATTCTTTCAGTAGGTTCCCCGAAGGAGACTATCATTTGTCCGCCTCGTACGCGGAGAATTTCTCTACGACCAACGAGCGTTCCCACGAGAACATCCTGACCATTCCGATGGATCCGGACCGCTATGCGTCGCAGTTCTTGTATATTTTCCGTTCCTTGCATTACGACCACGCCGCCGCCCTGGGAATGAGTGGGGAGAATGGCCCTTGCGCGACGCTGGAGTTGCTGGATGCCCATCATTTCGGTCAGGATGACGAGGACCCGCGTTTCAGAATGAACTTCTGGGGCGGTGCTGTGGTGGATAAGAACGGCAAGCCGGTCTACCTGAACCCAACGACCCCGCTGGTGTACAAACCTCGCTCCGTAGCTTTGAATTTGACCGGCAATGTGGATGAGAAAGTGGCGGGCGCCCGGATGAAAAAATATGAATACGACCCCAACTGCACGACCGACGGCAAATGCGTGCACAATGACTTGGTCGTGTTCCGTTATGCGGATGTGGTGCTGATGAAGGCCGAGGCGATGCTTCGTTCCGGTCAAGATGCGTTGGCGCTGGTCAATAGGGTGCGTGAGCGGGTGAACGCGCCCGCTTTGACGACGGTCGCTTTGGACGATATCCTTCGGGAGCGGATGCTGGAACTGTGCTGGGAGGGTCATCGCCGCCAGGATATGGTCCGATTCGGGGTGTTTGGCGACGCCCGGACTTCTCGTCCGCAATTGCCGGGTGAAGAGAACGGCTACACCACGGTCTTTCCCATCCCTGCCGATGCCATCGCAGTCAACCACAATCTTAAGCAAAATAAGGGGTATGAGTAGGGATACTTGCGTGGAGAAGGCGGGGCTCAAGGGTGAGGCAGGTCCTTTCGCCGGGCGGCTGTTGCCGCGGGCGGAGGACGGACACAAGGGCGATTTCGGCCGTCTGCTGGTGGTGTCCGGGTCTCAGCGGATGCCGGGCGCCGCTTTGCTGGCGACGGGTGCGGCCCTGCGTTCCGGATGCGGACTGGTGACCCTTCATTCGACCGAAAGGGCGCTGCAGGCGGCCGTAACCGCTTATCCTTCCGCCAAACTCTCCGAAGACCCTATGGAATATGTAAGCGAGGCGCCGGCCATCGAAGAATACGACGCCATTGCGGTCGGTCCTGGACTGGGACAAGAAGCGGAGACCCAATCCGCTCTGTCGGATTTGATCTGGATGGTCCGAGACTGGAATGATATTTTTCCCGAAAAACAGAAAAAACTGTTGCTGGACGCAGACGCCCTGAATTATTTGGCTCGTCATCCTGACATGCTATCCATTCTCCCGCGCGAGACCGTTCTGACCCCGCACGCGGGCGAACTGGGACGGCTGCTGGACATGGAGCCGGCTTTGATTTCAGAGGAAGACATCATTGATTTTTGCCAAAAGACATCTTGCGTCCTGGTCAGAAAAGGGCCTCATACCCGCATTTATACTTCTGCCGGATGCTGCTTTGTCAACGATACGGGCAATGCGGGACTGGCCAAGGGAGGCAGCGGCGATGTGCTGACCGGACTCGTCGGCGGGCTGCTTGCCAGGGGCTACGACACGCTGACGGCTGCCCAACTGGGCGTCTGGATTCACGGGGCCGCCGCCGATTACCTCACACAGGAGCGTACGGCGGAAGCCTGGGATGCCGGCGACCTCCTCGCCCATCTGTGGGTGGGATTCAAACGGTTACTTCTTCCAACTGTGTTTTAGCTGGCCTTGCTGGTCGTAGGTGTTGATCTCGATGCCTGAGGCGGTGACGACTACGTCCATCCGTTCGGTGTTGCTGTTGACAACGATGGGGTATCCGACGCCGTCCACCCCGGCTTCCCGGGCGATGTAATCGTGGTAATGGGCGCTGAGCATCACATCAATGCCCGCTTCGGCGAGAAGTGGCATAAAGTTCTTGGCCATCCATTGTTCCCCGTACCACGCGCCTTTTCTGGGGAAGGTGGGGACGTGAATCAGGCAGATTTTGATGGGGGCGCTGGTAAAGGAAGGGTCTTTCACGGCTTTTTTCAACCACTCCAATTCCTGAGCGCGGTAGTTGTCGTAATCGGCCAGACCACTGTATTCACAATGGTCGTCCGGCTTGTCCTCTCCGCCGTCCAGCACGATGAAGGCGGCCGGCCCCTGACGGAAACTGTAATAGAATTCGCCCGTCGAGGTAGGATACAGGTCATAGACTTTGTTGGCGTCCCGTCCGCGTCCTTCGTGGTTGCCCCGCACAAAAATGAGCGGAATGCGGGCCGCCTGCTCGGCGATGGGGGCGAAACTATGCTTGATGACCGTGTCGATGGAAACGGCATAGGAGACGATGTCGCCGTTCAACACCAGAAAATCGGTCTTGGCGGGGTCGATGGGCGAAGCCAGCGCGGTGAAGCGCTTGTCGTTGAAATGGATGTCGTTGATAATGGAGAAACGGCAGGTATCGGCGCGGCTGTCCAGCGTTCGGATGGAATAAGGGCGCTGTCCTTTCTTCACGTTCCCGAACACCCGGCGTTCCGGTCCGTAGACGCTGCGGTAGGCGTTTTGGTCATCCTTGACCACCTTCCCGACGATGCGGTAGCGGTAGTTCGTGCCCGGCTGCAGCCCGTCGATGCGCACGCGGTGGAAAGTCCCGGTGACGCGCTTGCCGAAGCGGCTTTCATAATAGCGGGGACGGGAGCAGGTCTCGAAAGAAGTCCCGTCTTCGGGGGCAATCTCCACATAATCCAGAGAAGGCTCCTGGCCAATCCAAATCACCGTAAACCCGGTTTCGGACACATTGTGCACCCAGGGACCGTACAAGATGTTCCCTGCATCGGCAGCGAAAAGGGTTCCCATCAGCAAGGAAAACAGGAGGATGATTTTCTTCATGGCAGTTCCTTTCTATTCAGTCGTTCGGCAAAGATAAATAATCAATCCCGATTTTCGTAATATTTTTTGAGCACGAAAAAGGCCTTCTTGCGGTTTCCGCGTTCGTCGATGAGGCCCTTCCGGTTGAATTCGTCCTGGATGCCGACCAAGGTCCGTTTGGGGGAACGGAAATCTTTCAGGCACCAGGGGCTGATACCGGCCAGACCGGGCATCTTGCTCATCATTTCGATATTCTTTTGATAGAGCCACTCCAAGTATTCCTCGGTGAAGAGTTCGCCGGATGCTCCGTGGTTGCCGTAGAGCGCGCCGCCGCCGAATTCGCTCACGACGACCGGCTTGCCGCCGGGAATGTGCCAGACGACGGTGTCGCAGTTGGCGGGCGTACCGTCATACCATCCCACATATTGGTTGAAACTGATGAGGTCGGTCAGGGAAATGAGTTCGTCCTCGACGTAATAATCAATCTTGTTGGTCGTCTTTTTCTCCAGCGCGGCGCTCACCAGGCGGGAACCGTCTTCCTCCCGGACCTTCGCAATCAGCCGGCCCAGGAAAGAGAGCCGCTCCGGGGTGCGGGGCGTCTCGTTGGCCACGGACCAGATGATGGTGGCGGCTCGGTTGTAGTCGCGATGAATCATCGTGAGCAACTGTTCCTCCGCATTGGCGTAGGTGTCTTCCGATGCCCAGTCGATGTTCCAGTAGCAGGGGATTTCCTCCCAAAGCAAAAAGCCCATTTCCTCTGCCAGCCGCACCATTTGTTCGCTGTGGGGGTAGTGGGCGAGACGCAGGAAGTTGCAGCCCAGGTCGCGGGCGGCTTCCAGCAGGCCTTTCACATCTTCTTCATTGCGGCAACGTCCGGGATTCTCGCCGATGTTCTCATCGTGTACGGCGACTCCTTTGAGGAAGATGGGCTGGTCGTTGAGCAGAATCTGTTCGCCTTCCACCCGCACCGTTCGGAATCCGATCCGGTCCCGTACGCAATCCTGGTCCGTGCGCACCACCACCTCGTAGCGTTTGGGGTGGGCGGGGGACCAGCGCTGGGGTTTGGCCTTCATTTGGAAATGTGCCACTCCGTCCTCTCCGCTGCACACTTTCTTCTTGATGCGGAGCTCGGGAATCTCCAGCGTGACGCAGCCCTTGCCTCCGTCCAGCCGGACGGTCGCCTCTATCTGCTTGCCGTCGAATTGGACGCGGAAATCGCGGATGAAGACTTCGGGAACGCTCACCAGCAGCACGTCCCGGGTGAGTCCGCCGTAGTTCCACCAGTCGAAGTTGACCGCCGGCACCTCCGAGGCGCCCCGGGTGTTGTCCACGTGGACGACCAGGCTGTTTTCTCCCTCCCGCAGGGCGTCAGTCACCTCATACCAGAAAGGGGTGAAACCGCCTTTGTGGGTGCCCAGGACTTCATTGTTCAAACCTACGATGCTGCTGTAGGAGGCGGCTCCGAAATAGAGGAACCAGCGCTGGCCGGGCGTTTTCCGGAAAGGAATGGTCCGTTGGTACCACACGCTTCCTTCATAATAATAAAGTTTGTCGGACTGCGTGTTCCAGTCGCCGGGCACTTGCAGGATAGGGGACCGGTCGAAATCGTATTCGACGAGCTTGGTCTTGTTCTGGTAGAAATGCCGGTCGGCAAAATAGCGTTTGGACGGCTTCAGCGGGGTCATGTGGTATTTGTACAGCCCGGTGTTCATCGGGTCGACGATATAGTGCCATTCCCCGGAGAGGGATTGTGTCTGCCGTCCCTCGTACAGGTTCAAGGCCGGGGACGCGCCCCAAGCGCCCAACGCGCCCAGGCATCCGCCCGCGATGGCCGCCAACAGGAACAATTTCTTCATACTATTCAAATTCAACCAAAACAATCGAATTGTTCAGCAAATCAATATCGACGGTCCCATCCTCGTTGGGGAAGAGGGGGAATTCGGTGTAGAGGCGCGATGCGTCGGTGATGTGATAGAATCCTTTGTTGATGCGTCCGCCGGCGAGGGAGACTTTCACCGTCTCGACGTTGCAGGCGTTGTTGTCCCCGTCGTAGCGCGTCATGAAAATGGTGGTCTTGCCATTATTGGAAGCGGCGACGGCATACACGTCGTCCTCTTCGCTCAGGCGGCAGGCGCAGGCGTTTCCACGCAACTTGTTCCAGGCATAGAAGGTGTAGAAGGTCGGCTGGCGCTCCATCGTCTGGATGTCGTAGAAACCGCTGTAGGAGGTGTCCGGTCGATAGTCGTAGTACATCAGCATATCCACCGGGGCGTAGTGCATCGTCGCCATCACGGCGCCGGCGAAGGCCGCGCCTTTGAGCCCTCTGCGGCTCTCCCGGTTGTAGTTTTCATAGGAAGAACCCTTGCCGGGATTCTTGAAACGACGGTAGTTCCACTCGTTGAGGATGAGTTCGGCGTCGCTGTAGCCATATTCTTTCATCCATCCCCGGATCAGGTCGGCCTCCATCCGGAAAACTTCGGGCTCGGCGCCGTACTTGTGCCAGGAAATGAAGTCGATGGGGACCTTGTTGTCCCGCATATAGGCGAAAAATTCGGGAAAATAGGTCTTCGTTCCCTGGATGCGGCAGTAGGAGGGACCGCCGATTTTCAAGTGGGGGAATTTCTCTTTCAAATGTTTGGCGGCCACCGCATACATCTTGTGGAATTCCTCGATGGGGGCTCCCCAGGTGCGCGGTTCGGTCTTCCAGCGGCCGGAGTTCTGGTCAAGGTCGGCCTCGTTCCAGATTTCCCAATAGCGGATGTTGTAGTGGAAACCGTCGGCCCAGCCCTCGTTGTAGTGCCGGATGATGTGCTCGCAGATCTTGGCCCATTTCAGGTAGTCCTTGGGCGGGTAGATGTTGTATTTGGCCGCCGTCTGGTTCTCGATGCTCTGCCCAAGCCGGTAGAAGGGTTCGCAGCCCGCGTCAATCATATTCTTGATGTACAGGTCCGTCTCCCGGAAATCATAGGAAGCCGGATCGTTGACATTCTTGCTGAAATCCCGGAAGATGCAGGAGACGTCCACCGTGTTGATACCGTAGGTGAGGGCGGCGTCGTGGGTGCGGGCGAAAGGAATGTTGAGGATTTTGAAATCCAACATTTCCATCTCCATTCCCTCTTCCGGTCCGTTGTTGACCGCGTTCATCGGCCGGATGGGACCGAGAACGGTGGCGGTGTCCACCACCAGGTCCACGAATTTCTGGGTGACGTTCGGTTGAATCTGTTCCGGTTGCTGCGCCCGGACAAACAGCGGGGCCAGCAACATAATGATCATCAGGGAAATGCTTCTACTCTTCATTTTTTCTATATTTTACAAATAATACTCCGTGAGTGGGAATGGTGAAGGACGCGGGGGCTTCCGCCTGTCTCCAGAGGTCGCGGCAAGATGCGACGGTCCCGGCTCCAGCTTCGGCCAGGCACTGGCGGACATCAACGGTCCGGACAGCCTCCGAAAGATTGAAAAGGCCGGCGGCGAAACTGCCGTCCGAGAGCGGACGTGTCCACACTTGCAGCCCGTCCTGCTCCCAAACGCAGTCGGCGGCCCGGCCCAACGGGTCCTGGTCGACGGCAATCACCTCGTGGTTGCAAAGCAGGTTGAGGGTGAAACGGTCCGGATGGGCGAGGTCGCAGCCGATAATCATCGGGGCGGCCAGCAAGGCCCAGAGGGAAAGGTGGGAATACTGTTCGTCCGCGCTCAAACGGCTGTCGCGCAGGCCTTCTCCCCAGCCCACCTTGCCGATGACCAGCATGTCGGGGTCGTTCCAGTGACCGGGCCCGGCATAGGCTGCCAGTCCGCGCTGGAGGTTGAATCCGATGCGCAGGACGGACGCCCAGGTGTCGATGATGTCGCCGGTCGTCCGCCAGAGATTGGCATCCACGTCCGCCCCCCACTGCCAGACTTTCTCCAGTCCGTATTGGCAGAGGGAATAGCAGATGTCCCGGGGTTGCTTCCGCAGGCATTTCTCCATCTTGCGATAGGGGAGGATATGGTCTTTGCGTCCCGCTTTCGGAAGTTTGTCCAGGACGGTCCTGTACCCGCAAAGGTCATATTTCAGATAATCCACGCCCCAGTCGTTCCAGGTATCGGCGTCTTTCTGCTCAAAGCCCAGCGAGCCGGGATAGCCCCCGCAGGTCAACTCGCCCGGCGAGGAATAGATGCCCAGCCGCAGGCCTCTTTCGTGCAGCCACTCGCCCAGTCCGGCGATGTCCGGGAATTGTTCGTTGGGCTCCAGGGCGCCGTCTTCCGAACGGGCGGCCCCTTGCCAGGCGTCGTCGATGTTGATATAGCAATAGCCATAATCGGCCAGTCCGCTGTTGATCAGGGCGTCCGCCGAAGAAAAGACTTTCCCTTGCGAGATGTCCAGTCCCCAGCAGTTCCAACTGTTCCAGCCCATCGGAGGGGTGAGCGCCAGCGTAGGGCCGACCCTCAGGGTCATGGCGCCGCTGCCGCTGCCGGCGGCGTTTTCGGCCGTCCATCGGATGGGATAGTCGCCCGCTTTCGCTACGCAGCCACGCAAAACGCCGTTTTCCACATCCAGTGTCAGTCCTGCGGGAAGTCCGTCGGTCTGAAAGTGCATCGGACGCTGGCCCGAGAAGGGAAGGCGGAAGATGATGGGCGAGCCGGGCCGCGCACCGAGCACGGCGGGACCGTTGTACCGGGGCTCCTTGGGAGCAGGGGGAGTCAGGCAGTATTTCGGCGTGAAGTCCTTTTCTACGCACATTCCCGTGCGGGAATCGCGGAAAGAGACTTTCACCTGCACCGGCTCGCCCCCGTCATAATGTATTTCTTGGGAAAAGACTTCGCTCGTGTCCAGTTTGACACGTTTTTCAATGACTTTTTCTTTCGTTTCAATGTGGAACACCCCTTTGACCGGCAGTTCGCAGGATACGTTCAGGCGGCACCGGTCTCCGTCTCCGTCATCCGTGCAGGAAAGGGTGAGCAGATCTTCCAGCCGGGCCATCCCGATGCGGATGGGTCCGTCGTAAATCCCTCCCCGGGTGCGGCGGTTCCACACCAGCAGCGTCAGCAGATTGTCTCCCTCCTGCAGCAGGGAAGCATCGACGTGATACAGGCGGTGGGCATCCCAGGCGGATTGGGGGATCCCTCCGTCGTGGGGCATCGTGCCGGATTTGCCGATGCGAACCCCGTTCAAGTACGACTCGTCGCAGTCGTCGATATAACTCAAATCAAAGATGACGGTCTGCGGATAAGGGGCCGTGCTGACAAAGCCTTCGGGCAGCGTGAAACGGATGCGGTACTGGGCGTACATCCCTTCCCCCTGCCATTTCTGGGGGATGGCCATCGTTTCCCAGGCGCTGTCGTCAAAATCGGGTGTCATCCAGCCTTCGGGGGCGTCGCCCAGGTGGAAACGGGCTTCCTCAAAAACAAGCGCCTGCGGCTCCGTATAGGAGACCGGCGTGCTGCAAGAGAATAGCCAGGCGCCCGTAAACAACGCCAGTAACAGGGGCCGCAGCCCGCACGAGAAAGTGTTCCGAAAAGGTTTCATTCGTTAAACAACTTCTTATTTCCAGATAACGTCTCTCAAATAAACCTGACGGCTTCCTTCGTGTACGGAGTTGAAGGCCAGTTGTTTCCCGTCGGGACGCCAGCGGGCGTGGAGGTCGCAGCGCGAATACTGCTCCTTATAATTTTCGGGGACGAAAAAGCGTCCCAGCGAAATGAGCGCTTCATCTTCCACCCGCACGAGCACCCAGCTGCGGTAGCCGTCTTTGTTCCAATAGCCTTCCGTGCTGATGAATTGCCCGTTGGGGGAGAAAATGCAGTGTCCGTCCCAGTCCAGGATGCCCGGGGCCAGGTGGCGGACTTTCTCTTCTTCGCCCACTTTGAACAGGGTATGGGACCAGACGCCGCCCGCGTTCCAGCGGGCCGTCACGACCATCTCGTCGCCTTCCTTCCAATTGAAATGCGAACCTTCCCATCCGTCGGGGAAACAACGACGAAGATCACTTCCGTCGGTGTTGACGGTCAGGGAAACGGTCTGCCAGCGATAGACGATGCCCCTGTCGGAGAGTTGCTGCTTGAGGTTCTCCACGGTACGGGCCAGGAAGAAAATCTTGCTCGCATCCGGATTCAGCACGGTATGGCAGTAGTATGCGAGGCCGTCGGCGGAGGTGATTTCCGGCATCACGGCGCGACCCTGGGCGACGGAGAGAATGAGTTGCTCTTCTCCCGTTTCCAGATCCATCAACCAAAGGCCGTCGTCTTCCGGCCAGACCTCATCCAGCAGGGGATTCTGTCCTTCGCCCGCATAGCCGTAGTCGGGGCGGCACACGCGCAGGCGTGCGTAGTTGATGCTCACCGCTTTCTTTCCATCCTTGGAAACGGCGCTGATGGGACGGGGCAGGAGTTTTTCCTCGCCCGTCTTCCAGTTGAGCAGGACGGAGACGAATTTTCCGTCGCGCAAATCATTGTAGATGCAGAGTCCGTCTTCCCACGGCAGCCAGTGGAACATGGCTGCTTCCTGGAAATTCCAGCAAGCCGTCGTGGCGATGGGAATGAAGCGGTTATTGTCTTGCAAATCCACCAGCCCGAGGGTGATTCTTTCTCCGGCTTGGGGCAGACGACCAGTGAATCCTACTTCCAGGATGGCGACATAGCGGTTGTCGGGGCTCCAGGCGTTGATGCCGAAATAGTTGGCCAGGAAATGGTCTTCCGGTCCGCTGGTGATGGCGTAGGCCTCCCCAACTTCCGGGAAAGCAGGAAGCGTGTGCCGGCAACCGCAGAAAAGCATTAGGCAGGCGGCCAGGCAGAGGGCTCCTTTTTTCCAAAAATGTATCATAGGTTTATTCAAATAAATACACAGGGTTGTAATCATCCTTGTCCGCCTCTCCTATGTACTTTTCTTCCCGGCTTACCGTCGAGTAGAATTTGATTTGGGTGGCTTTTTGACCCGTCGCATCGATGACGGTGAGCCGGACGGGCACGTTCTCCCGGGGTCTTCCGAAAAGAATGCGGGGGTTCTGCTCATAGGAAATGATGCCGTCGATGTTCCAAATCCAGCAGACGATGCCGTTGGCGGCGGTGGAGCGGTCGGTGAAGACCAGCGTATCGCTCCAGTATCCGTCGGGCAGGTCGAAATCGGCCTTCGGCGCACCGGAGGCATCCGTGTCAAGATCGAAATAGGCATAGATGGGATAATGATCGGAGATAAACATCCCGTTCCATTTCTGTGCGACCGTATGGAAGAGCGGACACGCCGCGATGCCATCGTAGAAAATATGGTCTATCAGTTGGCTTTTTGTCCCCCACCAGTGGAAGGTCTCCGAGAAATCGGTCGTCCAGGCCGTCCGACGGGCGCTCTCATAGGCGCTCGTAATGGGACTCATCGTCTCATGGTCTTCTTCCAAATTCCAGTCGGCCGTGAGGATGACGGGCAGGTGGGAGGTGTTTTTCTGACTGACCGTGTTCAGCACCACTTGCACTTCTTTGGGGCGGGAGTCGCCGTACAGGCTGGTGTGCGTATTGAGGAAGAAGAACTGTTTGCCGCTGGGTTTGTAGGTCAGGACGGCCCAGGTGGCCGTGCGGCACTGACTGTCCTCCATTTCGGGGAAGTAGGAATTGACCTTCGAAGGCGTGTCGGACAGCCAGACGGTCCCCGAACTGTTGAGGGTGATCAAATCCGTGCGGTACAGGATGGTGGTGGATTCATCCCCATCGTCCGTACCCGGAGAGAACCAAGAGCCGTCCTTCACAATGTCGCGTCCTCCTTCACGCCCCAGCCCGTAATGGGCGTAGCCGCTGCAATTGGCTTTGATGTCCTTCACCTGTTCCTTTTCGGCTTCCTGCAGGCCGATGACGGCGGGACGGATGCTGTTGACCATTGCATAATAGGCCGTCTTGCGGTTGGTCCAGTCCCGGTCTCCCGTATCGGGGTTGCTGCTCTTGCCGCGGGCGGATGCGAAACGGACATTGGATGACATCACCATCATTCCGGTGGGCTCCTCGGCGGCATCCGGCGTGTAGTTGCTGGTCGTCAGCGTGTAGGACTTGCCCGCCGCCATTGTGAAGGACTTGGAAGTGGAGTAGCTCATCTGTGTCCCATCCGTAGCGCGTATGGTGAAACGCATGCCGCCGGAATAAGTCTGGGCGGGAATGAGAAAATATACGCTCGACCCGAAATCCACACCGCCATCCGGGGCGGGAATGTTTATGAGAGAGGATGCTCCGGACGCAGGCGTCAGGCTGCTGAAATCCGTCGTAAACGCCCCGCTCACCTTCTCGCTGCCCAGAGCCTCGAACATAACGGATGAGAGCTTGGCATCATAATTACCGGGCACCGTCAGTTTGATGGCGCTCATCAGGCAGGAAAAGGACAGATTGAAACCGTTGCTGCTCCCCGCCATCAAAAAGGCGGAATGATCATAAGTGGACGAAGACCAGCGTTGGGAGTAGGGAAGAAACACGCTTGCTGAGCCGCCGCTGTACTGCGTCAGGGCGGACGCGGGATACAGGCAGCGATAAGGGACGTTCAGCACGCCCTTCACCGTAAAACTCGCGTGATTCGTGCCCACATAAGGAGAGTCGTCGGCCAAAGCCTCTGAGACAAACCCGTTGATGGCGATGGCGTCTCCCGCCGACCAGTAATTGGGATAGGACGTCCCGTTTTTTTCGCCCAAGTGCGTCTTGCGCCCGTCCGCTTGAGAGGGCGCTTCGGGGGAGACGATGGCCGCATCGAAACGGTATAGCTCGCAGGAGACGTCTCTCTGCCACTCCTGTGTTTCCCTGGTACAAGCCCAAAGAAACGCAGGAAGCAGAAATAAGAGGATGATTCTTTTTTTCACCTTAATTCTCGGTGGGGGCTACACAAGTCTTCTGTTGATTGGCGCCGAGCTGCGACCAGTTGCTTCCGGGGCTGGTGGTCTTTTCGCAGCTGATCTTGAAGAGCGCAGGGCCACCCTTGTTGACGGTCAGATAGATGCTTCCGTCCTTGGCGATGGTCGGGCAGGAACGGGGTTTGCCGCCGAGCGCGAGCGTGCTGATAATCTGGCCGTTGGCGGAAGACAGTTTGAGCAGCCTGCTGCCATTCAGGTCACAGACATACAAATAGCCTAACTGGTCGATGGCCGCTACGCCGCAGTTGCCGGAACTGCCGGAAGTCAGCGCCACTTCCCATTCTTTGTGGCCGTCGTTCTTGTTGAGCCGGAAAATGCTCTTTCCGCTCATATAGTAGGCGTTGCCCTCTTCATCCAGCACGCAACCATAGCCGTTGCGGGCGACGGTGGCCGGGATACGGACTTTCCAGATGGCTTTCGGGAAAGTATTGTCCACAATCTCGTAAGTGTTGAGATCGTACCGGGCGCATACCAACTCCCCGCCGGCCCCAGTGCCGGAACAGAGATAGATGGTGCCGTCCTTGGCGATGGCCGGCTGGCAGCCCTTGGGCGACATGTCGTCGCCACTGAGCAGGTTGGAGCGCTTGCCCCCGTTGGTCGAGCCGGAGGTTCTCCAACTGCCGCCTTCGGGCATACCCACCTTGTAGCCAGTTCCCAGGTTCAGGTCGGAGGTAATCTTGTTGGCAGAGAAGACAATCTTGCGGTCAGCAGCGACGGCCATCCCGCCGTACGAACCGCCGTCCGGCTGCAACTCTACTACCGGGCTGTGGTCGCTCCGTTTCATCACGACCATGTTGCCGTTCCATTCGCTGTCGGCGCCGTCTCCGCCGCGCAGCACGACGGCTACTTTGTCATCAAAGATGGCAGGAATCATATACTCGTACTGGGATGTGGCGCCTGTGTTGACATACCAGTTTACCCCGCTGCATCCCGGTTTGATAGAATAAAAGCCGCCGTGGCCATTGGTTGCATCATATCCGTACTGGACGGGAATATAGACATTGCCGTCGTTGTCTACGGAAGGTGTGGGGCAGCAATGGCTCATGGGATAATCTCCGGTACCGTGCACGGGGCCGTATTCGCCGATGTTGTGGCGGCCGATTTCATTGCCGTCTGCATCGAAGCAGACCAGTTGATAGCCGGTAGAGGTCACATAGATGCGGTCTCCGGTGGCGTTAAGCGCCGGGGAGGTCCAGTAGACGTACGCGCCTTCGCCGTCATCGTAGTTCTGGCTCCAGACGATGCTCATGTCGTGCGCGGGATCGCTGGTGACGGACATCGTCTTGGTGAGCGAGGCTTTCTGGCCATAATTGTCGGTGACGGTCAACGTGACGGGAATGTCATCTCCGCAGGCTTTGAATACGATTGAAGGATTCTGCTCGGTGGACAGAATGCCGCCGATATCCCAACTCCAACTGGCGATGCCGCCTTCCGCCCGGGACCGGTCGGTGAAGGTAAGCAGGGCGTCCATGACAGGAGAGGCGGGCAGGTCGAAGTCCACGACCGGCTTGGGATGGACTTCCCCGCCGGCTTCGAGTTCGAAAATCGCGTATACGGGATGGTGATCGGAAATCCAGAATCCCTTCCATTGCATCGTCAGGGTGCGGAACTTCAGCAGTTTGTCGAAACCGCCATAGAAAATGTGGTCCAACTGTTTATGCTCCCTGATGGTGTTCCTGTTTCCCCACCAGTGGAAGGTCTCGAAGTCATCCGTGATGGGAGCCATTCGGCGAGCGTTGGAATACGCATCGGCTATCGCAGTCATAATCTCGTCGTCCTGTTCCAGATTCCAGTCTGCGGTCAGCACGACGGGAAGTCCTGACGGACACTTGTCCGTAACCGTATTCAGAATGACCTGAAGTTCCTTGATCTGCGATGCCCTTACGAGGCTGGTGTGGCTGTTGATGTGAAAAAAACGACGTCCGCTGACTTTGTCTGTCATCACCGCCCAGGTAGAGGTGCGGCATTGTCCGTCCGTCATTTCCGGGAAACAACTGCCCGGCACGTCCGGAGTGGGGGAAAGCCATACGGTTCCCCAACTTTCCACATTGATTTCAGCCGTCCGGTACAGGATGGAGGTGGATTCCCCTTTCTTGTCACCGTCCGTCCTGCCGACACCGATATAGGCGTAGCCGCTGCAGTTGTTGATGATGTCGCTTACTTGGTTCATTTCCGCCTCCTGGAGGCCAACCACTTGCGGCCGCATCGTGTTGATCATCTCAAAATAGCCCACTTTGCGGTTTTCCCAGTCCCGGTCTCCCGAATCAGGGTCTTCCGTCTTATAGCGGGCGGAATAAAAACGGACATTGGAGGACATAATCATCAGTCCCTGAAGGGTCTCCGTAGGGTCTTCCTCTTCCTGGACGGTGTACCAGCGGCTGTAGTCCAATTCCTGCTTTTTGTAGCAGGAGGGAAGCAGAAGAATGACGGCAAGCGCGAGCGCGAAAGTTCTCAATGTTTTCATACAAGTGTCGATTTAATGTTTACCATCCCGGATTCTGGTCCAGGGTATAGCCGCGTTTGGCATAATCGCGAATAATGGAGGCCGGAATCGGATGCAGGTACTGCCGGTCGTCGGCGTGCCATATGCGCGGAATGGATAATTGGTAAGTGATGATTTGTGGCCTGTCATCTTCGGCCTCGCTGCCGGAATAGTCGGGGTTCGGCGCCGCCGCCAGTCCCTGTTCGGTCGAACCTTTCGGGAGCAATTGCACATATTTGTTCGAGTGGGCGCTCGGGGGACTGTCGCGGGAGATATAGAAGGACTTCGGCGCGCCGCCGGACTGATCGTCCGCATCGTAAAAATTCACTTTGAACGGCGAGTTGAGTTTGGGGACGTGAAGGCCAATCCAGGGGACGCGTACAAAATTCTGTCCCTCTTTCCAACGGTTCAGGTCGTTGGCCCGGAATCCTTCATAGACCAGTTCGATGGCTCTTTCCCGACGAATTTCCAGCAGAACGGGGTCGTTGATGTCGGGATAGAAGGTTTCTTTGAGATAATTGTCCACGGTCGTGGGCTTGCTGCTCGTCACGCCGGCTTTGTCCTCGATGCCGGCCCGCCGGCGGATGGCTCCGATGGTTTCACTCCATTCCCCGTCGGTGAGGGTTCCCAATTCCGCCTTGGCCTCGGCATAATTGAGCAGCACTTCCGCGTAGCGGATGATGGGAAGGCTGTTTTCGTTTTTGCCGTCGTTTCCATCCTTACTGGTATCATCCTCTACGAATTTGATTACGTGGTAGCCGGTTATGGCCGTTCCTTCTATCATGCCGGGGCGGCGTCCTCTCCAGTTTGCGCCGCGAATCTGATAGTAGGGGCCGCGCACGGTCTGGGCCAGCCGCTCGTCCCGATTGGTGAATTCATCCCTGAATTCCGTCAGGGAATACTTGGACTTGTCGGTAAAGCGGCTGCCGTCCTTCATCAGGTAGGTGTAGATGAAAGCGCGGGAAAGGCAGGCGCCGCTGCCGGTGGTCGTCGAGTTCCAGTACTTGTTGGCGTTGCCCGTGACCATATCCGTCAGGGAAGCCTGTACGCCAAGGATGACTTCCTTGGGCATAATATTCTTGGAATAAAAGAGGCTGCGGTAACTTCCCAGCGACGGGTTGCTCATTGAATTTTGCGCCAGCCATTTTTCGTAGGTGGCGTCGGGATAACTGTTGGTGCACGTCTCTGTGTTGAGAGAAGCAGACGCCCTCCCGGAGTCCATCACTTGCCTGGCGGCATTGGCGGCCAACTGGAACAGGGCATTGGCCGACCACCGGGAGGTCTCTTCGTGATGGTATTTCCGCCAGGAAGCCTCAAACAGGCAGACGCGGCTCTTCAGCGCCCAGGCGGCATTTTGGGAAATGCGCGTGCTGCCGATGGAAGCCGTATCCCGGATATGGGCGGCGGCGAAATCCAAATCCTCGATGAGGTGGGTGATAATCACGTCGCGGGAGTCCCGGTTTTTGTACATCTCGTCGAAGTCGGTGCTTTGCAGGCAATGCTCGAACCACGGCACGCGTCCGTAAGTGGTCAGTTTGTCGTAATAGAACCAGGCGCGGAACCAGCGGGCGAGCCCTTCATAGTGGTCCTTCTCCTCCTGCATAATGATGCAGTCCTTGCTATGGATGCCGTCAATGAAGAAATTGACATCGCGCAGATTGCTCCAACTCCAAGAGGTGGGTGTCTCCGCGCTGTAGTTGTTGGTATAGAACACATCGCTGCTTTTGCAGACGCCGTAGTCGGTGGAAGAGCCTTCCATATATGCCAGGTCATTCAAAGAGGGGAGTTGCCGGTAGAAGTTCAGCGAATAGGCTTCCATGCCTTGGGCGCTTCCAAAAACATTCTCCCGCGTGACAGAGGTAATCAACGGTTCTTCGAGCGAGCAGGCGGAGAGGAAGAAAACTCCGCAAAAACCAATCAGTATAATCTTGAACTTGTTCATAGCCGTCAGATTTTAATGGTTAAACCGATGCTGAAGGTACGCAGGGAAGTCTGGCTGTTGCCATCTCCCAAATTGGCGTCGCTGGGCGAAAGGTCCACATCGCCGCCCTTGGTGGCCGTGACGATGTCGATGTCTGTCGTCAGGTTGTAGATCGGGGCCCAGGTAAACAGATTCTCACCGGCAAAATAGATGCCAATGCCGCTGATGCCCGCCTTCTTGAACCATTTAGAGGGCATGTTCCAGCCAATCTGCACATTCTGCAAACGGAGGTAGGAGGCGTCCATTATGTAGCGGTCCACTTTGTTGGCGCTGGTGAAAAAGATGCGGTAGTAGCCCGTGTATTTGGGTAGGAACGCATCCTTGTGCTGCGGCGTCCAGGCATTGTTGACCGTCCAGGCCAGGGCGTTGCCGTACGGGCGGTGGTACTGTCCCCAGATAATGGACTCGCCGCTGGGGTACCAGTCCTGCTTGCCCACGCCCTGGAACATGGCGGAGGCGTAGATGCCGTTCCATTCCAGGCTGAGGGAGAAGGAATACAGATAGCGGGGGTGTTTATTGCCGATGCGGATCTGATCGCCCGGATCGTCCACGGTATTTGACCCCTTGTCGATGATTTGGTTGCCGTTGCGGTCCACGATAATCACGTCGCCGGCCCGGGTCGCAAAGCCATCATTGAGCAACATGAGGTTGTTGACATAGGGCCGGCCGGGGCCGTAGTAGTTGTTGACGTGATAGAGGCTGTCGAAGAAACCGCCGAACTGATAGCCCCAGATCTCCCCGATTTCCTGTCCCTCGTAATAGTCTGTGAGCGACTTGGTGGGGTTGTTGTAGCGGGTGATGAAGGAGCGGTTGTCGGACAGCGAGGCCTTCACGCCCACGTTGAGATTGTGTCCGCCCACGGGGAAAGAACCGTCGTATCCTATGCTGACTTCAAAGCCCCGCGTGACGAGGTCGGCGTAATTGCCCTTCGGAGGATCCGCCCCGTAGGTATCGGGCAGGGTAGGGCCGATGGTGTACATATTCAGGGTGTTGCGCACATAGTAGTCGGCGCTGAGGTTGATGCAGCCGTTGAAGAAGCCCAGATCGATACCGCCGTCCACCGTCCGGGAGGTCTCCCAGGTGAGGTTGTCCGGAACCTGGCTGGGGATGGTGGTTATCCTGCGTTTTGCTTGGCCGTCGATGACGTTGCTGAGGGTGGAGAAACTGAAACGTTCAAGATAGGAGTAGGCAGACACGTTACCGTTGCCGAGTTCGCCCCAGGAACCCCTGAACTTGACATTGGAGATAATCTTGGGATCGACTTTCCACCAATGCTCGCGAGACAGTCGCCAGGCGGCGGAAACCGAAGGGAAGAAGCCCCATTGCTGGTTGGTCGGGAACTTGGAGGAGCCGTCATAGCGGCCGTTGATTTCCAACAGGTAGCGCTCGTCGTAGGCATAATTGATACGCGCGAAGACACCGGAGGTCCGCCACATGCTTTCGTAGGACCAGTTGGTCATCGTCTCACCCAAGGCCAGGTTGATGGATTCGACATTCTCCGACAGCAGGCCGTAGCGGAGCGTCTCGACGGTCTTGCCGGTCTGCCGCTCGAAGTTGTAACCCAACAAAGCGTGGAAGTCGTGCTTGCCGCCGAAGACTTTCTTGTATTCGGCATAGGCGTTGACGGAAGTGTAGTCGCCCCGGTACCAGGTCTCGTTGACATAGTCGTGGACACCGGGCGTTCCGATGTAGGCGGTGTGTCCCGGAGCGTCGCTGTAACTGATGGTCGCCTTCTTTTTCTTGTTGTTGTACCAGTTGATCTTATAGGAGAAGTCGGCGTTGACGCTGAAACTGTCGTCAAAGAAGGACGCTTTGACGCCGGTCGTAGTCGTGAAGGTGTTGGTCAACTTGTCCGTATAGGTGTTGCCCTGTACCAGGCCGCCGATGGCGCCGGCGCCGGTGTAGGTCAGCGTGCCGTCCGGGTTGTAGAGCGGGGAGCATACGCGGCCGTTGTCCTGGATGCTCCGCAGGAAGTTGCCGTTGTTGCCACCGTTGTCGGAGGCCGGGATGTGGTTCTTCTCGTGGTTGAAGGACATGTTTTCCCAGATTTTCAGCCATTTGTACGGCTTTGCGGTTACCTTGGCCCGCAAAGCGGTGGTCTGGTACACATCCGGATTGTAGTTGAGGATGCCGTCATATTTGTAAAGACGGCCGGAGAGGTAGTAGTCGAGTTTGCCCGTCGTGCCGCTGGCGGAGAGATTGTGGGTGTGGGCCAGCGTATACGGCTTGTAGATGAGTTTGTAGTAGTTGGTATTGCCGTAATAGACATATTTTCCGTCGTCGCCGATGGCGGTGTCGCCCGGAATCCGGTAACTCTTGCGGTGCTTGAATTCGTCCATCCAGTCCTGGTTCCAGGGCATATCGCTGTTCAGGAACGTCGACGGCTCATAGTTGTAATAGTTGTAGTAGGCATCCCGGAACAGGCTGGCATAGACATAACCGTCATCGATGATGTTCGGCAGGTTGGTCGGGGACAGGAAGGAAATGTTGCCGCTGTAGTTGAAGTTGAACTTGCCGGCATCTTCCGAAGCGCTCTTGGTCGTGATGAGCACGACGCCGAACGTCGCCCGGGAGCCGTAGATGGAGGCGGAGGCCGCATCTTTGAGCACGGACACGCTCTCGATGTCGTCCGGGTTGAGCAGGGAGGGGTCGCCTTCCACGCCGTCAATCAGCACCAGCGCGCTGCCGCCGCCACCCACGGAGGTCGCACCACGGATGTTGAAATCAGCCGTTCGGCTGGGTTTGCCGTCGGACAGCGAGATGTTGAGGTTCGGAATGGCGCCCACCAGCATCTGCGTGGCGTTGGCGGCGGGACGGCCTTCGAAAACTTCCGAAGACACCTGGTCCACGGCGCCGGTCAGGTTGGCCCGTTTGACGCTGCCGTAACCCACGACCACGACATCCTCCAGATACTCGGAGGAAGTTTTCAGGCGGATGGTGAGTTTGGCGGAATTGGTCGCCGTAAAGACATAGTCGGCGTAGCCCAGGGAAGAAACCACGATTTCCTGGCCTTTGGGAACCTTGAAAGAGAAGGCGCCATCCAGGTCGGTGATGCTTCCCGTACTGGTGCCTTTGACCAATACGGACGCTCCGATGATGGTCTCACCGGTGACGTCGTCCAATACGACGCCGTTCACGTTGACATCGCCCTGCGCGCGGGCCGTCCAGCCTGCGGAGAAGGCGAGCGCCAAGCATAGAGTTGATAGAATTTTTTTCATAAGGTTTTTACGTCACACCCGGATGCAACCGGGCTATCATACCAATTGCAAATTTATCTTGGGCACCTTATTATTAATAGAAGAATTCTGCCAAGAAATATCGCGATTCTTAGAAGCTGTTTTGATTAAAACAAAATCTTACCCCCTTAGTAGACTGTTGCGATACTCGCGGGGTGTCACCTTGAATTTTTCTTTGAACTTGAGCGTGAAGAAGGACGGCGTGTTGAATCCCACGGTGTAGCCGATGTCGGAGATGGGCAGGGATTTGTCGCGGAGCATTTCGGAAGCCTTTTTCAAACGGACGTCCATCACATACTCGAGGGGCGTCATTCCGGTCAGGGCCTTCATCTTGCGGAACAGGGAAGAGGGGCTGATGTGGACCAGTTCCGCCAGGTCTTCCACCTTGATTTCTTCCGCCAGATGGGCAAAAGTGTAATCTTGGATACTCCGCAGGAATTTCACGTCCAAAGAGGGGAGGGATACGTCCGTGGAGCGGGCATCGGGAGACGAGGTGAAGAAATCCCGCATACGCTTGCGGTTCTCCAGGAGGTTGCTGACCGTGGTGACCAGCAGTTCGGGAGAGACCGGTTTTTCCAGCCACGCGTCGGCTCCCTGCTCCAGTCCTTCCAGATGGGAGGCCTCGCTCACGCGCGCCGTCAGCAGGATGACGGGGATATGGCAGGTGGACAGGGTGGTTTTGACCTTTTTGCACAATTCCAGCCCGTCCATTTTGGGCATCATCACATCGGACACAATCAACTGCGGCATCTGCTCGGAATCAATCCGCGCCCAAGCCTCTTCTCCATCCTTGGCGCTGATGACGTTGAAATGTTTTTGCAGCACCCGGCAAAGCACCCGGTTCATATCCGCATCGTCTTCCGCCACCAGGACGGTGTTCTCGAAGAGTTTCAAATCGGCCGCTTGCTGCGGCTCGTTTTCGGGGGCCAGGGGCAAGGTGAGGATGAAGCGGTTGGTAGACGCATCGCGGTCCATTTCCAGTTTTCCGTCCAGCAATTGGGCGAAAGCCCGGCTGGTGGGCAGGCCCAGTCCCGTGCCTTCCACAATCTTGTCCCGGCCGGACTCATAGCGCACGAAAGGCTCGAAAATGCCGTCCCGCTTGTCCAGAGGAATGACGGGCCCGTCGTTCTCCACGCTCAGCAGTGCGCTTTTCCGCTGGCGGCGGAGCGAGAGGACGACTCGTGTGAAAGAATATTTCAAAGCATTGGAAAGCAGGTTGTCCAGAATACGGGCCAGCGCGTTCTGGTCCAGCAGGCAGATGATTTCTTCGGCGGGCAACTCCAGCGAGAGTTCTTTCTGTTGCTCGCGGAAGGAGGCGGCGAAACGGCTTTCCGCCTGCTTGACTTCGGCGCGCAGGTCGGCCGGTGCGGGGTGTACCGTATAAGAATAGTTCTCCAGTTTCTGGAAGTCCAGCAATTCGTTGACCATCACCGTCAGCCGCAGGCTGTTGCGCCGGATGATGTCCAGATTCTCCACCACATCCGGCTGGCTGCTTGCTCCCAGTCTTTCCCAAAGGGATTCCAGCGGCAGCAGAATCAAGGACAGCGGGGTGCGGATTTCGTGGGCCATACTGGAGAGAAACTGCATACGCGATTGGTAGGTCTTCTCCTCCTGCAATCGGGTCATGCTTTTCTTGACGCGGCGTTGGGTGGTATGCACCAGAATGAACATCAGGGCGCTCAAGACGACCAGGTAGGCCATCATCGCGGGAAGACTCAACAGGGGCGGCGGGGCGATGTGGATGGTCAGCATCCGGGAGATGCTATCCTTTCCGGACGGACCGACGAGCCGTACTTCCAATTTGTGCTTGCCCGCGCTGAGGGACTGCAGGTGGATGTTTCCGTCATAGGGGGGGGCATAATCTCCCTCGTCGTCCAGTCTCCAGAGCAGTTTGTAGGTTTTGAGCGCGCTGTAGTCCAGGCTGGTCACCTGCAAATGGAAACTGTTGTTCTTGTAAGGCAGCCGGAGTTCGTCGCTCTGCCCGTCCATCCGTTTCCCGGGAACGCTGAGCCCGGAAAATACGATGACGGGCGGCACTGTCCGCTCCTGCATCAAATGCTCGGTATGCAAGGAGATGAACCCGTTCGCCGTCCCGGCGTATAGGGTCCCGTCCGAAGCGATAAAGTTGGAAGAGTAGTTGAAGTTTCCGCTGCGCAGGGCCTTCACGTCGAGCGACAGAAGGATGTCCAAGTTGTCCGGGTGGCAGGCCAGCAGTTGCCAGGGCGTGGTCATCCAGAAGAGACCATGGGCATCCTGTGAAACTTTCAAGATGCGGTGGGGGAACTGCTCGTTCGGCCGCATATCTTCGAAACGGTCCGTGACCGGGTCGTAGCGCGCCAGTCCCTGTCCGTCCGTCGCAATCCAGATCCGGCCGTTCTTGTCTTCGAAGAGGTCGGTCAGCATATACAGATTGGGAATCGTGTATTTGAAGAGCCCTCTGGAGGAGTAGCGCCAGATTTCTCCGGGAATGGTCCCGATCCAGATCTGCCCGAAGCGGTCCCGCAGGATGCGTACCACCTGCTTCGACTCCAGTTCTATCTCGCCGATGAAAGCATTTTGCTCTACCTTTCCGGCGCAGAAGGATTCCTGACATCCAATCCAGAGCCGATTTTTGGCATCCCGGCAGAAGGTATAGGCCATTTTGTGCCCATCCTTCACCACTTCGTTTTTCTGCCGCCGCAGATCAACCCGATAGGTGGGCAAGTCGTTGCTCAGGCTTCCCACCCACAAATGTTCCTCTTCCGCCCATAGTCCCAGAATGTTTTTGGCGCCCCGCTGGGCGAAAGCGGGCGTTTCCAGTTTCTGCTTTCCGGGGTCCAGACGCAGCAGTCCGCGCGTGTCAGTTCCCACCCAGACGAAATGCTGCTGGTCTTCCGTGAATTCACGCGCCTTGAAATCAGGCCCTCCGATGTCGTCAGCGCTCCAATTTTGCAATTGGGCGATGTTTTTCTCAAAGCGGGCGGCTCCTTCGAAATAGGAACCGGCCCACACGCCTCCGTACCGGTCTTCGCAGAGGCATCGCGTACGCGTTTCCCGCAGGGAGTGATTGTGGGGCTTCTCCTTGGTGTAATGATGCTTGACGGCCAGGCAACTGTCCAAAACGAACACCCCGCTGCGGGTGGCCAGCCAGATGTCTCCGCTGCTGTGTTCCAGCACATCTTTGATTTCGTGGAACGTACGGTCTTTGCGGATAGCCTCGTCACGGATGTCCAGAATGAGGTTGTCTCCGTTGAAGGAGGTGAGAAACAGGTAATGCCCCGCCATGAATACATCGCTCGGCTTGCTCTCGCCGATGAGATCCCGGGCCTGGTCGGACAGGGGAAAAGGCTGTGTCCGTCCGTTTTCCAGCACGAGCAGTTCCCTGTCCCGGGTCAGCAGAACCAGCGTGGACCGTTTGGGGTCACGGCATAGTGAAAGGAGGGAATGCGGGAGCGTCTGCCGGGTGCCGTCACGGGTGTTGATGCCGAGCATTCCACTTCTGCAGGGCATCCAGAGCACCCCGTCACCGTCGAGTCCCATGTGGGAGATAATCGTGAATTTCTCATTTGTCGTCGGCTCGGTCTCCACGATTTGCATCCTGTCCTCCCGGACATCATATTTGAGCAGGCCGGTGGTCGTTCCCACCCAGATATTTCCGTATGCGTCTTCCGCCAGTGATTTGACATAGCGTGCGCCGTGCTCCTGATAGGGAAAAACCAGGTGACGGATATGGCATCCGTCGTAACGGTCCAGTCCGTCGTTGGTCCCCAGCCAGATGAAACCTTGCCTATCGGAGAGAATTACATTGATGTAGTTGTCCGAAAGCCCCTCTTCCTGGCTCAGATAGGATAGGATGTGTTCTTCTCCTGCCGCGGCCGCTCCCAGCGGAAGCAGCAGGCACAGCAAGAATTGAAGGGCTTTTTTCATGGTCCGGTTTTCTGCCTGCAAGTTACGAAAAAATCCGGAAAATTATCTGCTTGATGTTGCAGGCTGGGCGGAAAGGGTGTTCTTTCCTTTGCGGATGGCGTGCTCCTCTCCGTTGATGTATAGGGTGTAGGGCTTGTTGCTGATTACCGTCACCCGGCCGTCGTCGTAGAGAATGTCGGTGGTGATGTCTCCGAACGAGAGTTTTTGGATGCCGTGGCGGCAACTCTGGTGCAGGTTCCAGCGGACGGCGCCTGTCAGCGCGTCCACGTCGTAGAAGCCCAGCACGTTCTCGATAAAGAGCGAGATGGGGCCGAGCGCCGACCAGCCGCAGAAATCGGCTTTGACGGCCTTGACCTGGCTGCCGCTGCCCGTGTGTTTGCTGGAGGGCTCGGGCTTGGTCGGGCTGTAGCACTCCCAGATGGTGTGCGGGTCGTATTGGACATAGGTTTGCCACATATGTTCCAGAATGTCCCGGGCGTTGCGGTTGGCTTCTTCGAAGAATCCGTATTTTTCTAACGCCTTGATGCCCATATAGGCCGTCGGGAGCCAGATGGAGCCTCTCCAGTAGTTCCCGTCGGGGTCGAACATTTCGTCGTCCCGCGATACGGAGGTCCAGGGGAGGGGGCCGCCGAGTTTGTTGTCCTGCAGGGCAAAGCGAACCATCGCCGCGGCCTGCTCCTGCGAGGGGATTTCCGCCAGCATCGGCCAGAAGGAGGCCGGGGTCAGGATGCGGGTTTTGGACAGGTCGCTTTCGCGGATGTCGTAGTAGCAACTGTCTCGGTCATCCCAATAGTAGGTGTTGACTTTTTCTTTCAGGTCTTCGTATTTTGCCTTGTATTCCTGCTCCGTGGCTGCGTCTCCGGCCATCCCGGCCAGGCGCGAGATGTAGAGGGCGGAAAGGGCCTGCTGGGAGATGGCGTCCACCCAGAAGAGGGGCATTTCCCGTACGCGCGGCGTGTTGTCCATTCCGCTCTGCCAACGGTTCCAGTTGTAGCCGATGCCCTTGTACTCGATGCGGATGCCGTCGCGGCTGATGGGGAAGGGAAACTGCGTGTCGTGGTTCATCGTGTTGAACAGGTCGAAATGACGTTGCAGGAACCGCGTTTCGGTGAGGAGTTGTTTGATGTGCGCCTTGTCGCCCGTGAATTTGTAATAGTCGCTCTCCACCCAGGCGAAGAAGGGGGGATTGTCGGGATGCTGAATGCTGATGGGGGAGCCGGCGTTCTCGTGGAAGGTGTAGTAGAAGTTGTCCAACGTCTGGATGCCCGGGAACACTTTCGGGGCATATTTGCAGAACATGACCATAAATTCCGAATCCCAGATCCAGATGGCGTCGTCCCGGAATCCTTCGTCCATATAGCGGGGCTGCACCAGTCCGGGCTGCTCCTTGATGTGGGCTTTGGCCTGATCCCAGGCCGTCCAGTAGAAATCTACATATTCTGGTTTTTCGTCAAATACCGGCGTGGGAATGCCCCCCGCCTCTTCTTCCCGGGCGCATCCCGCCATCGCGAAAAGCATCCCCAAAACAAAAACAGCAACTCGTTGTGTCATAAAATATCTTTTTTACTTCAAATAAGCATATTTTTCGTTCAATTCGGGCATGATGGCCTTGATGGCAGACTCGTTGACACCATCTTCTCTCAAATAGACGTCCGTTTTTGCGACAACGTCCATCATCTGTTCGATGATTTTTTCCGGTCGATTGATGCCGTATGCACGGGCAAGCGCTAAAAAATCCGATTTGGCGATCTCTTGATTCTTGCTATTGATGCTCATGAACTGCCCTTTTTGCGCGTAAAGCGTATCAGGGTCAATGCTATACACGACATCGTAGGCCGGTGCAAGCGTCCAATTCCCATTCTTGTCCATCAAGAACGATATATTCTTGTCGTGGTCGTCGATATTGCCTGCCGCCACATTGAACACCATCCGCCGGAACAGCTGCTCCTTGTCGGCATAATCCATATTCATCTTGTGCAGTACGCCAAAAGCCTCTTCATAAGATGACGCTCCTCCACACATCGCCCGCAAGGATTGCATATGCACCTTTTCTCCATTCTTCCTGTCAAATCGCTTCGTTAGGAAGTGGGTTGCCTTGTCAAATGAACGAAGTTCCGTGTGAGGAACGTCAATCCCCGCATCCTTACACATTCTGGAATATGCGTATTCCATTCTGGCGTAGGGGTACAGGTCGCTCTCGTTGTCATATTTCAAGACATAGTAGTCGTATCCGGGCGGCAGCAGGACTTGTCCGGACTTGACTGAATTTTCGCTTGGGTTAATGGCGATCAACGCCTTCGGCCGCTTCCCGCCCGGGGATGTTCCCAACTTGATCAAGTCCTGCCAGAGAAGTTCCCGGTCGCTGGTGAATTCCACGTCGTCGCGCTGTTGCAAAACGCTTTTCGCAAATTCATATAAACGCGTCACGTCCACATCAAACGATTCGTCTTCGCCCTCAATGGCGGCCGGCAGGAACTCCAGCGCTCCCATCCCTCTTTTTCCGATAAATGAAAGGAAATCCACCGAAGATACGTCTTTCATACTCACCTTGTGCTCCTTGGCCCAAGACCGGAACAATGAGTTCCCCCAGTGGTCGGGGAGAGAATCGGCAAATACAGGAAGAAGTCCTCTGAATACATTTTTAGGGGAGCCGCCCCGAATGTCCATACCGCTTTGGACCATTTTCGAGTCTCGTGGCATCATCAACGGGGAAATATCCCAACCCAGGCTTAAAAAATCTCTGTCGAATTGGAAAATAGACGTTTCTGTTCTCCAATTTGCCTTGTCCCACGACAGGTAGCCCACGGTCTTTCCCCAAAGGGAGACTTTTACAACATTCCCGTTCATTTCTTGCCCATTTTATTTTGTTGTTCCCACAATTTGCGCAAGTTGCTTCGGTGGGCTTCGGGAATCAAGGCATCTATATCAATATCCCGGTCAAGGGCATCCATCAGCAGGTAAAAATGTGTCAGCGACATCCCTTGCCCTTTGCCGTTCTCAAACAAACTGATGGTAGACAGGGCTACGCCAGTCTTCCGGTGGACATCCTGCTGGGAGATGCCCAATGCTCTCCGGTATTCCCTATAGCGCGCGCCCAGGGCACATATCCTCTCAAAGCAGGTCTCTTTCTCTTTCATTATATGATATATCAAATATTTTGTTGCAAAAATAGCAGAAATATATGAAATATCAAATATAAATTATAGAAAACCGTCGCGACGGGATTAGTTCTGGTAGCAGCCGGGCCAGGAGGTGGCGCCACGGCTGCGTCCGTTGATGTCCTTGCCAAGGGCGCCGATGGAGTCGAGCCAGTCGTAGAAGTCGGAATCGGCGCTGTTGATGGCAGAATTGACATCTGCCGTCGCAGCTTTCATACCGCTGTTGGTTCCCGTCATATTGCCGTTCCAGTACATATATTTATAGTAATTGGGGCTGACACCCGGTGCGACATATCCGCTGAACGATGTGCTGTTGGCGGTATAATTGTGACCCGATCCAGTGTCCACAATCCAGTTGGTCCGAGTGTCTCCTTCTTTGGATGTCTTGCAGTAGTATGAGGTTACGGGAAGTTTGGTCCCACCTTCTGCTATGCTTGTTGAACCATCGACGACAATATCCCCGTTCACCCAGAAACTGTTCCCACTCGTGTCGTAAGAACAGAGGATGCTGTTCAATAAGTAGAAGTTCCCTTTGTTGTGGAACTTGACAACGCCCCAATTGTTCTTGCGAGCCCCGCCGGCATCAGGCGCTCGGTAATTGTCTCCTACGATAGTGCTGTTTGCAAGCGTAAAAGTGCAGGAGGCATTGTCCATACAAATCCAAGTGATATCATCCGTGTTTCGTCCACCATAGTTGTCATGGAAGGAACAATTGTTTAACCCGATTTTGGCGCTACCCAAATTCGCAATCACCGTTCCTCGAACACCGCCGTATACATCATCGCTGTTACCGGTCCCGGAGGTGTTTTCCTTGAATTCGCAAGCATTGAAGTAGAATGTGGTGCCGAGACGATTGTTGATAATAGCCGCACAATTGGTGTTTTTGGAATATTTTCGATTGGAGTAGTTCCCGTCAAAAACGCATCCGTTGAATAGTCCTTTCGCTTGGGAGGAGTTGAAACGAATGATTCCACCAAAGACGGGATCTAGGTTCGTAGAAAAGTAATTGTAGTTGCCTTTCATCGTCGTGTTGGTGAAATTGACTACGGTTCCGCCTTGGGTCGCGTAAATCACCGCACCTGCGTGATGATTGTCGCTGACTCCGCCTGCTCCTGTGGCGTAATTGCCCTCGAATAAGCAATCGGTGAAGTTATAACTGGCGCTGCCATTGGCCGTATAGACCGCTCCGCCGCCTTGATTCGTGTGGTTGCCCTTGAAGGTGGTGTGTGAGAAAGCGAAGTTGCCGGCGGCAACCAGGGCTACGCCGCCGCCGTTGGCGTCGGCGGTGTAGCAGTTCTTAATCACGACGGTGCTGTCGCTGTGGGCGGGGTCGCCGATGTTGACATTCCCCGTCGTATTGAGGTACATCGCGCCGCCGGCCGCCGTCCCGTAGCATCCGTCGATGGTGCAGTTGCCGGTGATGGTCAGGTTGCCGGACGTAGAGAATTCTGTATCGACCCCTTCTACCTTATCGACGATGCGCATTACAATAGCGCCGCCGCCAAAGGCCGTGGAATGGCAGTTGGTCATTGCGGTGGTGCCGTTGAAAGTGACAGTACTCCCTCCCCGGTTGTACAGGATCGCGCCTCCCCCGTCAGTGTTGTTGAGGAAGGTGCAATTCGTAAACTCAAGGTTCATGTCGTTGGCTTCCAGCACGCGGATGCAACTGCCGGTATTCCCTTTGAAAGTCAGCCCGCTGGCCGCGAAGGAGTTGAGATTGTGGAAACGCAATGATGCCCCGGTATTGCCTTTGAACTCGGTATCAATCACTCTGATGTCGCCGGCGCCGGTGAATCCGATGGCTGACCCGTGGTTGGAGGCGCTGTTGAAGGAGAAAGAGCAGTCCTTGATGGTGGTTGTTCCGTTGCCCAGCATCAGAGCGCCCGCATCACCATTTTCGTTGCTATTGTTCCGGAACTGGCAGTTGGTCAGTTTTAAGGTCGAGTTGATTTGTTGGAGACGGATGGCGCCCGCCTCTCCGCCGGATTCTCCTCCGGTACCATTGATAAATTTACACTTGTTGATGCTCAAATTGATGGGCGAGTCGATGTTGAAAATGCGGTGCTCGCTGTTGCCGGTAAAGACGGTGGTGTCGCCTCCCGCAGTCGCCGTTCCTTCGAAGGTGAGGGCGGGGACTGAAGAGGTCTGTCCAGGGAAGCCCAGTTCCAGCATCTCGCCGAGGTCGTAGGTGCCCGCTGCAAAGTGGAAGGTCGTCCCATTGAGCAGGGTCGCCTTCCAGGCCGCATCGGCGCTGGTGCTTTGTGCAGCAACCAGTGTTTTGAACTGGTTTTTATCCATCGCATTGGCTGAGTTGTGACCGGTTTTGCGGCCAGAGCCTGAGACGGAAACATAATAATCTTTAGTCGCGTGCGTGTCCACCGATTTGAGCGTGACGAATTTCCCACGTTCGAGGATGTATTCTATCGGATAGCAGAAAGGCGTCTGGGCGACTGCACCTTTGTAGGGCGTTACGCGGAAGCCCGTACTGAGGGTGCAGGGGACAGCGGCTATGTAATAAGTACCGGTTCCGTCAATATTTAGGGTAATTGATGAGGACCTTTTGTCGTTGGTTTCCAGGCTGCCTTTGTCTTGAAGGGCCCCTCCGGCTGTGATGCGGTACTCCAATTCCCCGGCGATATATTCTCCACCTTCGCTGGAAACTACGATTTTAGTAATATCCGGATCGGAGATGCCAATCTTAAAGATAGCGGCAACATTTTGGAAAGAGAGCGTGGTATTCCAGACGCCGGCGCTTCGAGTAGTCTTGGCGAGGGAAAAATCCGCTGCGGCGAATGTACCAGAAGCGGGCTCGGCAGGGAACCAAATACGCACGCGAGGCGTTCCGCTGACGTTGGCGGAATGGTAGGTCGCAGCAGAGGCCGGGTAAGTAACATACAGATAGTCTTGTACGTCATCCCTGACATTAACGGCCTCAAAGGCAGTTGTGGATCCGGTGGACTTGGCAGTCGTTTTGTAATTCACGATACTCTTCGTATCTTTTCCTTCTTCTTGGTAAGAAGCATCAAATCGCACCTGGTCTCCCGCTACCCAATAGACATGTTTATCTCCGTCGATGGTGGTCTTGGTGGGAGCTTCGGCGGTGAAGTTTAGTTCAACAAGATTTCCTCCATAAGGATCGCCCTCTTCCTGATAGCCGCATTCGTCCCAGGGCTCATTCAGTTCGTCTTCCGGATTGCCCGGCTCGTCCCCTTCGGGTTCGTCCGTTTGCTCCTGTGCAGGTTGGGCAGATATCTCACCCTCTTGAACGAGTTTTTCTTTCGAACAGGAGAGGACGGTCAGCGCGAATATCGCGAGAAACAATAGAAGAATACTATGCAGTCGTGTCGTTTTCATAGCCCAAACAATATTAATCATCACCAAAGATATCGTCTTCCGTGTAGTCCTCCTTCGTACTTTCGAAATCGGAGCCGACAAGAACCTCCCAATCCAGGTCTGAGGAACAGACCTGGATGGAGGGAATACTGTATGTTTTCTTCTTATTGCTATTCATCGCGAATATGTTTAAGTTAAGGCAGGCGGGGACAGCTTAGTTCTGGTAGCATCCGGGCCAGGAGGTGGCGCCTCGGCTATTGCCATTGATGTCCTTGCCCAGCGCACCGATGCTCTCCAGCCAGGCGTAGAAGTCGGCGTCGGCATTCTGAATCTCGGTATTGACATCGGCCGTCACAGCCATCATGCTGCTGTTAGTCCCCGTCATCGTTCCGTTCCAGATATAAGGAGCATCCCAATTTCCGAAGCTTGCGGAAGTGCCGTAATAATCATGGCCGGAACCGGTATCATCTGTCCATGTACAAGTGCCTTGAACAGGGGATGTCTTATTGAAATATGCTTTCGTAACCGTTTTTCCGGAAGCCCTTACAGAGAAACTGTCAGTATTCGGTGAACACAGGATGTTATTAATCAGATAGCTACTGCCAGGATTGGAAAGATAGATTGCCGCGCCAATGTAAGTGCCAGACGGCGTCGGACGGCCAGGAGTTCCGCTTGCGCCTGACTTCTTGGTAGCCTCGCCGATAATAGAACTGTTAGAAATGATAAGTTTCGAGGAGGCGCTATCAATGTATATCCACTCCATGGCATCTGTATTTCTGCCGCCATAATTGTCATGCATAGAACAGTTGTTCATAGCAATGGTACAACCGGTATAGGTTGCCATTACCATACCGTATTTTGAACCCGTACCTGCATAAGTACCACTTGCGTTATTCTTGAATTCGCAGGCGTTGAAATAATAAATAGGCGCCTTCGTCCTGGAACTGACAATGGCAGCGCAGGCTGCATTTGCGGATTTGTTTCGATACGAATAATTGCCATCGAATACACAACCATCAAAGCGGGCAATACCGCCATCTTGTTCCACACGGATTATTCCTCCGGCGTATTCATCGGATCCAACATTGCTATAGTTAGACTTGAAAAGCACGTTGCTGCAATCAACGCAAACATCAGTACCGTACGCATAAATGGCTCCACCGGCGGAATCTGTGTGACTGACACCATCGGCATGGTTGCCCTGGAATTTGCCGCCGGTGAAAGACGCGTGTACATTGCCGGAAGCAATGACGATGGCCCCGCCCCGCCAATCAGCGCTATTGTCTACGAATTCACAATCCGTGAAGGTGTATGTTCCCGCTCCTTCAAGCCATCCTGCGGCGCCGCTTTCGTCCGCTGCATGATTATCGTGGAAATTAACACGGGTGAAAGAAACGGTGTTTGCATTCACGCCATAGACAGTACACTTATCTCCACCGGAAATCTCGCAGTCTTCCATGGTTACGACTGCAGCGGGTTTGGTAAGATGCAGGGCGTTGCCGTCACCGCTGTTGCCGGTGAATGTACAACCTTTGATGGTCGCAGTTGCATTTTCCACGTGAATGGACGCTCCGCCAGTAGATGAACTATTGCCTGTAAATTCACAGTTCGTAATGGTGGCCGTACCTTGGATCAGGTTAATGGCGCCGCTTTGTCCGCTGGTTTGGTTGTTCTCGAAAACGCAATTCTCCAATTGCAGTTTCGCGGATGAAGTGTTGACGCGAATGGCCGCACGGTTGGAGTTGCCGTTGGTCCCGGTGAATTTGACATTCTTGACGGTGACATTGGCACTTGCCTTGGGCCAGAGCATACCGGCCGGATCGCCGCTGCCGCCGATGAAGGTGGTCATCGCAGAGCCGGAACGGGTTCCTTCGAGGGTGAAATCAACTTCGCTGTGTCCCGAGAAGTCAGGCTGAACATAATCTCCGAAGGTGAATTCCTCAGCAGAGAAATGGAAAGTGGCTCCCTTAATCAGGAATTGGTTTCCCCCGTTTTCAATAAAGTCCTTGAACTGGGCGGCGGACATGGCGTTGTTCCAGCCGGTACCGCCCTTGAGGCCGGAGCCGGACGGGGTGACGTAGAACTGTCCGTTGTGCTGGTCGACGTCCTTAAGCTTGGTAATCTGTCCGGCCGCCAGGGTGTAGGAGCCGACAAAGGTGAAAGGAAGCTGGGGGTCGCTGCCCTTGAGCATCGTCACGCGGAATCCGTTGCTGACCGTCCCCGGGATGACGGGGATGAAGTATTCCCCGGCGCCGTCAACGGAGAGGTTGACCTTCGTGGAGGCGGAACTAACTTCGCCGAATACCAAATCGCCGGAGGCGTCGAAGGACACGGGCAATGTGCCGGCCATCGTTTCTCCGTCCAGACCCTCGACCGAGAGTTGGGTAACTTCGTTGTCCGAGAGACTGACTTGCAGCAGGGAGGCGATGTTCTTGAAATGGAGGGAGGTGTTCCAGGCGCCGCTGGTCTTGACGGCTTTGGCCACAGAGAAATCCGTGCTGGCGAATCCGCCGTCCGTGTGGTTGGAAGGGAACTTGATAGAGAGCGTACCCTCTTCGCATTGGGTGGCGATGCCGGCCGGGTAGGTCACATACAATTCGCTCAGTTCTTCGGGAACTGTAATGCTTGAAAAAGTCGTGTAGTGCTCGCTGGACTGGGCGGTAGCATCGTAGGTGGTTTCGCCGCCCCAGAAACGGATTTCGTCTCCCGCAACCCAGTTGACGGTCTTGCCGTCGGAGGCCAGACTGGTCTTGGAGGTCGCATCGGAGGTGAAGGTCAGGGTGAGCGTCCCGTCGGGGTTGACCACTACGCCGCCTTGCTCTTGGGCGGGGGTGTCGGAATTGATATTCTCTTGCGTGGCGGGTGTCGTCTCTTTGGCGCAGGATGCGACCAGGAACGCCGCCATAACGAATACTGTCAAGAATCTTTTCGTTTTCATAGCGCTTGGGATTAATCGTTGTCAAACATGTCTACAATCGTGTAGTCTTCTTTGTCTCCGCCGTTGGAGACCATCAGGACTTGGCTTGTTCTCAACAAGCAGGTCTTGCAATGGGGTTGGGTGTACTTTTTATTTTTCATATGAACAAAATTTTCACTCGGCAAAGTAACTTTAATATTTAGAGGGATTTTATAGCGATAGTTGAAAAAACTACCACGATTCTTGCACGGATAATTGCCGAAAGAGAAAAGAAGATTATCTTTGTGCCGGGAAAGTAAAAATTAGACATTCTTTCGCTGGCTGATGAATACGATTTGGATAGTGCTGCCCATTCTGACGCTCCTGATGTTCGATCTGGGGCTGACTTTGCGCTTGGGTGATTTTGTAAAAGTTTTCCGGAGTCCCCGTCCTATTGCCGTGGCACTGCTCGGTCAGTTGGTCCTGCTGCCGCTGCTGGCTCTCTCTCTCGCATTTCTCTTCCGCTTGCCGCCGGTATTTTTTATCGGGCTGGTGCTGATTGCCTGCTGCCCGGGCGGAAGTTCTTCCAATGTGTTCTCCCGGCTGGCCGGAGGTGATGTGGCCCTGTCCGTTACGCTGACCGCCCTCAGCAGTGTCATCACGCTGGTCACCATTCCTTTCATTATGGCTTGGACGACCTCCCTGGTTGGAGAGACGGCAGGAATTTCCCTTCCTGTGGGCAACTTGATCGGTCAGAATATCCTGCTGATGCTGCTGCCCGTGCTGCTGGGCATCGGTCTGAACTATGCCTGGCC
>JAGCUV010000021.1 GCA_017962705.1 Bacteroidales bacterium
CACCAGGAGCGTGAACGTACCCACGGAGAGGGCCGGCCAGCGCAGGTTGAGTACGTAGGCCGGACACGACAGCGGGGCCGTGCCGAGGTTGGAGATGATCGACAGCGCCACGCCGAGTGCCACGAAGATCAGGCCCACGGTGGCCACGGCGTAACGCCGGAGGATATCGATGGCTTTCTGGTTCATTTATCCGCAAATATCGGAAAAATCACAAATAATCCATATTTTTGGTCGATGAAAAGAATCTCGCGCTTCACGCTGTTGCTTGCGTTATCCATCCTGTCTGCTTTGGGATGTGGCACGTCCCATTCCGAGCAAGACATGAAGGGCCTATATTATCAAGGGAAACAGCATCTTGAAGCAAACAAATACGCCCAGGCACATCTTGCTTTCCAACAAGTACTCCCAATGGCAGAATCCCTGGGAGACTCCTTGTATCTCGGCATGGCCCACCTCTACGAAGGCATCCTATACCGCAAGACGCAAAATTTCTTGGAAGAATTGGACGCTTTCAGGAAGGCCGCCGAAGTATTCCAGAGTACGGGCAACTCTAGTCGCCTGCGTCTCGCCAACTACAATCTGGCCAGAGCCTACTGGAATAACTCGAACTACAAAAAAGCCGACTCCCTTTGCCTGACGGTATATTCCGGAAGACCCGACCTGGACAGTCTTTCTTTACAGGCAATGACCTTGCATGCCGACATCTTGACCGATCAATCCATCCCGAACTATGTTAAAGCCCGCGACCTTTATGACAAGATATTCCAAGCAAACTGGGACGTACTATCAAATGAGAGTTACTGCCGCTATGCCCTTTGCCTGATTAATACGGGCAACATCAACAAAGCCGACAAACTCATCGAAACCATCGACACCTGGGCCCCAAGCGCCAATGTTTTGTACCTTCGCGCCAAGATAGCACAGGCTAAAAAAGACGATGGAAAAGCCCTTCAGGCACTCTCTTCCGCCTATTACGCCATGAACCTTGAGAATACGAGCCTGGCTCCATCCATCTTTAAAACGGAGTGCGACTATTATCAGCAAGCCGCCGAACTTTCTAACCAGGAGGCCCGCGTCCTGCGCATTCGCGGTTGGTTCCTCCTGACCGGCGTGTTTCTTCTTATTTGTTTGGGGACACTGTTGTTCCTCCATTATCGCCAGAAGCAACAACAGCAGATTGACCGTCTGATTACCGCCGCAGAGGAATCCCGTCGAATGCTCAGCGAGCAAACTCGCGGCTCGAATTCTTTCCGGCAATTGTTTGCCGCTCAGTACCAATCCCAATTTGCAGCCATCGGGCGCCTTGCGGAGCCTTTTATCTCCGATGGCAGGGTTGGCGAATTCAAGGTCCGGGCCAGCAAAGCCTATTCGGAGCAACTAGACACAATCCTGAGCGAAATCACCCATGTTCACAACAAGGATTTCGAACGTCGCATTGACCGGGACCTCAACGGTATCATTTCCCGAATCCGCATTGCTTTCCCACAGTTCCGGGAACAGGACATCCGGTTCCTGACATACCTTATCGCCGGCTTTGAAAGCTCTACAATAGCCTTTCTGATGGACCTGTCCAAAGGCAACATTCGTATCAGGAAATACCGGCTCCGCCGCGCTATCGAGGCCTCGGATTTCGCGGATAAGGCCGTTATTCTTGATCTGATTTAACAAAGCGTTACAACGGCCATACAGCCGCCTACAACGCCGTTTTCGCATCACCGGCCACGTAGATTCTTTCCTCTCGGCGTGGTTTTCAAGACTACGTTGTAACGCCGCTTTTGCGTACTTTCTCAAAATCATGGGTTTTCATTCTTTTCTTTGGGTGAAGTTTGGCGATGCCAAATAAAATACAATTTATTCACCCAAAAACTCTTTTTATGAAAAGAAAGAAAAAATGCTCCTCTCCGCACTTTGTGCTGGGATTCTCCTCACCACCGGCTGGCTCGCACGAGCTGAAATCATTGGTAAACTATCATGATTTTCTCGAATCTACTATTTGCGGGCAACAAGTAATGCACCCTGATGAATAAGAGAAATAATATAGTCACTAATCTACACAGGCTGCTGGTGGTAGTCCTGTGTTTTACGGCTTTTACCTGCACCGCCCAAGAAGCGGTGCGAGTAACCTATTTATTCTACCACAAAGCCGACACTACCATGAAGGGGTATAATTTGAATGCAGATATGACCATGGATTTTGACGGCAAGAATGCCTTGTTTTACAGCGACGCAACCTACCAAAGAGATTCTCTGGAGCTGATAGCATTCGACAAGCACGGCAATACAGTGAACGACAAGGCGTATGGAGAAATCTATGACTTGTCAGGAAAAGGATTTCGAGACTGGATCTGTTTTATTGACCATCAGACAAATGCCGTTCGAATCCATTATAATCATGGTTTCGTCAATATTGAAGGAAACGCCACCCTTCCGCCTCCGAAATGGGAGCTGACAAATGAAACTCAAGAAATATCAGGATATCTCTGCAAAAAGGCATACACACGCTATCTGGGGCGCACCTGGACGGCCTGGTACGCTGAGGACCTTCCATTCTGCGCAGGCCCCTGGCTGCTTCGGGGCCTCCCGGGCTTGATTGTTTCAGCAGAAGACACCAACAAATATTTTGTGTTCGAGCTCCGATGGATGGAACGCTGCGTATCCGGACGATATGATGTTTTTTCAACCATACTCGCTGGCATTAAGAAACGGAAACAGAATCGTCGGGGGAACTACTTTGCGTCCTTCCCTCTCGAGAAAGCAGACCAGATGGCCACTCGCACACATGTTTCCAGCCAGTACCACGACCAACTCATCGGCATGCAATTACTGTCTGGCGCAGGGTACATGATTCGGAATGACGGTTCCAGACAAGACGCCTCGTTGGACCGCCCTGACTATCTTTCCATCATCCCTCCGAACTACTGGAAGAAATAGATCTGGCATATGAAAACCGGACAATTAATATATCGCTTTATGTTGACCCTGTCCCTTTTCACAGGAGGGTCGGCTCATGCCCAGCAGCAATCAATCCTCCATGGGACAGTCCGGGACGGGGAGAGTCAGGAAACCCTCTCCGGGGTCTTCGTAACCATCTACATAGACAATACGTCCGCTGGCAGCACTTACACCGGAGAGGACGGCACATTCAGTATACCGTACAGCAGAACCCCGACATCCATCAGCGCTACCCTGCTGGGATATAAAGTTTACCATCAGGACATAACAACCTTCTCCGACGCGCTTGCCATTAACATGATCCCAGCCACATTTGAGATCTCTGCCGCTGCAGTCCGCGCCAGTGTGATTGAGGAACACGGCGATACACTCTCTTACACTGCACAGGCTTTTGCGGACGGCAACGAACGCATCCTGGGAGAGCTTCTGGACAAGCTTCCGGGCATCTCGGTCAATGCCAGTTCCGGGACCATCTACCACAACGGGCACCCAATCAACAAATTCTACGTCGAGGGTATGGACTTAATGGGCAACAGATACGGCATCGTAACAAAGAACCTCGCCTCCGACAAAATCGCCCGGGTGGAAGTCCTTCAGCGACATCAGCCGATTCGTGCCCTCCAAGGGATCAATCTGACAGGGGAAAGTGCTATCAACATCATTTTGAAAGAGAACGAACGGGGTACCTGGACCTTCGGGGCAACGGCCGCCATAGGCGCCCCTCCCCTCCCACTTTTCAGCGCGCAAGCCATGTTGAGCCGCTTCGCCAAGACATCTCAGAATCTGTTTCTCATCAAGGGAAACAACGTCGGGAATGACATCCTGCGCGAGATTCAAGAACAGCAGTATTTCGGCAAGGTGAAGTCCTTTGTGTTGGACACACAAAATGCAGATTCCGATTTCGCAACGGAGCTGCGCCCCAAACGGACGGAAATACCACTTCCACAACCCTATTGGTATGACAATCTGTCCGGAATCGTCTCCCTCAATCACCTCACAAAACAGAGTAATACCCGCCAATTTCGAATCAGCTTGAACGGCGCGGCCGAGCGTTTCCGCGAGCAATCTGTAACGCGGGAGGAGATCTTCTTTGACGAGGGGAAACCCATGGTCATTGAGGAGCAACGGGCCTTGAGCGATCTACGCTATTATACCGACCTGACCGCCGGTTGGGAGAACAATGACGAGACGCACTATTTCTCCGATGAGATTAAGGTGACCGGACAATGGCGCAATGCTGTTTCGGCCCTTTCACAGAACGGCCCCTATTCCCAACAATACGAACTACCCTCGTTCAAAATCGACAACCAGCTCCGCCTCACCACCCGGATTCACGAAAACCAGGCCTTGACGATCACATCCAACACCAAATTCATCCGAAACAACCACCGGGCAGACTACGAAACGTCTGCATACAACGCCACGCAGGAGTTGGCGGAGAACCTCTTTCGCTCCGAGAATACGGCCGGATTCGATTTCAAGACTGGAGCACTCCGCTGGAGCGGCATCGCAGGACTCAATCTGTCCTATAGCGGCACCGAGGTCCAACTGTCAGGCCTGGCAGGACAAGGCATTCCCGATGTACATCAGCAAATTGGTATCCTGGCCATTCATCCGCATTTTAGTCTCCGCAGCACGTTGTTCTGGGGAGTCAGCCAATGGTCGATCTCCCTACCCGGCGCCCTCTCCTTACTCTCCACGCAGGGCCGGACAATGCTCGTTCCCGACTTCTCTCCGTCTGTTTCCGTATCTGTGCGGTTGAATCAGGTCTGGGATATCAACGCATCTGCGTCTTATTCGAAATCTTATTCTGCAGCGGAATCGCTGCTGGACACTTACATTATGCAGGATTGGCGCACCCTGGCTAAACGAGACGCCTTGAGACAAACGGACCGGTTTACAGCTTTTGTGCAATTGCGCTTTTCGGACAACCCAAACATGTTCTATACCTCTCTGTCTGGAAATTACTCGTGCCAGACAAACAATCGCGCGGCTTCCTACGAATACAATGAAATGTTAAGTCTGCGCAGTTATCTACCCATTACCACGAGCGACGACACCTATTCCCTGAACGGAAGAATGACCAAATACTTTGGGACGAAGATGTTCGTAGTTGACCTGTCCTGTTCTGCAATTTGGGGTAACCGGAATGATTACTTGCAAGGCAATGCCGCTCACTACCTTGATTTCTCGCTGACCAGCGAACTGGCGCTACGCTTCAATCCAACGACATGGTTCTCCGCAGAAGCACGGGGCAGTCATATCTGGACGGATATCCACGGGGAAGTCTCAACCCACAGCCACACCTGGAATTTCGAAGGGAACATCTCCGTCCGTCCGATTCGTCAGTTGACACTAGGGGTGCTCGGGCATGGTCTTTGGCAACAGGTCCCCGGCACCCGTATCACCAACACGCCCTTGCTGGACGTGTCTGCCGGATGGAGATTCCAGAAATTCGAACTGGTTCTGGAGTGCCGCAACCTGCTTGGATGTACAGAATTTTCCCGGGAGAGCGCAACTGCCTGGCAGCGAATCACGACCGTATCTCATCTTTGTGGAAGGCAGTATTTGTTGTGTTTCCGTTCTTCATTGTAACATATACACAGGAAATCAATTATCTTTGTAAGTTCTTGCAAAGATCACAATTCATTATTGAGATATGAAAAAGTTATTGGTTGTTATGATTCCTGTGATGATGCTGGCGGCCTGCCAGCCCAAGGAAACGAAGGCGCCGGCCCTGGATCCGACCGACATGGACCTGACCGTGGCGCCCGGTGCGGATTTCTTCCAGTACGCCAACGGTGGCTGGATGGCAAAG
>JAGCUV010000022.1 GCA_017962705.1 Bacteroidales bacterium
AAATCCCCCATCAAATCGAGCATCTTGTGACGGGCGCATTCGTTGTCGAAATGCAGCTTGAGACCGTCAAGATAGCCGACAGAGGTGTTTTGCGGAACAGGGATTGACAAGCCCTTGCACAGGTTCTCAATCCGCTCGCGAGGAACGGGATGTTCGATAATCACGATGGCGTTGTCGATATCGCCGCCCTTGATCAGGTTGTTATTGAAGAGATATTCGATTTCGTGGAAAAAAACGAAAGTACGGCAGCAGGCAATCTCGCCGGCATAGTCCATCGAAGGGTCCCAGTGGGCATTCTGGACGCCGACCACCTTGGAGTTGAAATCCACGCAAATATCGTAGGAAGGCTGCTCAGCGGGCGTTACCGTCACCTTGATACCTTTGACCGCGTCCTCATAGACGATTTCCTTGTCCAGCGTGATGTAGCGGCGCTCGGCATCCTGCTTCAGCGTTCCGTCGACCAGGATGGCCTCGCAATAGGGCTTGGCGCTACCGTCCAGAATGGGAACTTCCTCGTTGTCCAGGCTGATGAGAGCATTGTCTATACCCAGACCCGTAAGGGCGGACAGGATATGCTCGACGGTAATGACATTGACGCCGTTTTGCGTGAGGGTGGTGCTCCGGGCTGTATTGGTCACATTTGTAGCCAACGCTTCAACGATGGCGTCAGGACCGATATCCGTACGGACGAAACGAATGCCGCTGTCTACGGGGGCGGAAGCGATTGTCATACGGACAGCTTTCCCTGTATGAAGGCCTTTTCCTTCGAATGAATAGTTCTTTTTTAAGGTTTGTTGGTACATTATCAGTCCCATCTCTTCAAAACGACCGCAAATATAACAAATTATTTCTTATTATCTCTTCCGCTTTGACGAAATCTCACATACGCACGCAAAAATTCGCTATGCTCAAAACCCGGGGTGCCCTGGAAGGCTTTTCCCTCCTCGGTGATAGATTTGATAATGGAACTCTTGGCGGCCACGGTGGTGTGGTCCGCAATCTGCAAATGGCCGACGATGCCCACCTGCCCGGCGAGGGTGCAATAGTTGCCGATTTTGGTCGAACCGGCGATACCGGTCTGCGCACAAAGCACCGTATGCTCCCCGACTTCCACATTGTGGGCGATCTGGCAGAGGTTGTCGATCTTGGCTCCCTTGTGGATAATGGTGGAACCCATCTGCGAACGATCGACCGTGGTATTGGCCTGAATTTCCACGTCATCTTCGATGATGACATTGCCGGTATGGGCAATCTTTTTGTAGGAACCGTCCGGAAGCGGGGCGAAACCGAAACCTTCTCCTCCGATCACCACGCCGGGCTGCAGAATGACGTTATTGCCAATGATGGTACCGGACGCGATTTTGACACCGGGATAGAAAACACAGTACTCACCGATGGTGACATTGTCGCCGATGTAGCACTGCGGATAAATTTTAGTATAAGAACCGACTTTCGTATGGGCGCCGATATAGCACTGCTCCCCCACATACACTTTTTGGCCGAGTTTGGCGGAAAACTTGATGACGCTGTAACGCCCGCGATAACGCTTGTAAGCCTTTTTCTGCGCTGTCACATAATCGAGCAGGGCCGCCACGGCACTATAGGCGTCCTTCACACGCACGAGCGTAGCCGCAACCGGCTGGCGGGGCACAAAGGTCTCGTTCACCAGAATGATGGAGGCATTGCTGGTATAGACATATTTTTCATATTTGGGGTTGGCAAAGAAGCAGATTGCGCCCGGTTTACCGCTTTCAATCCGGGCAAAAGTCCTGACACTCACCTCGGGATCTCCGTCCACACGGCCCTCCAGGACCTCTGCAATTTGTTTGGCTTTCAGTTCCATTACGCTAAATTTGTACAAAATTATGCAATAAACTGCATATATATTAAAATAATTGTTTATCTTTGCAGTCGAATAGACGAGGGGACAGGCGGTCCCCTTATTTTGTACCCGACACACTGGTCAGATGAACATTATCGAGATTAAGGATGCAATAGAGAAGCAAATCGTTGCACGAAAAATGTTTTTTGTTGACATTCAAGTCAGCGCGGACAACGATGTTGTCCTGACCCTGGAGAAAGAGGAAGGCAGCGTATGTATGGATGACTGCGTGGCCGTTTCCGAGCTTTTTGAGGCGGCTTTCGACCGGGAAAAGGAAGACTATTCCCTGACGGTCAGTTCCGCCGGTCTGGACCAGCCGTTCAGGGTTCAGGGGCAGTTCAACAAAGCCCTGGGGTCCCGCGTGGAGGCGTGGATCAAAGGAGGACGCAAGCTTGTCGCGACACTCGAAGCGGCGGACGGGCAGCAAGTCATCCTGCATTATACGGCCCTTGAGAAAGTGGAAGGGAGCAAAAAGAAAGTGAAAGTAGAAAAACACGAAGATATTCCGATGGAACAAGTAGTTTCCATACGGCCCTACATTGAGATAAATTAAACAACCAATAACACCATGGAAGAAAAAACAAGTCTGAAAGATGCGTTTGCAGAGTTCAAGAAACAGAAGAACATTGACCGCAACACGATGATGGGCGTCCTCGAAGACGTCTTCAAAACCCAACTGGCGAAAACCTACGGAAGCGCCGACAACTTTGACATTATCGTCAATGTCGACCGGGGCGATTGCGAAATCTACCAGAAGTTCGACGTTGTCGAGGAAGTGGAGAACCCCGTAAGCCAGATTACCGTCGCCCAGTTGGAAGAGATGGGAGAAGACGACTTTGAAGTAGGCGACGAATATGTGAAGAAGATTTCGATGAAGGATTTCGGGCGTCGCGGCATCCTGAACCTGCGCCAGAACCTGCAGGGACGCATTATGGATATCGAGCGTGCCAACCTGTACAACAAGTATCTCGCCAAGAAGGGCGACCTGTTCACCGGCGAAGTCTATCAGTCCTGGAACAAGGAAGTCCTGCTGATGGACGAGGACCACAACGAGCTGCACCTGCCCAAGAGCGAGCAGATTCAGGGAGAGCACTTCAAGAAAGGAGACATCGTCCGCGCCATCATCAAAGATGTGGAGATGAAAAACAATGCGACGCCGTACATCATCCTCTCCCGTACCTCCAACGAATTCCTCGAGAAACTTTTCGAACAGGAAGTACCTGAAATTTTCGACGGGCTCATCACCATCAAGAAGGTGGTCCGCATCCCGGGAGAACGCGCCAAAGTGGCCGTGGAGAGTTATGACGAGCGCATCGACCCCATCGGCGCCTGCATCGGCGTCAAGGGAGCCCGCATCATCGGCATCGTCAAGGAGCTGCGCAACGAGAATATCGACGTCATTCAGTGGACCACCAACACCCAGTTGTTGATCCAGCGCGCCCTGAACCCCGCCAAGATTTCCTCCATCGTGCTGAGCCCCGAAGAGAACAAGATCAAAGTGTTCATGCTTCCCGAAGAAGTCAAGAAGGGTATCGGCAAGGGCGGCTGCAACATCCGCCTCGCCAGCATGCTCGTCGGCAAGGAAATCGAGGTCTGGAGAGACGCCCCCGCCCAGGAGGAAGAAGAAGACGATGTGTTGCTCAGCGAATTCTCCAATGACAATCCGAGCAACGAAGAATATGGCAACGGCATCGACCAGTGGATTATCGAGCGCTTGCAGGCCATCGGTTGCGACACCGCCAAGAGCGTACTCGCCCAGACGCCGGAAGACATCGCCCGCCGGGCTGACCTTGAAGATGAAACCGTTGCGGAAGTATTCGCCATCCTCCGCGCTGAATTTGAAGACTAAATAAAGAAATATGGCTGAAATCAGAATCAGTAAACTTGCAAAAGAATTCAACATCGGCCTGAGCACCGTCATCGAGTTCCTGCAGAACAACGGCGTCAGTGTCGAAGAAGGGAACCCGAATGCCAAGGTGGAAGTGCCCGATGACGTACGGTCGAAACTGGTCGCCGAGTTTGGCAGTGAGCAAAAGGCCAAACAGGAAGCCGAGAAGACCGTCATCAAGTACAAAGAGATTATTGAAAACGCAGGGCGCAAGAAAGATGCTGCGGAAGAGGAAGATGCTCCGAGCGAAGTCGTAATCAAGCAAAACATCTTGGGCGGTGAACCCAAAGAAGCCCCCAAAGAGGCCCCGAAAGAGACGGTGGAGATTCCGGTCCCCAAAGCCAAGGCCGAGCCGAAAACCAAAGCGGCTGCCCCCAAAGCGGTCAAGGAAGAGGCCAAGAGCGAAGAAACGCCGAAAGAAGATGCGGCGGTCTCCCTGAAAATCACAGGCAAAATCGACTTGGACCAATTCAAGAAGACAAAGAAGAAAAAGGAGGAAGCCCCTGTCCCGCAGGAAGAAGCGCCCGTAGAAAGCCCGATGGCGACGGAAGAGAAACCGGCGGAGACGACGGTGGAAGAAAAAGCGCCCGAAAGCGTTGTTGCTGAGATTTCCGCCGTGGAAGAAAACGCCCCTGCCGTCCGTGAGGTGTCCATTGAGGTTCCCAAGCTGAGCGGCCCCGCCGTCGTCGGCAAGATTGATCTCAGCCAGTTCGCCACTCCGAAGAAAGGCAAAAAACGCGAACGTATCGGCGGCGGCAAGGTGGATATCTCAAAGGTCAGCGCCGTAGATACGCCGTCCCGCAAAGAAAACCGCAAGAACGAGAAAAACAACACTCCTGCGCCCGGTCAGGGCAAACGCCGCCGGGGCAAAGAGATGGCCAAGCCCGTCTTGACCGCGGCCGAGGAAGAAGAAATGCAGAAGGAAATCCAGAAGCAGATCAAGGAGACCTACGCCCGGATGAACGAAAGCAAGAGCAAGAACACGTTCGGCGCGAAATACCGCAAGGAAAAACGCGAAGCGGCCGCCAACAAGATGCAGGAGGAGATGGAGCAGCAGGAAATGGCCAACAAGGTGCTCAAGGTCACGGAATTCGTGACGGTGAACGACCTGGCCACGATGATGAACACGCCGGTCACTTCCGTTATCGGCGCCTGCATGTCCCTGGGCATCATGGTGTCCATCAACCAGCGTCTGGATGCGGAAACCCTGGTGCTCGTGGCCGAAGAATTCGGCTATCAGGTCGAATTTGTCACGGCGGAACTCTCTGACATCATTTCGCAGGAAGAAGAGGAGGAAGGGGAACTCGTCTCCCGCCCGCCCGTCATCACGGTGATGGGTCACGTGGACCATGGCAAGACCTCCCTGCTCGACTACATCCGCAAATCCAACGTCATTGCCGGTGAAGCCGGCGGTATCACCCAGCACATCGGCGCTTACAATGTCAAACTCGAGGACGGCCGTCACATCACCTTCCTCGACACGCCGGGTCACGAAGCCTTTACCGCCATGCGTGCCCGCGGCGCCAAGATGACAGACGTCGCCATCATCATCATTGCTGCGGACGACGCCATCATGCCCCAGACCGTAGAGGCGATTAACCACGCCCAGGCGGCCGGCGTCCCGATGGTGTTCGCCATCAACAAGATTGACAAGCCCGGTGCCCAGCCCGACAAGATTCGCGAGCAACTCTCTAACATGAACATCCTCGTGGAAGAATGGGGTGGCAAATACCAGTGCCAGGAAATCTCCGCCAAGCAAGGCCTCAATGTGGACAAACTCCTCGAAAAGGTGCTTTTGGAAGCGGACATCCTGGAACTCAAGGCCTGTCCTTCCAAACGGGCCAGCGGCGCCGTCATCGAATCTGCCCTTGACAAGGGACGGGGCTATGTGGCGACCATTCTGGTGCAGAACGGCACCCTCCATGTGGGCGACATGATGCTCAGCGGCAGTTATTACGGCCGCGTCAAAGCGATGTTCAACGAGCGCGGACAGAAAATCCAGGAAGCCGGTCCTTCGACCCCGGTGTCCATCCTCGGTCTGAACGGAGCCCCGACGGCCGGTGAGAAATTCAACGTCATGGCCGACGAACGGGAAGCCAAGGATATCGCCAACAAACGCGAGCAGCTGATTCGCATCCAGGGCATCAAGACGCAGAAGCATATGACCCTCGAAGAAATCGGACGGCGCATCGCCATCGGCAACTTCAAGGAACTCAATGTCATTGTCAAAGGTGATGTGGACGGTTCCATCGAAGCCCTCTCCGACTCCCTCATCAAACTCTCTACCGAAGAAGTGCGCGTCAATGTCATCCACAAAGCCGTGGGTGCCATCTCCGAGAGCGACGTCCTGCTGGCCGCCGCCTCCGACGCCATCATCATCGGCTTCCAGGTGCGTCCCGGCGCCGCCGCGCGCAAACTGGCTGAGAAAGAGGAAATCGAAATCCGCCTCTACTCCGTCATCTACGATGCCATCAACGAAATCAAAGACGGTATCGAAGGTATGCTCGCGCCCGAGCAGAAAGAGGAAATCACCGGTACGGCCGAGATCCAGCAGACCTTCAAGATCAGCAAGGTCGGCACCATCGCCGGTTGTATCGTGCGCGAAGGCAAGATCAACCGTACCAACAAGGTCCGGCTCATCCGCGACGGCATTGTCATCTATACCGGCGAACTGGGCAGTCTCAAACGCTTCAAAGACGACGCGAAAGAAGTGGTCAGCGGTATGGAATGCGGCTTGAACATCGAGAACTTCAACGACATCAAGATTGGTGACGTCGTCGAGGCCTTCACCATCACGGAAATTAAAAGGACGCTGTAATGAAAAATTATCTGGCTGTAGACCTGGGCGCCACCAGCGGACGGGTTATTCTGGCTGTATGGGATGGCAAGAAAATCGAGATGGAGACGCTTCACCGTTTCCCTACCCCGCTGGTAGAGAAGGACGGGAAGTATTTCTGGGACATTTTCGTACTGGAAAAAGAAATCCTTGAAGGCCTCGGCAAAGCGGCCGGCAAGCCCATCGAGTCGATTGGCATCGACACCTGGGGCGTGGATTTCTGTTGCGTCGACGCCGAAGGGAAAGTATCGATGCCGCGAGCCTATCGCGACCCCTACACCCAGGGCGTTCCCGAACAATTCTTCCGGGAAATGTCGCGCGAGGAATTGTACAAGCGGACGGGCATCCAGATTATGAATTTCAACAGCGTATTCCAGGCTTACGCCCGCAAAGAAGAAACGGCCGCGGCTGACAAACTGCTGTTTATCCCCGACGCCCTGTCCTACTTGCTGACCGGCAAAATGGTCTGCGAGTACACGATTCTGTCCACCAGCGGCCTGATGAATCCCCGCACCAAGGAATTGGACGAGGAGATTCTCAAGATTTGCGGCCTGCGCAAAGAGCAATTCCCCGCCCTCGTACTGCCCGGCACGAAAGTCGGTCCGCTCTCGAAGGAAGTCGCTGATAAGACCGGCCTCGGCCCTGTCCCCGTGATTGCCGTAGCCGGCCACGACACCGGTTCCGCCGTCGCCGCCGTACCTGCCGTCAATGCGAACTTCGCGTACCTGAGCAGCGGCACCTGGAGCCTGATGGGCATCGAGACGCCCGAACCCGTCATCAGCGACGAGACCTTCCGCCTGAACTTCACCAACGAAGGCGGCGCCAAGGGCGACATTCGCCTGCTGAAGAACATCACCGGAATGTGGATCATCGAGCAATGCCTGGCCCAATGGCGCAAGGAAGGCCGCGATTATAATTATAAGGAACTGGAGCAAATGGCCCGGGAGTGCCCCGACCGCGAGACATCCCTGATCGACCCGGACGACCCGGCCTTCGCCACGCCGCAGAACATGCCGGCGGCCATCCTGGCCCAAGTCGGGCACGACCTGCGGGACGACCAGATGACCCGGCTCATCTACGATTCCCTCGCGGCCAAATATGCCGAGGTCTTCCGCAAACTCCAAGGCCTGGCTCCCACCCCTATTGACACCCTGCACATCATCGGCGGTGGTTCCCAGAACGACCTGATGGACCAGCTGACGGCCGATGTCTGCCGCGTGCGCGTCGTGGCCGGACCGGCCGAAGGAACGGCCCTGGGCAACGTGATGCTCCAGGCGGGACTGAGCCGCAAAGATATTCTTGCATCCATTAACACTAAAATTTATACACCCCATGAGTAAAATGTACGAGCTCGCGCGAGAGAGATACGCCGCGCTGGGAATCGACACTGAAAAGGCGCTCGCCCAACTTCAGGATTTCCATCTTTCCATGCACTGCTGGCAGGCCGACGACGTAGCCGGATTCGAGGCTACGGGCGATCTGACCGGCGGCATCCAGGCCACCGGCAACTATCCCGGCAAAGCCCGCAACATCGACGAGCTCCGCGCTGATATCCTCAAGGCCAAGAGCCTCATCCCCGGCAAGCACCGCCTCAATCTCCACGAGATCTACGGTGAGTTCGGCGGACAGAAAGTGGACCGCGACGAAGTGGACGTCAAGCATTTCCAGGGCTGGATGGACTGGTCCCGCGAGAACGACACCCCGCTGGATTTCAACAGCACCTCCTTCTCCCACCCCAAGAGCGGCAACCTCTCCCTGTCCCATCCCGACAAAGCCATCCGCGACTTCTGGATCGAGCACACCAAACGCTGCCGCACCATTGCCGATGCGATTGGCAAGAACCAGGGCGACCCCTGCATCATGAACGTGTGGGTACACGACGGCTGCAAAGACCAGAGCGTCAACCATTATATGTACCGCGCCCTGCTCAAGGATTCGTTGGACAAGATTTTCGCCGAGAAGAAAGAGAATATGAAAGACTGCATCGAAGGCAAGGTCTTCGGCATCGGTCTGGAAAGCTTCACCGTGGGCAGCCACGATTTCTACACCGCCTATGCGGCCAAGAACGGCAAGATTCCCACCATCGACACCGGCCACTATCATCCCACCGAGAGCCCGGCCGACAAAGTCAGCGCCCTCTTGCAATTTGTGCCTGAATTGATGTTGCACGTCTCCCGCCCCATCCGCTGGGACTCCGACCACGTCACCTTGATGGACGACGGCACCCTCGACCTCTTCAGCGAAATTGTCCGCGCCGGCGCTTTGGAACGCGTCCACTACGGTCTGGATTACTTTGACGGCGCCATCAATCGCATCGGCGCCTATGTCATCGGCTCCCGCGCCGCGCAGAAATGCATGCTCCGCGCTCTGCTCGAACCCACCGACATCATCCGCCGCTACGAACTCGAAGGCAAGACCGCCCAGGTGCTCACCTATCTGGAAGAAGCCAAAGCAATGCCTTGGGGCGCCGTGTACGACGAATTCTGCGAACGCAACAACGTGCCCGTCGGCGAATCCTACCTCAAAGAGGTGGAAGCCTACGAGAAAGAAGTCACTTTGAAACGATAGGTCTATGAGCTCCGTATTGGAAGGAAGAGCGGGTCTGGCCGCTGCGGTGGCGCAGGCCGCCGAGGTGGCCGGAATGCTCTGGCAAAAAGGCTGGGCGGAACGCAACGGGGGCAACCTCACCGTCAATGTGACGGAATTCGTCGACGAGCAGATGCGCGCACTCCCCGCCTTGGGCGAGCCCGTCTCCATCGGCATCGAACTCCCAGCTCTCCAGGGCTGCTGGTTCTACTGCAAAGGCACCAATATGCGCATGCGCGACCTGGCCCGCGACCCGATGGCAAACGGCAGCATCATCCGCATCTGCCCCGACTGCGCCTCCTATGAGTTGGTCGCCGACGCTCCGGTCAAGCCCACCTCGGAACTGCCCACGCACTTGATTCTGCAAAACTTGCTCATCAGCAGCGGCAGCGGTTACAAGGCCACCCTGCACACCCATCCCATCGAACTGGTGGCGATGTCGCACAACCCGCATTTCCTGGACGAGGACATCCTCACCCACACCCTTTGGTCGATGATACCCGAGACCCTGGCCTTCGCGCCCCTGGGTCTGGGGGTAGTCCCCTATGCCCTCCCCTCTTCCGTGGACCTCGCCAAGGCCACCCTGGAGAAAGTGGAGAGATACGATGTGGTCCTCTGGGAAAAACACGGCACCGTCGCAGTCGGCAAGGATATGATGGATGCCTTCGACCAGACCGACGTGCTCAACAAGGCCGCCTGCATCTATATGTCCGCCAAGAACATGGGCTTCACCCCCGAAGGGATGACCGACGCCTCCATGAAAGAAATCCAGGACGTCTTCAACCTGCCCAAAACGAGGGTATAAATCTTGGAAAAGCGTATAATTGTCAAGTTATGAAATCATTTGTCAGAGTCTTTTTGTACGGAGTACTTTTCACAGCATGGCCTCTTATCGGCGCCAGCCAAAGCGAGGTCGTTGCCTGCGGAGAAATCCGCCCTGACCGCAAGGATGACCTGATTTGGGAAAACGAATTCAGCGGATACCGGGCATTCGGCCCCGCCCTGCAAGCCAAAGGCGAGCAGAGTTACGGATACGACGTATTCACCAAGAGCGTGACCCATCCGGTGATGCACGACCGTTTCGACAAAAGCAAGGGCCCCAACCGCATTTCCTTCCATATCGACCACGGGGACGGAATGGATTCCTACGGGGTCGGCCCCACGCTGGGATGCGGGACGGCCGCGCTGCTGGACAGCGCCGGCGGCATTGTCTATCCCTGGTGTTGGAAAGAGGCCGAGATACTGGAGAACGGCCCCAAGCGCTTTCAGGTCCGCCTGACCTACTCACCTATTTTCGTGAACGGACGCGAGGTCATCGAACACCGGCTCATCACCCTGGACAGCGGCAGCCGGCTCAACCGGGTGGACATCAGTTATGACGGGCTGGATGCTCCCTGTCCCGTCGTCGTGGGCATCGTTGTTCACGCGGAAAACCCTTCCGGCTACTATGTTGACGACAAGGTTCTCGCCGTAGCCGACTTGGGCGACCGCAACATCGGCAAGAACGGAGAAATCTACTGCGGCGCGGTGCGTCCCGAAGGATTCGAGCGTTCCGCTTTCGTAGCATTCGACGAGCCCAAAGGAAGCGCCATCGGACACGTACTGGGATACGGCACCTACCGCCCCGGCCAGACCTTCACCTACTGGTTTGGCAGCGGCTGGTCCAAGGCCGGCATTCGTGACCTGGACGAATGGATACAATTGATTAAGAATAACAAACATTAAAATCATAATTATATGACCAACACATTTTCACTCGAAGGCAAAAACGCCTGGATTACCGGTGCGGCCTATGGCATCGGCTTTGCCATCGCCAAAGCATTTGTGGAAGCCGGTGCAAAGAACATCATTTTCAACACCTCGAATCAGGAGTCTATGGAGAAAGGACTCGAGGCCTACAAGGAAGCAGGCATTGCCAACGTACACGGCTATGTCTGCGACGTGACCGACGAAGGGGCCGTCAAGGAACTCGTAGGGAAGATTCACGCCGAAGTGGGACAGATTGACATCCTGGTCAACAACGCCGGCATCATCAAACGCATCCCGATGCACGAGATGAGGCGCGAAGAGTTCCAGCGGGTCATCGACATCGACCTTGTCGGTCCCTATATCTGTTCGGCGGCCGTCGTTCCCGAGATGATGGAGCGCCGTGAGGGTAAGATTATCAACGTTTGCTCCATGATGAGCGAACTGGGCCGTGAGACGGTGTCTGCATATGCCGCTGCGAAAGGCGGCCTGAAGATGCTCACCCGCAACATCTGCTCCGAATATGGCGAGTACAACATCCAGTGCAACGGCATCGGCCCCGGCTACATTGCCACGCCCCAGACCGCACCCCTGCGCGAGAAGCTGCCTGATGGCAGCCGCCATCCTTTCGACAGCTTCATCTGCGCCAAGACCCCGGCCGGACGCTGGCTGGACCCGGACGAGTTGGGCGGGCCCGCCGTATTCCTCGCCTCGCACGCCTCTGATGCCGTAAACGGCCATATCTTGTATGTAGATGGCGGTATTCTCGCCTACATCGGAAAACAGCCTAAGTAATGGAACAGGTATTCTCTTACATCATCGGCCTGGGGGCCGCTGTGATGATGCCCATCCTGTTCACCATCCTGGGACTGTGCATCGGCATCAAATTCGGAAAGGCCCTCAAGAGCGGCCTGCTGGTAGGCGTCGGTTTTGTCGGCCTGAGCGTAGTGACGGCCCTGCTGACCTCTTCGCTGGGTGCTCCGCTCAAGCAGGTCACGGACATCTATGGCCTGCAACTTGGCATCTTCGATATGGGCTGGCCGGCGGCGGCTTCCGTGGCCTACAACCCCACGGTCGGCGCCTTCATCATCCCGGTCTGCCTGGGCATCAACATCCTGCTGCTGCTCGTCAAGGCGACGAAGACCATCAATATCGACCTTTGGAACTATTGGCATTACGCCTTCATCGGAGCGGTCGTCTATTTCGCGACGGACAGCATCTGGTATGGCTTTTTTGCCGCCATCATCTGCTTTGTCATCACGCTGGTGATGGCCGACCTGACCACCAAAAAGTTCCAGTCCTACTATAAAGACATGGACGGCATATCCATTCCGCAGCCTTTCTGCCAGGGATTCGTTCCCTTTGCAGAAGGACTCAACTGGTGCTTCGACCGGATTCCCGGATTCAGCAAGCTGGACATCGATGCGGAAGGGTTGAAGAAGAAATTCGGTGTGCTCGGCGAGCCCCTGCTCCTGGGCGTGCTGGTGGGCATCCTCATCGGCTGCCTGAGTTGCCGCAGCTGGTCCGACCTGGTAGACAGCATTCCCCGCATCCTCGGGCTCGGTATCAAGATGGGCGCCGTGATGGAACTCATTCCGCGCATCACCGGGCTCTTCATCGAGGGCTTGAAACCGATTGCCGAGGCTACCAAGGAGATGGTCTCCCGCCGGTTCAAGAACTCCGCCGGCATCAGCATCGGCATGAGCCCGGCGCTGGTCATCGGGCATCCTACGACGCTCGTGGTCTCGCTGCTGCTCATTCCGGTCACCCTGCTGCTGGCCGTCATTCTTCCGGGCAACCAGTTCCTGCCCCTGGCCTCGCTTGCCGGTATGTTCTATGTCTTCCCGATGGTATTGCCTGTCACCAAGGGCAATGTGGTCAAGACCTTCCTCATCGGCCTTGTCGCACTGACCGTCGGCTTGTATTTCGTAACAGACCTGGCCCCCTATTTCACCCAGGCGGCGCAGGATGTGTATGAGCGCACCGGTGACACGGCCGTAGCCATCCCCGAAGGATTCCAGGGCGGTGCACTGGACTTCGCCTCCAGCCTCTTCTCCTGGGTTATCTTCCACCTGGTGCATGATTTCAAACTCATCGGTTGCGGACTCCTAGTCATCGGCACGACCGTCCTGGCCATCTTCAACCGCAGGACCATTATTAAGAAAAGCATTTCGGAAAAAGCCAATTAACAATATGAAAAGAACACTTATTATCGCAGCCATGCTGCTCAGCACACTTTCCATGAACGCACAAATTCAATACACCATTCAGACCGCCTGCCATCCCGATGATGTGAGAGGCTATGACACCGAGACCCTCCGAGCCCGCTTTATGATGCCCGAGGTGATGGTCTCCGACCAGATTACCCTGACCTATTCCCTCTACGACCGCTTCATCTTCGGCGGCGCCGTGCCCGCGACTAAGGCACTGAAACTGGAAACCATCGACCCGTTGAAGGCTTCCTATTTTCTGGAACGCCGCGAGCTCGGCGTAATTAACGTGGGCGGCGAGGGCGTCGTCAGCGTGGACGGCAAGGACTATGTGTTGAAGTTCAAGGACGCTCTCTATGTCGGACGCGGCAACCAGGAAGTCATCTTCAAGAGCAAGGATGCCTCCAACCCCGCCAAGTTCTACATCAACTCCGCTACGGCCCACAAGGCCTACAAGACGCAGCTGATTACCATTGACGGCCGCAAGGGCTCCATCAAAGCCAATTCTTTCGCCGCCGGAAAGATGGAAGACTCCAACGATCGCGTCATCAACCAGCTGATTGTGAACAACGTTCTGGAGGAAGGTCCGTGCCAGTTGCAGATGGGCCTCACTGAGCTCAAGCCCGGATCCGTCTGGAATACAATGCCCGCCCACACCCACGCCCGCCGCATCGAAGCCTACTTCTACTTCAATGTAACGCCCGGCAATATGATCTGCCACTTTATGGGTGAGCCCCAGCAGGAGCGCATCGTCTGGCTGGCCAACGAGCAGGCCATCATGTCTCCTGAATGGAGCATCCACGCGGCCGCCGGCACCTCCAACTATATGTTCATCTGGGGTATGGCCGGGGAAAACCTCGACTATGGCGATATGGACAAACTTCCCTACACCGAAATGCGGTAGGGCGGTGCCGCTGCCGGACCTGGCATACACGAATGAAGCGAATGCAGACAACATTCGCTTTTTTTGAAGTAAATTTGAAGGCTCCGCTTCGTGCTCCCTCAACATTTACGCACGTCACAAAAAAGTTGGGCGAATGCTGCTCTCGAAAAAGTAGACACGGAAGGGTAGAAAAAGATTGAAAGTTTGTACCTTTGTTTGAGCGCCCACGGAGGCGGTTATCCTCGGCAGGACGAGGAGAGCCCTTTCCTGGAGCTCCCCGCAGGCCTGACGGGAGA
>JAGCUV010000023.1 GCA_017962705.1 Bacteroidales bacterium
GAATGGGTGACCATCGCCGGCAAGGGCTTTACCTTGGGCAGCCTGGCCTGCGCGATGGTAGGTCCGGCTATGGCCGTGGCTATCGGCTATGCGCTGGAAGCCCCTGCCATGGTACTTTTTACCCTGGTTCCCGTGGGTTGGGCCACCAACGCGATGGCGGGAGCGGGCGGACCTTTTGCCGTATATGTGGTGGCTATTCTGGCGGTCGAATGCGGGAAAATCGTCAGCAAAGAGACCCGCATCGACATTCTGGTGACGCCTACGGTGACGCTGCTCGCCGGCATACTTGTCGCCGCGCTTATTGCCAAACCCATCGGAACGGCAGCCACCGCCATCGGCGAAGCCATTATGTGGGCGACAAACTTGCAACCCTTCCTGATGGGGATTCTCGTTGCCGTGCTGGTCGGCATGGCCCTTACCCTGCCCGTTTCCTCCGCCGCCATCTGCGCCGGACTGGGCCTGACGGGATTGGCGGGAGGCGCCGCCCTCGCGGGTTGCTGCGCCCAGATGGTCGGTTTCGCCACGATGTCTTTTCGGGAGAACAAATGGGGCGGTCTGCTGAGCCAGGGCATCGGAACGAGTATGCTGCAAATGGGCAATATCATCCGCAATCCGCGCATCTGGATTCCACCCATCCTCACCAGCGTGATTACCGGCCCCATCGCCACCTGCCTTTTCCATTTGGAAATGAATGGCGCGGCGGTAAACTCGGGAATGGGCACCTGCGGGCTTTGCGGGCCCATCGGTGTATGGACGGGCTGGATGGAACCCTCCGCAGCGGCATTGGCGGCCGGCGCACAGGCTCTCACACCGGGCGCAGCAGACTGGACGGGCCTGCTGCTCATCTGTTTCGTGCTGCCCGCCATCCTCTGCCCCCTGATTGCCATCCCCTTGCGAAGAAAAGGATGGATTCGTCCCGGGGATTTAACGATTTAGTCCGTCATTTCACAACATTTCTTTTTGAGAAATCGACTTTTCGTTGTATATTTGTTCACCCTTCGGGGACTTTTTTCAAGAAACAAACAAAAACAATATGAAAAAATCCAAACAAGAACTCCAAGCCATCGCCTCCCAGGTACGCCGGGACATTGTCCGTATGGTGACCGAGGCGAAATCCGGCCATCCGGGAGGCTCCCTGTCAAGTACAGATATCCTCACCGCCCTCTATTTCAATGTAGCCGACATCCGCCCCGAAGGCTGGACGCGCGACGGCAAGGGACAGGACCAGTTCATCCTTTCCGCCGGACACCTGACCCCGGTCTATTATTCCATCCTTGCCCACGCCGGTTTCTTCCCGGTGAGCGAACTGGCCACCTTCCGCAAGATGGGAACCCGCTTGCAGGGCCACCCCTCCGTCCGCAAAGGACTGCCGGGCGTCACCCAGGCCTCCGGCTCCCTCGGACAAGGTGTTTCGGTAGCCGCAGGTCTGGCTCTCGCCAAGAAAGTGAACGGAGACGCACACAAAGTCTATGTGCTCTGCGGAGACGGTGAAAGCGAAGAAGGACAGATTTGGGAAGGCGCCGAATTTGCGGCCCACCACAAACTCTCCAACCTCATCGGCATCACCGATTGGAATGGCCAGCAGATTGACGGCACCGTCGAGTCGGTCTGCGGCGGCGGTGATTTGGAAGCCAAATGGAAAGCCTTCGGCTGGAACACCATCGTCGCGGACGGCCACGATTTCGACGCCATCCTCGACGCGTTCGCCCAAGCGGACAAACTCTCCGCCGGCGACAAGCCGACGATGATTCTTTTCAAGACCGATATGGGCCACGGCGTAGACTTTATGGCCGGCACCTGCAAATGGCACGGCAAAGCCCCTTCCGTCGAACAGTGCGAAGCCGCTATGACCCAATTGGAAGAAACCCTTGGAGATTTTTAACCCCTGCCCGTCGGGCAAGCAAAACCCAGAGATTATGAAAAAATATATCGATACAGGAAAGAAAGATACCCGCAGCGGTTTTGGAGCGGGACTGCTCGCCGCCGGAAAGGCAGATGAGCGTGTGTTCGCCCTCACAGCCGACCTCAAAGGTTCGGTGAAAATGGACGCTTTTGCCGCCGAGTTCCCCGAGCGTTTCGTACAATGCGGCATTGCGGAGGCCAATATGGTCGGAGCCGCCGCCGGACTGGCCATCGCCGGAAAGATTCCCTTCATCGGCTCTTTCGCCGAATTTGTGACAGGCCGTGTCTATGACCAGATCCGTCAGGAAGTCTCCTACGGAAAGACCAATGTCAAAATCGCCTCGTCCCACGCCGGCATCACCCTCGGCGAAGACGGAGCCACCCACCAGACGATGGAGGACATCGCCTTGATGCGCGCCCTGCCCGAAATGGTGGTTATCAACCCCTGCGACTACAACCAGACGGTCCAGGCGACCATCGCCGCCGCGAAATACGACGGCCCCGTCTACCTGCGTTTCGGTCGTCCCTCCGTGCCCAACTTCACCAACCCCGACGAACCTTTCGTCATCGGGAAAGCCTATGTGATGAACGAAGGAAAGGACCTGACGATTTTCGCCACCGGACACCTCGTGTGGGAAGCCCTGCAAGCCGCCGAACAGATTGAAGCCCAAGGTGTCAGCGCCGAAGTCATTGATGTCGCCACCATCAAACCGCTCGACGAAGCCACCGTCCTGGCCTCCGTCAAGAAGACCGGCAAGGCCCTCATCGCCGAGGAGCACAACGCCGTCGGCGGGCTGGGAGAAGCCATCGCCTACCTGTTGGCTGAGAAACAGCCCACGCGTCTAAGCTTCCTCAACGGCAAAGACCTCTTCGGACAGACCGGCACCCCTGCGGAACTGATGGCCCTGTACGGACTCGATGCCGCGCACATCGCCGAAGCCGCCCTCAAACTCGTCAAATAAAATTTTACAACAATGAAGAAACCCTTCTTGGCCGTAGCGTTGGCCGCTATGATGCTGCTGGGCTGCTGTGGCCCGCAAGCCTCCTTGTTTTCCCCTGACCGGTTCCAGGGAGAAGTGGACGGGAAAGGCGTCTCGCTCTACACCCTGAAAAACGGAGAGATACAGATGCAAGCGATCAACTTCGGAGCAAGAATCGTATCCCTCTTCACCCCGGACAATGAGGGAAAACTCGTCAACATTGTTGTCGGTCACAACAATCTGCAAGACTACATCACGCCTCCGGGAGAACGCTTCCTGGGGGCCTGCGTGGGTCCCGTCGCCAACCGCATCGGGAACGCCTCTTTCACTGTGGATGGCGTAGTGTATAACACGCCGAAAAACGACAACGGCAAGAACACGCTGCACGGAGGCTTCCTCGGGGTGGACAATCTAGTCTGGGACGTGGTAGCGTTGACAGACACTTCCCTCACCCTGCATCTGCTGCATCCCGACGGACTGGAAGGCTATCCCGGCAACCTGGACATGACAATGACCTACGCGCTGACCTCCGACAATGAGCTCCGCATCGGCTATAGCGCGACAACGGACAAGGCTACACCGGTCAACTTCTCCAACCATCCTTTCTTCTGTCTGCGCGGGGAAGGGAACGGAAGCGTGGAAGATTATATGATGTACATCAAAGCCTCGAAATTCATTCCCATTGACGCCTTGAGCATTCCTACCGGCGAAATCGCCTCGGTCGAGGGCACCCCTTTCGACTTCAGGGAGCCTCACCTTATCGGCGAGCGCATCGGGGTTGAAAACGAGCAGTTGCGCAACGCCCGTGGTTATGACCACAACTGGTGCATCGACAAGGAAACAAATGGCGTGGAACTGATTTGCCGCGTGGAAGATCCCGTTTCCGGACGCTGGGTTGAGATTCTGACGGACCAGCCTGGTTTGCAGTTCTACAGCGGCAACTTCTTTGAAGGAAAGGAGAAGGGAGCGAACGGCAATGTCCTCGGATTCCGCAGTTCCCTGGCGCTGGAGACCCAGCAATTTCCCGATGCTGTCAACCACCCCGACTTCGGCAACGTCATCCTTCGCCCCGGCGAGCGCTACACCCAAATCTGCATCTACCGCTTCGGCTGCAAGAAATAGCGCCTTGCCCGCATACAAAAGAACACCCTTCGGCACCGAGGGGTGATTTTTTTATTGCAAATTTTGAATATTTGTAAAACTTTCATATCTTTGCGACGGAAGGGGAGAGAGTGTATGAGTCCGCCCCATTCTCTCTCCTCAAACCTTCCTAAAATGACCACCCCTCGATCGGGGTGGCTTTTTTATTCAAATCAGCAACCATTCTATCTTGAACAACAATCATTATTCTTGCCAAATGCATTTGTCTGTCATCATTCATTCCTGAGAGGAAAAGCCGGACGCCCTCGCGTATCCTAAATAAGGAATACAACTCTTCCTTAGGAAAAAACAACACAATAATCTGTGCTTTCTGTCTCTCCGCCTGACAGAGTTTAGTGCAAACCGACCATACGCCAAGCCCTTCAATTGTTTTAATTTCCATCGGGACATCATCCAGAAATCCGTCGAACGATTTAGAACCAGGAATATTCACCTCGGCACCCAGTACTATTCTGTAGCCATTCTTCCTCATCACTTCCACTACGACCCGTTCATAGTCTCCTTGTGACATACCATTTACACCTTTCTGTTTTGCAAACTTATGCTGCTTATGCACCGCACTGACCCCGCCTGATTCCTCATCAAGAATTACATCCGTATAATTATCGTCCTGTAATAAGCGAAGGTACTCCTTATAGTTTTCTTCTTTTTTTAGATATATTATTTCCATCTTGACAAAGAATAAATATTTTAAAAATCAACATTCAGTTGGAGACGGAGGGTGAAGGTCTGGTGACGGGTGGACTTATAGGTGAAGTCCTGGTAGTCGAGGCCGATATAGTATTTAAAACGGGGCGCGAAGTGGAAGGCGGAGGTGGAGGCAGAAGAATTGGCGGAAGTGGCAGTTAAGGCGGTAGAACTGGCGGAAGCGGCAGGAGCAACGGAAGAGCCGGAAGAGGAGGTGTGAACAGCACGAGGGATGAGACCGCTGAAGTAGAGGTGGAGGAACCAGCCTTGGCCGTAGCGGGCGGGGACGCGGAAGGTGCCGGGGGCGTTGCGTTCGAAGAGGTATAGGCGGTCGTCCCTCTGAAGTGCGCGATGACAGCCTTCCTGCAGATAGACACTGCCCCAAGGGGTGTGCAACGACTCCTCGAGATGCAGCAGCACACCCCAGGCCGCGCAATGGCATAAAGCGATGCCACCGTTTACTTGTAGATAGAGGTATTGGCTTTCAGAAGAAGACGAAAGTGAATTCCACGACGAAGACGAAGTGGCAAGACCACCAGACGAAGAGGAGACAGAGGTTCCTGCCTCCGGATGGGAAGCAATATGCCAACGGAGAAAGGCGGGCTGCCAGGCGGCTGAGAGTTTGGCGTCGTATTTCTGGCGGCGGTCGTAATTGCGAAGGCGGGCTGTGGCGCGGCCTTGCAACGACCATTCTTTATTCGGCGTATATACGCCATCCAGTTGCGACTTAATTTGAGCCGTGTGTTTGCGAGAGGCATCCCGGGTGCGGGGATGCAGACAGGCATCGAGCGAAGCGGTCAGCGTGGCTTTGCGCCAACCTTTCCATTGCAAGCCCAACGCCGCTCCCGCCTCATTGGCGCATTGGGTCCCCGCTCGCGCGGCACCGGTGTTCGTCGCCGTGAAATCCGGACTGTAATAGCGCAGGGAAAGGCTCATTTTGAAGGCGTCAGCGAGCGGAAGGCAGGTGCCGGCC
>JAGCUV010000024.1 GCA_017962705.1 Bacteroidales bacterium
AATGGAAGTGACCTACACCGAGCCGGCCGTCAAGGGCGACACCGCTTCCACCTCCGCCCTCAAAGAAGCGACCATCGAGACCGGTGCCATCATCATGGTTCCCCTCTTCATCCAGCAGGGCGAGCGCATCACGGTCAATACCCAGGACCGCTCCTACGGCCAGCGCGTGAAATAATCCTTGACCTTTTTACAACCTCCGACGGGACTGTCCTGCAAAACGGGACCGTCCCGTTTTTCTTCAAATAAATTTGCTTTTGAACAATTTACAAAAATCAATGGCCCAAAATGAAAGTTGCCGCAACCGCATCTTTTTGGGCCATTGTGGCAACTTTTAATGCTAGTTGATAGGTTTAAAAAGAACCAAAATTTGAGCCGAAAGGGGTGATTTTTGAGCCGATTCGTCAATTTTTGAGCCGATTTGCTAAAAATTGAGCCGATTTCTTGTTTTTTGCTCGCTGTTTTTCTATATTTGCCGCAAAATATCAGATATGGAAGTAGAAAATATCGTTGACTACATCTGGAACAACCCCTATTCATCCCGTGAAGAGATACAGCGAGGAACAGGTTTTCCCGGAAGCGCCTCATCGCTGAAACGACTTCTCGCAGAAGCGCTGAATGCCGGCGAAATTGTTGCCGAAGGTCGTGGGCGCGCGACACGCTATGTTCCCATTAAGTACCCGGCCGGAATCCAGACCTTTGAGAAAATCCGCAATGAAGCATATTTGTATGTGGATAAGACGGATTTGGTGTATTCCTTGGCTAATAGCGGCTCTTCCTATGTGTTTCTAAGCCGTCCTCGCCGTTTTGGAAAATCGCTGCTTATCAGCACGCTGATGGCTTACTTTGAGGGGAAAAGTGAACTTTTCAAGGGGCTTGCTATTGAAAAGCGTGAGAAATCGTGGACGAATTATCCGGTTGTGCGTCTGGATTTGAGCACGGCCGGAGACGCGTTGGACAAAGACCAGTTGTACCTGAAATTGGGAAACATCCTTGAAGAGAATGAGGAGCGGTTGGACTTGTCACGAAATGAGACACTGCCCGGAGAGCGCTTGAGTTCGCTGATCCGGCGCGCGCATGAAAAGTTTAATCAGAAGGTTGTTATCCTGATTGACGAATATGACGCACCACTGCTGGGAGCCATCTTTGATGAGGAAATATCCGCGGTGTTCAAGGCCATTGTAAAAGAGTTGTTTTCTCCGCTCAAGAAGTTGGAACCCATTCTTCAATTCGTATTCTTGACGGGAATCACCAAATTCAGCCAAATGAGCATATTCAGCACTTTGAATAATTTGAATGATATCTCTTTGGATGACAAATACGCCGCTCTCTGCGGTTTTACAGAAACTGAAATGAACGATTCTTTTGGGCCGAGTCTTAAGATTCTGTCCAATAAATTAGGCGTTTCCTTGGAAGATGCATCCGTGCAGATCAAGCGGAAATATGATGGCTATCACTTCGGACCGGCCTGTGTGGATGTATATAACCCGTTCAGCGTACTGAAGGTTTTCTCCAAAATGCAGATTTCCGATTTCTGGTTTGCGTCCGGAACGCCTACTCTTTTGTTTGAATCGTTGAGGCGATTCCATACTCATCTATATGACATTGACGGAGTTGAGGTTTCTGCCTCCGTTTTCAATCAACCTACGGAGTCGATTACCAGTGCAATTCCTTTGTTCTACCAAAGCGGCTATCTGACGCTTAAGTCGTACAGCCCGGATACCGACACATATGTCCTTGCTATTCCGAACGCAGAGGTGAGGTCCGGTTTGATGGACAATCTTTTGCCTTCGGTTGCCGGTCAAAGTGCTGTTGAGACGCAAAATGTGGCGATACGCTTTAAGAGAGCTCTCATGGATAACAATTTAGACCAGGCGCTCAATGTGTTGAAAGGTTTCTTTGCGTCCATTCCTTATCCCGAGTTCGGGAAAGACGCTTTGGATACTTTTGAGAAAAAGGAAGCATATTTCAAGCGGCTCTTCTATGTTGTCTTTTCGTTTATGAATGTTCAAATTTACACGGAAATAATGAATAGCGAGGGCCGGATGGATGCCTTGATGTATCTGGGTGATACAGTCTACATTATAGAAGCAAAACTTGATTCTTCTGCGGATGAAGCGCTGGCTCAGATTCAGCAAAAGGGCTATGCCGTCCGTTTTGCCGGAACGGGAAAAACGGTCATTGGACTTGGGTTGAATTTTTCCTCAAAGACCCGTACCATCGAAGCGTGGAAATATCACACAATGGAATAATTGTACGAAATCAGAGTTCAACAACAGATCTTTCTTGGGCCATCATCCCATGCGTCCGGCATAAGCGGAGGGGCTTTTGCCGAAGCGCTTTTTAAAGCGGATGGTGAAATATTTGGCGGAACTGAATCCCAGTTCGTCGGCGATTTCGGATACCCTGAGCCGTCCTTCCTGCAGCATTTCTGCGGCGTGACGCAGACGGATGTCTTCGATGAAATCCCTTGGGCTCATATTCGTCACCGCATGCAGTTTCCCGGTGAGCGACGTTTTGCTCATATTCAGTTCTGTGCAGAGCGTTGATACATTCAGCTTGTCTGAATATAAGTTTCGTTCAACCGCTCCGATGGCCGCGTTCAGAAAATTGTAGTCTTCCTTCCGGATGTCCGAGGTCTTTCCCGAGGGCACGAGGGCGTATTTGTCCCGCAGGATACGGCGATTCTCCAAAAGGCTTCTGCAGCTTGCCACCAGCAATTCCGTCTTGAAGGGTTTGGTGATGAAGGCATCCACGCCGGAGCGCACGCTCTGTAGATTCCATTGTTCGGATGCGTGGGAGGTGATGAGCACGAATGGAATGTGGCAGGTCTCGAAATTCCGGCGGATTTCCTCGACCAGTTTGATTTCGTTGGAGGAATCCGGCATCAGGTCGCACACGATGATGTCCGGCTGCTCCTGCATGGCGACTTTCAGCGCCTCGGAAGCCGACGGGCTGCTCAGGATGTTATAACTGTTGCCAAAAACGCTGCGCAGCAGAGCCCGCATTTCCGGATTGTCCGAGACTACGAGCATTTGTGTCTCATGCCGTCGGGGACTGGCCTGATCGGGCTCGGCCGGAAGGGAAGCCGGGGGATTGTCTGGATGGAGTTCGTGTAGCGGTTGGATGGGTTCGAACTTGTTCTCAAGATCCACGAAACTCGAGATGATGTCGTTCATGCTGTTCGCCGAGGACACCGAACTCTCTATATACTTCATGCCGGGCGCACTGCTCCCGTATCGGGACATAAAAGTGTCAAGTTGTCCCATGATCAACGTCAGCGGCGTCCGGAGCTGCCTTGAAATATCGACGAACAGCTTGGTCCTCCTCCGGCTTTCCTGCTCTTCATACTGCAGGCGCTGCCGGAACATCATCGATGAAAATAGAAAATACAAAACCGCGGAAATCAAGGCCAAGGCAAGCAGCACATACAGGGCCTTTGCCAGTTTCGTTGCGTACCAGTGCGACCTGAGATGAATGTCCAGGGATGTCGCCCGCGCGTTTTGAAAAGAAGGCGTCTCGTCATATTGCAGGGTAAGCCGGTAATCCCCCGCCGGTACATTCATATAGACAATGGGCGAGGAGGGGTCGAACGTCGTCCATGATTTGTCGTTCCCCTCCAGTTTGTAGCGCCAGAATGAGGGCCGGACGGAGGAGTAGCTGAAGGTGCCGACCGTTACGGCAAAATTCCTTTCGCCGGGTTTCAGCGTTATTTCTTTTAGGAATGGCAACCTTTCGTCAAAGCTCCGTCTTTCGTTGTCGACCGAGATGCTTTCAAAACAGGGATTGCGGAGAGGGGATCCGGCCTTTTGCGCCGACGGCGTATAGACAATCACCCCTTCTTTTCCCCCGATCAATATGGTGCCGTCCCTTCTGTGCAGAAAACAGCCGCCCCTCAAAGAACTCAATCCCAGCCCGCCAGTCGTGCTGAAGATTCCCCGGACATGGCCGTCTGTCCCGAGCAAAGACAGGCCGGAACGGCTGGATACCAGCAGCTCTCCCGTACCGGTCGAACAGATATGGGAAATGTAGGAATCGGTATGAGGTGCTGCAATGACCTGCCTGTTATTGTTCCCGTCCAGAATATACAGGCCGCTTCCGGTTGCACACGTATAGATGGTGTTCCCGACAGACAGGACGTCCTGGCAGTTTCCGGGCACCTTCAGGGTCTCCAGAATGTCGGTATCAAAATCATAAATGTTGATGCCGATGCCGCTCATGAGAATGCTGTGGGAGCCATACGGCGCTATACTATAGATGACGCGACTGGAGGGGAACAGTTTTTTGGAGATGACCTTCTCGGCAAGGGGATTGAAAACAAAGCAACCCTGTGTAGTCCCGAGGTACAGGATGCCGTCGCGCTGGTAGATGCTGTTGATGCTTTCGGAGAAGGGCGCTCCGCCTGGAAGTTCGAAACGGTAGGCAGACCACGTTCCGCTCCGGATGTCATAGTATCTCAATTGCCCTTGAAATTCTCCCGTCCATATCCCGTCGCGGGCGCGGTCATAGAGGGCGGATTGGAATTTGATATGGCTGCTGCCCGGAATTTCCATCGCTGTCTTTTGATTCCGTCCTATCCGGTACATTCCGTAATTGTCGGTGAACACCCAGAGATCGCCCCGGCTGTCCTCGGCGAGGGCGCTTACCTGCCGGATACGGGCGTCCATCGGCTGGAGGAGAGAGGCGTATGCTTCAAAAGCACTGTCGTGATAATAGATCCCATTATAGAATGAGCCCACCCAGATGTTGTCGTCCCGGTCTCTCATGATGCTCCACACCGGTTCTCCGGGAGGAAAGCCTCCCCCTTCCCGGATGCAAAGCCCTTCCTGGTTATAGCGGAACAGGCCGTCTGCCGCGCCGACCAGCGCATCTCCTTCGGGAAGTTCCGCAAAGGCCCTGACTTCCAAATGAGGAATTACTTCTTCGCCGGACGCTTCGACTTTCATCTGTTTCAGCTCCAGGCTGGGAGACAGGACGGCGAAACCGCCGTTGTGAAAGCCTACGAAAAAGCTCAGGTCGGTGCGACGGTCAAGGTGGCTCACGGGGCGGTTGAATGTATACCGGCTCTGAAACGTTTTCCCGTTCCAGGTCATCAGTGCGCCCTCGCGGGTTCCCACCAGCAGTTCTTCGGAGTTGTATCGTACGATGTTGGTGAGCGAATGGTCCGGGGCTTCCGCCGCTACGACGAGGGAATCTTGCCTGGATACGAACAAGTCCTTGCTGCCCGAGGTTACCCAGACGCTGTCTCCATCCGCCAGAAGATAACAGTTGCGGTATTCAATCCCGGGATTCGACAGGACGGTCCGCTTCCCGCTGATGATGTCGAAGCGCAGGATGCCGTAATAGGTGACGCCGTATATGTGGCGGCCTCCGTTGTATACGATGTTGCGCGACATCGAAGAACGGTTCGCAATCCGCACGTTCTGCCCGTCGTAGCAGCAGATTCCATAGCCGGTGTTCAGCCAGATGGCGCCTGTGCTGTCCTGGCAGACGGCGTATACCGCCTCGCTGGCAATGCCTTTCAATTTCTCCGGATGGACATAGACCGATGCCGGACAAAGAAGGGATGTCAGCAGGGCAAGGGTGAACAATATGTTTCGAATCAGTGGCATAACTCGCAGCAAATATAGTAATAAAAGTTCAAAACTACCCTAAAAATCGTTCAAAATTACCCGATGGGGGGGGGCAGCTTATAGGTTAACTTTGCGTTGTTCACATAAACATGAGCAAGCGAATATGAGAAATTTAAGCAACGTCGCAGCCTTCTTGTGCCTGATTTTCCTGGCCTGTGCCAACGCAGCAGCGCAGGGTGGGATGGTCAGCGGAACTGTGACAGACGACAGGGGTGAGCCCCAGGTGGGGTGCGCGGTGTTCTATGACGGAACACAAGAAATCACCATGACCGATGAACAGGGAAAGTATTCCATTCCGGCCATCAAAGGGAAGGAACTCACGTTCAGCCTCTTCGGCATGAAGACGTTCAATGTCAAAATCGGCGGCCCCCGTTCCCTGAACGTCCAGCTGGAAAGTGATTCCAAGGTGCTGGATGATGCGGTTGTGATCGGCTACGGCAAGCAGCTGCGGAGAGACCTCACCGGCTCCGTTGCGTCGATGAAAGCCGACGACCTCAAGAAAACCAGCAGCAACAATGCCCTGGGAGCCCTCCAGGGACATGTGGCAGGACTCAACATCACCTCGCAGTCCGGCGAGCCGGGTTCCGGTTTCCAGATCAAGATCCGCGGTAACAACTCCATCAATGCGGGCACTACGCCGCTGTTCGTCATCGACGGTACGCAGATGGAAATCTCTTCTTCCGAAGTCGCCACCTCCGGGACGACGGGCAACAACTCATACGACCCGCTGTCTTTCCTCAACACCAATGACATCGAGTCCATCGAGGTGCTGAAAGACGCTTCCGCGACTGCCATCTATGGTGCCCAGGGTGCGAACGGCGTCATCATCATTACGACCAAGAGCGGCCGCAACGCCGACCGGACCACTGTCAGCTTTGATGCGACCCTGAGCTTGCATCAGGTGCCCAAGCGCATCGAAATGCTGGACAAACAGGAATACGTCGATTATCGTTTCTCCCGCTCGGATTACGGCTGGGATTCCTATGGTGTCGACACCGATGGGGACGGCATTGCGGATAGGCCGAAAGATGTCTCCGGAATGACCAACTACAACTGGCAGGACCTGCTCTACCGCAATGCGTTTGTCCAGCAGTACAACCTGTCTGCCAGCGGTCGTGCGGGCAAGAAAACGCAGTTCCTTGCCAGCCTCGGTTTCCTCAAGCAGCCCGGCCTGGTCATCAACAATGATTATACAAGGTATAACGGCCGCCTCAAACTGGACAACAACATCACCGACAATCTCAAGATCGGGGCCAATGTCGCTTTCTCCAGGAGCATCACCGACGGAGCCGTTGCTTCCGGCGGCGGTTCGCTCGGCAACAGCGGACTCATCCAGTTGATTTATCTGGAGCGTCCCGTTTCCCTGTATTCGGAGTCGGATACGGATTATGCGAACGGCTTTTTGCCCCTGACCAGCATGATGAGTGACGAAACGTTCAAGAAAACGGTGTATGACCGCTTGATTGGCAATCTATATGTGGATTGGACCATTATCAAGGGACTTACCTTCCGCTTCAACGCATCGGGCAATATGTCTTCGTCCAACCTCAAGGAATTCTTTTCAAAGTACAGCCGCTGGGGTCAGACCCGCAACGGTTACGGCTCCGTGACCGAGGTGAGCACCTATGGATACAACGCCAACGCCTACCTTACTTATAATACGAAGTTGGGAGACGGGCACAACCTGGATGCGATGATTGGCGCCGAGTTGAGCAAATACCATTACGACTCCATGCAGATGTCCTCCTACAACTATTCCGAATGGAGTACGGGCGCGTATGATATCGGCAAGGGAGGCATCCTCAACAATCCGGTCCAGAATGTCAGCGAGAGCACCCGGATGTCTGCCTTCTGTCGTTTCAACTACAATTACAAAGGCCGCTATTATGCCACGTTCAACTTCCGGGCTGATGCCTCTTCCAAGTTCTTCAAGGACAACAGGACCGGCTACTTCCCGTCCTTCTCCCTGGCCTGGCGGCCGAGTGAGGAGCCTTGGATGAAAGAGGCCAAAAGCTGGTTGGACAACCTCAAACTCCGCCTGAGCGCCGGTACTTCCGGCAACGACAGGGTGTCCACCTATGCGGCCCTGGCAACGCTGACCAAGACCTATTATGCGAGCATGGGCAAAGAAATCATGGGTATGGCACCCAACACCTCGGCGAATCCTAAGTTGAAATGGGAGACCACCTACCAGTACAATGTCGGTCTCGATTTCTCCCTCTTCAACGAACGGGTGGATTTCAGCGCGGATGTCTATTACAAGGACACCCGGGACATGCTGTACCGGGCCATCCTCTCCGCCCAGGCGGGCTTCACCGAGCAGTGGCAGAACATCGGCCGGGTCTCGAACAAGGGTATTGAAATCAGCCTGATGACCCGCAATATCGACAAGCGGAATTTTTCCTGGACTACCAACATCACCTTCGACCTCAACAGGAACCAGGTCGTCGACATCGGCGGGGCGGATTACACCAGCATCAACATGTCCAACGGTACTTTCACCACCGACATCTCCCGCATCATGGTCGGCCAGCCCATCGGCATCGGCTACGGCTATGTGTGGGACGGCAACTACCAGGTGAGCGACTTCGTCATCAAGGACAAATACGGCAACGATTTCACCGACAATCCTGAAATCGTAACCTCCGGCAATCTCAATACGTTCAAGTTCACCCTCAAGGACGGCGTCACCAAGGTCAGTTCTTTGGACGTCCAGCCCGGCGACAGACGCTACAAGGACCTCAACGGAGACGGTATCATCAACGCCGAAGACCGCACCATTATCAGCAACTCCAATCCCAAGTTCTCCATGGGCTTCGGAAACAACTTCACCATCTGGAATTTCGACCTGAGCATCTTCTTTGAAGGCGTTTTCGGAAGGGAGATTCTGAACGAGTTCAAATGCCGCAGCGAGTCGAATGCGACGTCTTCCTACTTCAACAACTTGCAGCGGAAGGCCTTTGTCAACCGCTGGACGCCGGAAAATGCTTCGAACACCTATTCCCGCCTGATGAACCAGACAGGAACCTACGTGTCTTCCTACTACGTCGAGGATGCCTCATTCGTGCGTCTGAAGACCATCTCCCTGAGCTACAATGTCAAGAGCAAAGCACTTGACAGGGCCCATATCTCCGTTCTCCGCTTCACCGCGTCCGTGGACAACGCGTATGTGTTCACCAAATACAGCGGCATGGATCCGGATGTCAGTTCCAGCAACGTGCTCTTCTCCGGATTCGACAGGATGTCTTATCCCAAGGCACGCGTGTGGTCATTGGGTGTCAACTTAACCTTCTGATACGGTATGAAAAAGTTATTATATAGTCTTTTCGTAATAGCGGCGCTGTCTTCCTGCGATTTCCTGGATCAGAAGCCGATTTCCAATGTGACCCCGGAGAACTTCTATTCAACGGAAGATCAGATGCGTATGGCCCTGGTCAGTTGTTACGAGACCATCAATACGCATAAGATTCCCGGACTCACCTACTGTCAGTACGGCTCATACGGCCAGGGGCTTCTTTACCTGATGAATGCGCCTTCGGATGACGTATGTGCCTCCAACGGTACCCAGAACGAAGGACTGGAGATGGAGTGGGCCAACTTCAACGAAGCCTCCCGTGTGGTACGGCAGTTCTGGAAAGTTTTTTATGCCGGCATCAACCGTTGCAATACCATTCTCGCCTATCTTCCTTCCATTCCGATGTCCGATGAAAACAAGGTACAGTACGAGGCGGAAGCCAAGTTCATGCGCGCGTTCTTCTATTATCATCTGGCGTGGAACTTCGGCGGAGTCCCTATCGTAACCGATTTCGCCTCCAATGGAGAAGAAGGCCGGTCGCCGCTCAATGAAGTCTACGGCTTGATTCTTTCCGACCTTAATTTCGCTTGCAGCAATTTGAATACCAGCGGGATTATTCCCGATGTCTCCGCCAACAAATACACGGCGGAAGCATACAAAGGGCGGATTTGCAATTATCTGGCGGCCTGCAAACGGAGCGGAACCGGAGCCGATCTGGTGGCCGAGCAGCCGCTCAACGATTTCTCCTGGGTGGCGGCCGACGAATTTTCCCGGGAAGCCATGCTCGCGCTCAAGGACGTGGCGGAAAATTCGCCTTATGTGCTTCTCGATGACTACACCCGCCTGTTCCGGGAAACCACGAAGAAGGACCAGCACAAGGAGTGCCTGTTCCTGGCCGAAATCGCCGAATCGGGCGCCGAAGGATACTGGCCGAACAGTTTCTACATCCATACGCCGGCTTCTGGCGGCAGCAAGGTGCCTACCGCGTACGGCGGGCGCCACATTCCCACGCCGCGCGGTTTCTATATGTACAGCCCGAAAGACAGGAGGCGTGACCACAATTACACCAGCCGATACGCCACGGCCCCCGAAGTGGAGGTCATCGACGGGGTCAAATACTGTCTCCCCGGGGACGGACAGACCCATATTTCCTACACGGTGATTGATCCGAATACGGGTGAAGAAACCCACTATGACAATGTGCCGCACCCTATTTATGACAATGATATCCAGACCTACAATCCCGTCAGCGGCATCGGGGTCTGCCCGGGCAAGATAAGGCTTGCGATGAACGGGGAATTGCAGCACACGAAATCCCAGCATGCCTTCTCCTATCCGCTGATGCGCCTGGCAGATGTGTACTTGATGTATGCAGAAGCTCTCTACTATTGCAACGATGAGCCCGAAGCACGGAAATGGATGAACAAAGTCTTGCGCCGCGCAGCCACCGACGATGCGAACTATGATGAGTTGCTCGCCGCCTATCACCGCGACGATTTCGTGGAGGAACTGCTGGAAAGCCGGGAACGCGAACTCGTGTTCGAGTTCTCCAGGAAATGGGACTTGATACGCTTCAACCGGATTGACCAGGCCATCGCCTCGCTGGATCCGGAAAAAGTGGTCGAGAAAGAGGGTGTGCTCGAAGACCGCTTCATCCACTTCCAGACAGGCGGCTACCTGGCGATCGGCATCCCCAGTTTGAAGTCCAACTGGTTCCACCACAAGATATGGCTTCCCATTTCGGAAGAACAAATGGCCGTCAATCGGAATTTGACGCAAAATGCACGATGGTAATTATTTAATCTCAATATTTTCAGCTATGAAAAAGTTTTTAGCATTCAGTTTTATGCTCCTCGCTCTTGCCGCTTGCAAGAAAGAAGGAGGTTCTTCCGAATCGGGTCCCAACCCTGAGGCCCAGTATATTCTGGAAGGAACAGTGAACACCCCGGGTTTCACTTGGGAGACCAATTCCTCGGTGGGCCTTTATTCGGCTACCGCCGGCGTGAAAATCGTCAACAAGGAATGTCTCATCGAGGGTTGGGCCGACACCAATGCCAAAGATGAGGAAGGCAATCCTCTTCCCTACACGCCCTCACCCTATGAAGGAAAGGCCACGGGACGCTTCACCACGCCGCCCGTCAGCCTGGCTTCCGGCAAGAATGATTTTGTCGCCTACACCCCGTACAATCCGGAGTTGGTTTATCTGAACAATATCATTTATGCGCTGGAAGTGGGACAGAATCAAGTGCAGCCCACACCCGATGTGGCATCCAGCTGTTTTTCCTTCGGCGAGTTCTCCGGCACGCCCGGGGAAGAGGCGTTCCACTTTTCTCTCGACCCCGTCACGGCGCTCGTGAAAATCGCGGTTTCGTCCACTGAGTTCGCCGGTATGAACGTGACTAAGGTAGAACTGGTCGACCTGGGCGGCCGTGCCGAGATCGGCGGTGCGTTCAATGTGAACACCAAGACCCGGAAATTCCAGAAACTGGAGACTTTCTCCAAGGTGATGGTTTCGGTGACCAATCCCGCCCCTCTTGAGGTGGGCCAGCCGCAGAACTTCTATCTCCAGGCCCTCCCCGGAGACTACTCCACCAACAATATGTGGGCGGTCGTCTATTTCGAAAGCCAGACGAAGACCGTGACCATCCCGGTCAGCTTGTCGGGAGTCGTCCTGGAAGCCGGACAGACCAAGGAAATCAACTTGGCAAACATCACCATGGATACGAATCAACTTCGCTGGTACTGCCCCGTCGAGACACGCAAATTGCCCGGTCTCGGATATTGCTATGGCGAGGCCAACACCTATCTGATTCAGTGCAAGAATGGAAGCACCTGGAAAGGCGCCACCTATTCGGCCAATGCGGACATTCCGGACGAAGTGACGATTGACTTCCGCGCCCGTGGCAATTTCAGCAATGCCGTCAATCCCACCGGAGCCACTTTCGAATGGTACACGAATGGAAGCGAAACCTATATCCCGGTCGTCAGCGGTTCTACCACGACTTACGATGACGGTGGTATCAACCCGAAGGCCTTCACCATCACGGAGGATCCCGACAATTACCAGGTGAAAGTGAAGAACTGGGGAGCCTACGCAGGAGCGCCTATCCTGGTGATGAAGAAAGGCGGCCGGATTCTTTGGGCCTGGTCGTTCTGGAATATTTCCGCAGACGGGACGAAGTTGGAAGCCATTTCCGCCGGCCCCGGCTCCCTGGCCAATATGGATATCGGCCAGAACACGACCCAATTTGAACAATGGTCGGCCAACAAATGGTCTTCCCCGTCACAGTCGCCTTCCGAGGGACCGGATGTCATCTACCGTTTCGTACATCGCTATCAGTGGGGCCGCTTCACGCCTGTCTTCTGGAGCTTCTGGCCGACGGTTGAATGGTACTCTACTCCGGCGGCTGTTCCCGTCGTCGAGGGACCGCTCTATTTGAATGAAGCCATCTCCAAGCCCGTGGGCCTTGTGCTCAAACGCGAGAAGGGTACGGAGAACAGGATGACTGACTGGGCGAACGAGAACGATCGTTACGGCGACCTCTGGGGCGGCGGTCTCAAAGCATCGACCCGCGAAGAGGAGGGCAACAAGACCATCTACGACCCCTGTCCGAAAGGCTGGAGGGTGCCTGACCCGCTTGTCTTCGACTATATCGCGCAGCAGAATGCCACCATCAATTCCACCTACGACGGAGCCGTCATCTGCAAAATGGCCAATGCCGGCAACAATTCCTTCATCATGAATGGATACTACGAGGACTATATCGCCGATACGAATCCTCCGCGCATCGCAACGATGGGCGCCCCGAAATCCGGCAAGCAGACCTCGATGGGTATCTTGTGGAGCAACTGGGTGGGTTGGCACCAGGGTGTGCAGCCGTTGCTGCTCTCTTACGGCACCGATATCGAACCCAATCGTGTCACCACATCGACCCGAAACAGGGCTATCGCCGCTTCGGTCCGTTGCCAGAAAGATGAAAGAAACAGATAAAAGAAACAGATAAAAACATACGACTATGACGATTCTTTTAGACAATGATGCCTATGTGCATCCCGAAATGGAAATAGTGCCATTGGACGGTCTCTTGTTGTGCCAGTCCAGTGGAGAAGTCTCGGCAGGAGACTTGTTTGAAGATGAATTTGACCGTCTTGTTGAATTTTAACGAATGGAACGCAATATGAAAAGATATATGATTCTTGCGGCGCTCCTGATACTGGGAGCCGCCTGCACCAAATCGGAATTTACGGAAAATTCGGGAAAAGAGCTTTCTCCGGCGAAGGAAGGGGTGACGGTGTTCTCCGGAACGCTGGAGGCCACCAAGATTTCCATGGGAGGTAAAGTGAGTGGTTACTACAAGGCGTTGTGGGAAGAAGGTGATGAACTTGAAGTCATCAAGAATTCAGACGGAAGCAGCCTGGGGACCGCCACGCTGACGGAAGGTGTGGGAAGCACCAAAGGCATCTTTGAGATGCCGGGGACGATTCCGGACGGGACCGAGGTGTATCTGGTCTATGGCTCCGAAGGGGTCGAGACCGAGCAGGTACAGGCGGCCGCCGGAGCCTCTTCATTCCAGGATTATGCCTATGCGGTCTCTCCGGTGGTCGAAGTCAACGGTGGTGTCGCCGACGGCGTGACTCTCGCCCACCAAACCGCAGTAATCAAGGTGAGTGTTTCCGCCGCTTCCTCTCTTCAGGGAGCCACCGTCAGCCAGCTGATTGTCCGCAGCATCGGAGGTGTCCTTTCCGGAACCGACAAGGACTATGTCCGGGTGGACCTTACGACGCCTCTCACCCTGAGCGGAACTGCGCAGGATATCTGGGCGGTCGCAGCCCCGTACGATGCCACCGGTGGGGAAATCTATGTGGCGCTGGTAATAACGAAAGACGACGAGACCTACACCCTGCCCATCGGATTCAGCGGTAAATCCATTGCAGCCAATCATGTGGCGTCCTTCCCGCTAGCCAGTATTTCCGATAATGACTGCGCCCCGTGGTACGAGCCGCACGATGTCCGCCTGATGCCGGGCCCCGGCTACGGCTATGGCGAGGCCAACTGTTACCAGATTCAGTATAAAGAGGGAACGTATGCCAATGCGACCTTGTCTCCGGACAACAGCATTCCTGCCTCGGTGACCATTGACTACCGTGCACGCGGCGATTTCCGTAAGGTGGTCAAGCCTTCCGACGTGACGTTCGAGTGGGTGAAGAAAGTGGGAACATCAACAACATATAATATTCAGTATAGCGGATATACCCAATGTAACATTAATAGTTTCAGCATCGGCTCGCCCTCCAATTACTCCGTGACAGTGACCAATACCGGCGCTTTTGCCGGCGCTCCGATTCTTTGCATGAAGAAGGGAGGCACCGTGCTTTGGGCCTGGACGCTATGGAACATCTCTGCCGACGGCACCCGTTTCGGCTCAACCGATATATCCGGCACGGACTACAAGTTGGCCAATATGGACATCGGACAGAATACCACGCAGTTCGAAACCTGGGCGGCGAATAAAAAGACGGATGGGAAAACTCCGGATGTTAATTACCGTACCACTTTTTACTATCAGTGGGGCCGTCCTGCGCCGATTTTCTGGAGCAGTTGGCCGACAAATAATTTTTATGACCCTACCAATTTTAACGTGTCTCTGGTTGAGGGGCAACTCAGTATAGAGGATAATATTACCTACCCTGGAATGTTAATTCTTAACTTCGCGAAAGAAGAAGGAACCGGTACTCCTGTAACGGGTATCAAGAAGTGGAGCAATGAAGTGGATGCTGAACTATGGGGAAATCCATGGCCTGTTGGCAAAGCAGAAGACCAAACACAGGTAGGACAGAAAACCATTTACGATCCCTGCCCAAAGGGCTGGCGAGTTCCTGACCCGGCCGTCTATAATGCTTTGTCCGGATCCATTTCTTGGGAGACAACAACGCCAGGCGCATATTATTCTTCTTCATCGCTTTCCTCTTCAAATAATTTCTTCTCTCCTTCCGGACGATATAATGATAATATTGCCAGTAATGGTCGTATTGCAACTGAAGGAATGCCCGCTGATGGAACTGGTACGAGAGGATGGCGTTGGACAAATTCAGGCGCGAATACCACCGGAGTTCAGGCTCGCGCGTATCAAACCAATCTGGGAACGCAGAGTGAGAATAAGACGGTTACATTAAACAAAGCCACTGCCATTGCCGTCCGCTGTATCGTAGATGCCGACAATCGTTAAGAAATGATGATGCGAAAACCCTTATTCGGCCTGTTGGCCCTCCTTTTCTTCTTCGTCGGCTGTATGGCCCTCGGCGCCTGCGGCAAACAGCCGCAGGCGGACGGGGACGACGGGGCGGTGCCGGCCGTCAAGATGACGCTGCATCGGACCTCGTCTTCGGGCTTTGAACTGCTTGTGCCCCAGGCGGACGGCTCGACGGTGCTTGTCCATCACTTCACGCACCACTGCTATTCGAACGCGCTGAACTATGGGGACGGAAAGCAGAAGACCATCCTGTGCGGAGATGTCTGGTATCCGGATTCCATCAAAAAGCAGGGAGAGGCGGAATGTATCCAGGGAAACCTGAATTTCATTTACTACGTGAATCCCAAGCTGGCGGGCTTTGAAAATGAAGAATGCCACGTAGGTGCGGGACACGGCTGCGAAATCAAGAACACGCAGAATTTTTATGCCGACGGCGTCGAGTTCGACCCCGGTGCGGATTTCAGCGATTTTGAGTGCAGCGAATTCCGGGTTGTACTGGATGCCAACGTCTATGCCGTAGATGTCACCCAGCCGGGTCACAAATCCAGCCGGGCCCTGCCCAAACTGGACGATGAGGGGAACTTGGTTCTCACCGCCGTCCACAAGTACGATGCGGTCTATCGCCCGGACAATACCATCGAATGGGACAACAGCCTCACCATCAAACGCGACGGCATCCAGTTCAAGCAGGCCCATGGCGGTATGCTTCAAGGCAAGGCGCAGTTCTTCAATATGGTTACGATTGGGGACGCGCAGGAGAGCACCAACAAGTTCACCTACGATGCGTCGCACACAGTGACGACCACCCCTATCGGGACCTGTCCCAAATTCGATGTGAAACGCTTTCACAACACCGACTGGCTGCGGCTCTACGGCAAAGGTATCACCGTGACGCAGACGATGACGCAGCCCGGAGCCCGCAGCACGGAGAATTACTTGATGTTTACTTTCTATTCCGGCGCGTCCACCGACGACCCGACCTTGGACCGCTTGAAAGTATATATGCAACCTGTCCGGTCCGTTGACCAGTTCGGCGCGGCGGGAGCCGAGACTTTCCAGGCAGGAGATGAGATCAAAGTTCATTTGAAGAGAGTCATAGAATTATAATCGTATGAAAACACACCCTTTCACGCAGTTGTTGACGTTCTCGCTGATGCTGATAGCCGCTTGTTCCGCAGGCGCGCCGTCCGGCAGCGGACAGCAGGAGCCGGAAGAAGAAATCCAGTACACCGGGCAGGTGGAGACCTACCGCTACTACGAGGGATTGCGCCCTTCCACCCGCTTCACCGTTTCGGTGAACGACGAGGACCAGTATGTTTATCCGACCAGCGAACAGCACCTGTGCGCGTTCGCGTGCGACGGTACCGTGAAAGTGGTGATTGATTCTCCGGAGGCGGACATCACTTCCGTGGTGGTACGGCCGAAAGCCAAGAATCCGCAATACCGGCTCAAGGACGGGAAGATTATCCTGACGATGGCTCCCAAAGACCGCTATGTGGTCGATATCAACGGGGAGTGGAGAAATGCCCTGCTGCTCTTTGCGAATGCGGTGGACACCGACAAACCTTCTCCCGAAGATCAGAACGTACGTTATTTCGAGGCCGGAAAGGTCCACGATGCGGGGATTATCAATCCTGACAGCGGGAAAACTGTTTATTTCGAAGGAGGCGCGCTGGTTAACGGCCGGGTGTTTTGCGATGACAAGGACCATTTGACCTTTGCGGGAGGAGGGATGCTCAACTGTACGCCCGAGGAGGAACCCGCGTTCCGCCTCAACAGGTGTTCCTACGTGACGATGAAAGACTTCATCGTTCTGAACACCTCCAGTTACGGCATCATACTCCGGGAAACGGATGTGGTCGAGGCCGACAATGTGAAGAGTTACGGAGAAGCGTCGAAACTCACCGAAACCGGCGTGGAAAATGACGCATTCGACCTGTTTGGCTGCCGGCACGTGCAGATCCAACATGCTTTCTCCTACTGCCACGACGACACCTATTGCATCAAGACACGGAAATGGGCCGTCAACCGCAGTTCCGAGTATATCCGCTATGAGGATTGTATCGGTTGGAACATCCAGGGGGGCAATTCTTTTGAAATCGGCTGGGAGACCGGCTGCGACGTGAGCCATGTTTCCTACAAGGACATTTATTCGGTCCACACGTCGGAAGGCACCGGGACGGCCTATCTCAACGGAGGTGCGACCATCCATCAGGTCGACGGGGGAGTCATCTCGGATATCAGTTACGAAAACGTCTACCTGGAAGAAATGTTCCGTTACGGGCTGTATTTCGTGGTGCGCGAGAACAAAGCTCCCACGGTGAGCATCGGAACCGATGCCGTGTGGGCTCCGGGCGTTATCCGGGGCGTCAAGATGAAAAATGTCCATCTGGGCAACATGCCCCCTTGGGGCAATTGCGCGAAAGGGTTGGATAACGAACACTCCGTCCAGGTGGAGATAGACGGCCTGTACATAGCGGGCAAGCGTGTCACCTCTCTTTCGGAAGCGAACTTTACCGTCGGACCTTATGCTACTGTGACGCTCAAATGAAACCTTCAGTCTTTTTCTTTGCCCTTCTGATGGTTGTTTCCTGCCGGCCGGCTGAAGCGGTGACGCCGCCGCAGCCGGACGAGCCGGTATACAGCCGCTCCTATTCTTTGATGGGGCGTATCGAAAGTCCCGGTGTCTGGCAGGACGGGGAAACCTTGCTTGCCTTCGTTCCCGGCGGCAAGACCCCGGTGGGTAAGGCCTATTTGACGGCCGGCGCCGGAACGCAGGCCGGCACTTTCGACTTGAAAACCGATTTGCAGGCTGGGGAAAAGGTGGTTCTGAAACGGGATGCCACCATCGCGGCCTCCCAGCGGCAGGACGCTCCGGATGTCGACAACACTTTCCGCTATGCCGTGGGGCAAAGCGGCAGTACCGAACTCGACGAGGATTGGCCGGCGGAATTTTCGCTCAGCCAGGACTATAGCCTGATCCGCATCATTCCCGTCGCCGGAGCGTTCAACCAGGGTGAAAAAGTAGCGGAAATAGGCATCCGTTGCAGCCAGGCCGGGCTTTCCGACGAGGGGGACGCCATCTCCGTATCCCTTTCTACGCCCCTGGTCCTCTCCACCGGCGGGCAGGCTGTCAGCATGGTCGTGAAGCCGGTCGACATCCAAGGGAAAGAATGCTTTCTGGACATACTGGGCTACCACTTTCCTTTTTTAGGGGTGAAGCTGGAGAGGGGCGCAGTGAACCTGCTGAAGGTCGTGTTTCCCGACGCCGTGCTGATACCCGGAACGGACGAAGGTCCGGAATACAGCAGCGTTTCTGTCGCGTACAAGCGCGCGGCCGAGACGACGACCTACGATGCGGCTTCGGCCATCCCCGTCAACGGCATGAACCGCCTGCCCAAATATACCGTCGACCCGACCGACCGGTGGGGCGGATATGCCGGCGTGAAACCGGACAGTTATGTCAGCACGAATACGGCCGGTTACTGGAGAACGGGAAAATACAAAGGCCGCTGGGTCTGCGTCAACCCCGACGGGAATGTTACCCTTCTGCACGGCATCAACGGAGCGGCGCCCTACACGATGAAGGAAAGTTCCTCCTCTTCTTCTCCCGAACGGGCGGAGTACAACAAGAAATTTTCCTCCCTCGCGGACTGGGCGCAGTTTACCCATCGTTTTCTCTCGGGCCATTCCTTCAACTTCTTTTCTACCAATCCCAAGCGAATCCGTGCGTATCGCAACTATATGCCGGAGACGGAACAGGCCCTGCTTCGCTCCGCCGGCGGCGACAAACAGTTGAGCCAGGTGGAGATACTCTATCTGCTCCGGACCTTCTCCTGGGACTACAGCGCCTTGACCGGTAAGTCTTTTGATGCGTCACAGGGCAGTGTTTTCACCCTGATGTTCGACCCGTTGTATCTGGATTTTATCGACGAACTCGCCAAGGATGGGACGGCCCTCTTCCGGGACGATAAAGCCTTTATCGGATATTACATCGACAACGAACTGGGATTCCGCTTCACCAACGCTTCCACCCCGGCCATCTATCTCAAACAATGGCTGGCGCTGGACACCTCTTCCTCGTCCCCGCGCGCTTTTGCCTTCGCAAAGCAGTATGCGGAAGATTTCATGAGGAACAACTATCACGTGGAACCGCTTGCCGGGAATGTCACGACGGCGATGGACGACGCTTTCCTGGCTGACATTTGCGAATACTATTACAGGACCGCGGCGGCTGCCATCCGCAAATACGACCCCAACCATCTGGTCCTGGGCTCGCGCTTGCACGGAACGCCGAAGACCCTGAAACGGGTGCACGAAGCCTGTGCCCGGTACTGCGATGCCGTGTCGGTGAACGTGTACAGCGTCTGGGAGCCGAACGATTCCTATTTCATTTCCCAGTTCAAGGTCTGGGTGAACGACAGCAAGCCTTGCCTGGTGACGGAGTTCTACACCCGGGACGCCCTGGCTACTTTCGACGGCCAGGCCTACGGAAATACCGGCGAGGGCGGCGGATGGATTGTCAAAGGACAGGCCGCGCGGGGACTGCATTACCAGAACTTCACCCGCAAGTTGCTCTCCTACAGCCACTGCATCGGCTGGCAATGGTTCCAGATGACGGACGACTTCTCCGAGGTTTACGGATGGAACAACAAGGGCGTCATCAACCCCGCTTTTGAGTACTACACCGATCTGACGGACCGGATGCGGCAATTGCACTGGAACATCTATCAAATCATGGACTATTATTCGGCTTCGGGTGCGTCGAGCCAACCGGCGGCCGACCTGCATTGTGTTTATTGGGAATAACCTGTTTGGGAAAAGATGAAAAGGTCATTCATTGTTATAGGTATGCTTCTCGGCGCGCTAGTGGCGGCCGGATGCGGCGACAGGGAACGGGTCTGGTCCGATGACCCGCAGATTGCGGCGGCGCAGCAGCTTTGCGCGAGGCTGCTTCCGAGGCAAAGCCGGAACATCGATTTCGTGTTGGAGGAAGGGGATGCAGATGCCTATTCCTTGCAGACGACCGACGGCAGGCTGGTAATCGGGGGAACCGGCGTCAATGCGATGGCGCGCGGTCTGGGAGACTACCTGAGGAATTATTGCCAAATCGGGCTCACCTGGTATGAACGCGACAAGGTCCGCGAACCGAAAGCCCTTCCGGTGGTGGAAGGCCGCGTTGAGCGCAAGGCGCTGGTGGGCAAACGCTTTTTCCTGAATTATTGTACTTACGGCTACAGTCTTCCCTGGTGGCAGTGGAAAGATTGGGAGCGCCTGATTGACTGGATGGCGCTGCATGGCGTTACGCTCTCCCTGGCCAACACCGGACAGGAGAGCGTCTGGATGGAGACCTGGCAGGAATTCGGGCTTACTCCCGAGCAAATCCGGGCGTATTTTACCGGACCGGCCTATCTCCCGTGGCACAGGATGACCAATATCGACGGATGGCACGGCCCGCTTCCCCAGTCCTGGCTGGACGGCCAGTGCGAACTGCAGAAGAAAATCATTGCCCGCGAGACTTCGCTGGGCATTTCTCCGATACTCACTTCGTTCACCGGTCACGTGCCGGCCGCGCTCAAGGAAGTATATCCCAACGCCCAAATCAGCAAACTCAACCGCTGGGGCCAGTTTGATGAAGCGTTCAACGCCTGGTACCTGAATCCGACGGATACGCTCTTTCGGGCGATACAGAAAACCTTCCTGCGTAAGCAAAAGGAAATCTACGGAGACGATTGCCACATTTATAGTGTGGACTTGTTCAATGAGGTGAATCCCCCTTCCTGGGAGCCGGCGTATCTGGCCGACGCTGCCCGTCTCACCTACGAGGCCATCAGCGAAAACGATCCGGATGCGGTCTGGCTGCAGATGAGTTGGCTTTTCTGGCATAAGCAGAAAATGTGGACGCCGGAACGCATCAAGGCCTATATCACTCCCGTGCCCAAGGGCCGGCTGATTATGCTGGACTATTATTGCGACCAGATTGAGGTCTATCGTCACACAGAGCAATTCTACGGGCAGGATTTTATCTGGTCTTACCTCGGGAATTTCGGAGGGGAGACGATGATGGCGGGGGACTTTGCCGATATCAGCGGCAAGCTGGACCGGGTCTATGCGGAGGCTTCCGGGGGCTGTGTCGGCCTGGGCTGTACCTTGGAGGGCTTGGATGTGAACCCGTTTATGTACGAATACGTGCTGGACAGGGCTTGGGAGCGCAAGCTCGACGACAAGGGCTGGGTGGAGGCGCTCGCGGACGTCCGTTCGGGGAATGGCGATCCGCAGGTGCGTGCGGCCTGGCAGCTGCTCTGCGAAAAAGTCCAGAAGCAAAAGGCCAATTATGCCGTTTCGCAGATTCCGGCCAGGCCCCGTCTGGATGGAAAATCCACTTGGAGCCAAGCGACAAAAGCCTTTGACAACAAGGATTTGCTGGCCGCTTGGGGCGAACTCCTGAAAGCCGGCCGCTGCGATACGCCCGAATTCCGTTTTGATTGCGTGAACTGGGCCCGTCAGTGTCTGGACATCTATTTCACGCAGTTGTATGCGCAGTTGCGGGCAAAATACAAAGATGGAGACGCTGTCGCCGTCGCCGCCCTGGGACAGCGCATGCTGGAGATACTCGACGATGTGGATGCGCTGGTGGCCTCCGACGCTTATTTCCTGACGGGGAAATGGATTGCCGACGCCCGTGCCTGGGGAACGACGCCCGAAGAAAAGGACTACTACGAGACGGACGCCCGTTTGCTGCTGACTTGCTGGGGACAGAAAGGACGCTCGCTGACGGACTATGCCAATCGCGACTGGAACGGCCTCATCGCTACCTACTACAAGCCCCGCTGGGAAAAGTTTATCCACGGACTGGAAGCGAGCCTGGTCTCCGGCGAACCCTTCGACGAGCAGGCCTATCTGGCGTGGAGCAATGATTTCGAGTGGGATTGGGCGCATAGCTATGGCAAAATGCGGGAAAAACCCTCGGGAAATCCCCGCAGACTGTCGCAAGCACTATACGATAAATATAAGAAAGAGATAGCAGAAAATTAATGCGAAACCGATGAAGAGGACATTGTTTGTTTTGGCGTTGTTGGCGGCCGGTATCCCCGCCTTCTCGCAATTGAAGGATGAGTATGGCGTAGGCAGCATCTATCACGACGGATGGATTGACCTGAACAAGAATGGTGTGAAGGATGTCTATGAGGATCCGGCGGCGGATATAGAAGCGAGAATCAACGACCTTCTTTCACAGATGACACTGGAGGAAAAGACCTGCCAGATGGTGACGCTCTACGGCTATCGTCGCGTACTCCAGGATCAACTTCCCACGCCTGCTTGGAAAAACAAGCTCTGGAAAGACGGCATCGGGGCCCTGGATGAGCACTTGAACGGCTTCCGCAACTGGGATCTTCCCCTGACCGACAGCCCGTATCTCTGGCCGGCTTCCGTCCATGCCAAGGCGCTCAACACCGTGCAGCAGTTCTTCATCGAGGAGACCCGCCTCGGCATTCCGGTGGATTTCACCAACGAGGGTATCCGGGGAGTTGAGGCCTACCGGGCCACGAATTTCCCCACACAGCTGGGCATCGGCCATACCTGGGACAAGGAGCTGGTCCGCCAGATTGGGTATATCACCGGCCGCGAAGGACGTCTGCTCGGCTATACGAATGTCTATGCACCCATTCTGGATGTGGGCCGTGACCAGCGTTGGGGACGCTACGAAGAGATTTACGGCGAGTCGCCTTATCTGGTGGCGGAGCTGGGCGTGCAGATGGCCCTCGGTATGCAGACGGACTGGCAGGTGGCTGCTACGGGAAAGCATTTTATCGCTTATTCCAACAATAAGGGAGCCCGGGAAGGCATGGCCCGCGTTGACCCGCAGATGTCCCCGCATGAGGTGGAGAATATCCACGTCTATCCTTGGCGGGAAGTGATCGGTCGCGCCGGCCTGTTGGGCGTGATGAGTTCCTACAACGACTACGACGGCATCCCCGTTCAAGGGAGCCGCTATTGGCTGACGGACCGCCTGCGCGGAGAGTTAGGCTTCAAGGGCTATGTGGTGTCGGATAGCGATGCGGTCGAATATCTGCATTCCAAGCACCATACTTCGAAAGATATGAAAGAATCGGTGAGACAGGCCGTCGAAGCCGGTTTGAATGTGCGCTGTACCTTCCGTACCCCGGACAGTTATGTGCTGCCGCTGCGGGAACTCGTCCAAGAGGGGACGATCCCTATGTCTGTCATTGACGAGCGTGTGCGCGACATCCTGCGCGTGAAATTCCTTACCGGTCAGTTCGACCGGCCCTACCAGACCGATTACGAGGCCGCCGACCGTGAAGTCGATGGTCCCGCGAACAATCAGGTGGCTCTTCGCGCCTCGCGCGAGTCTCTGGTGCTCTTGAAAAACGACGGCACCCTGCCCCTGTCCAAGGAGAAATTGAAAAAGGTGGCCGTTATCGGCCCCAATGCCGACGATGTCAGTGTCACGCACAACCATTACGGCCCGTTGGCCACGGCTTCCGTGTCCGTGTTCGAAGGACTCTGCAAAGCCCTTGACGGCCAGGCGGAAGTCCGCTATGAAAAGGGGTGTGAACTGGTGGATGCCAACTGGCCTGATTCCGAGATTCTCCCCACTGAGCCGACCCGAGAAGAGCTTGCCGGTATCGACATGGCCGTGAAACTGGCGAAGAAGAGCGATGTGGCCATTGTCGTGCTGGGAGGAGGCCTGCGCACGTGTGGGGAAAACAAGAGCCGTTCCAGCTTGGAACTGCCCGGACGGCAGGAACTTCTGCTGAAAAAGGTATTTGCCACCGGAAAGCCGGTGATTCTGGTTCTGATCAACGGCCGTCCCTTGAGCATCAACTGGGCCCAGGAGCATGTGAATGCTATCCTGGAGGCCTGGTATCCCGGCTCGCACGGAGGCACGGCTGTTGCCGAGGCGCTTCTGGGCGACTACAATCCGGGCGGTAAACTGACCGTGACCTTCACCAAGACCGTGGGGCAGATTCCTTTCAACTTCCCCTGCAAACCGAACGCGCAGGTCGACGGCGGCAACAAGAAGGGCCCCGCCGGCAAGCAGTCACGTGTGCACGGAGCGCTGTACGATTTCGGTTTCGGCCTCAGTTATACCAGCTTTGACTATTCCAACCTCATGCTTTCCCAAGAGGTGATATCGCCCGAAGACAGCGTTGAGGTGTGTTTCGATGTGACCAATACCGGCAGCCGGCAGGGAGATGAGGTAGTCCAGCTTTATGTGCACGACCGCGTAAGTTCCATCACGGTCTATGAAAAGGTGCTGCGCGGATTCGAGCGCGTGCCCCTTGCTCCGGGTGAAACGAAAACCCTGCGCTTCACCCTCACGCCTGCCGACCTGAGCCTGTTGGATGTGAACTTCAAGCGGGTCGTGGAACCGGGCCATTTCGATATCATGATCGGGGCTTCTTCTACCGACATCCGTCTGCAGAAGAGACTCACCGTCCGCGGCGGCGATACGGAGGAAGCCTATCCCGACGACGCATCGGCCAGGAAGGCCTATTTCCCCGCCGCACTTTCTACCAGCGAAGATGTGACGATACCCTTGCCCGAAGGGAAAGCCATCGATAAATTGACCGTATCCTGGGGTTCCGGCACCGATTGCGCGTTTGAGATTCTGTGGACCAAAGGCGGCGGCCAGTTCCTTCCCGTGTTCAAGGGTGAGGCGAAAGCCGAAGACGGCCCGTTCCGGAATACTTATCGCTTCGAGCCGACCGAGGCCAGCGAAATCCGGGTCGGCATCATCCGGGGCAAAGCGGTCGTCAGCGGACTCTCTTATTGATTTTATCGCTTATCTGTCAGCATGAAAAGAATCCTTCTTCTGGTTTGGATGGTGGCTGTCGCATGGTCTGCCGGTGCGGCCCAAAAGCCGTGCAAGGCCCCCAAAACCCTCAAGGTCCTGGCCATCGGAAACAGTTTTTCGGCGGATGCTGTGGAGCAGAACCTCTGGGAGATCGCCAAGGCCGACGGCTGCACGATGGTGATCGGCAATCTGTATGGCGGATGCACGTTGGAGAAGCACTGGGAAAACGCTCGGTCGGACGCTTCGGCCTATTCCTATCGCAAGGTGGTGAACGGGAAGAAAACAACTATTCCGGATTACGCGCTTTCACAAGCCCTGAAGGATGAAAAATGGGATGTGGTGACACTCCAACAGCAGAGCCTCCGTGCGGGCCAAATCGAGAGTTTCGAGCCCGGTCTGCCGGAACTGCTCGCTTATGTGCGCGCCCGCGTGCCTAAAAAGACAAAAATTGTATTTCACCGCACCTGGGCATATGAGAACGATTATGTTGGAAAGGGCTTTGAACTTTTTGATCGTAAAAGCGGCAAGATGTTCGAGGCCGTGACCGCCACGACGAAAAGGGTCTGTGAAAAGTACGGGATTTCGACCGTGATTCCCTCTGCCGCGACGATTCAGAATCTTCGCCGTTCCGAAATACTGGCAAATGTCTGCCGGGACGGCTTTCACCTGAACCTCATCGGGCGCTATGCCGTGGCTCTTACCTGGTATGAAACGCTCACCGGGCGCAATGTCGTCGGCAACGCCTTCAATCCGCCTCATATTGAGCCTTGGATGAAGGAAACAGCGCAACTTGCGGCCCACGCTGCAGTTTTGGACCCGGATAAGGCGCAACCCGTAGGCCCGAAGGCCCATAAGGCGCAAAATGATGAGTCGACGGTGCCGCCGTATATCCTGCCCAACCCTCTGGTCATGGCCGATGGCACTCCGGTCACCACTCCGGAGCAGTGGTTTTCCGTCCGCAGACCCGAAATTCTCAAAATATTCACGGAACAAGTGTTCGGAAAATCTCCGGCGCCCCGTTCCGATATGCGCTTCGAGCAGGTCGAATCGTCTGACAGCGCTCTGGGCGGCATCGCCAGACGCAAGCAGGTAAAAGTCTATCTGGGCAAGAACGACAAATACTGCCTGAACCTGCTTATCTATCTGCCCCGGCAGGCGGAAGGCCCCGTGCCGATGTTCGCCGGCATCAATTTCCAAGGAAACTGGGCGGTGAATCCCGACCCTGAAATCCTAATGCCGGACAAGGGACAACTCAAACGATATGCCATCGTGCCTACTTTGGAACGCGGGGCGCAGAGCCGGCGTTGGCCGTTGGAACAGATTCTTTCCGCCGGTTACGGGTTGCTGACTTTCTATCGCGGTGACACCGATCCCGACTTCCACGATGGCTGGCTGAACGGCATCGCGGCGCTGGGTTTCAAGAAAGGCCAGACCTGGCCCGAACCCGACGAGTGGGGGACCATCTCGCAATGGGCCTGGAGTCTCAGCCGAGCGATGGATTATATGGAGACGGACCCGGACATCGATGCAGAACGTGTAGCCGTCATCGGTCATTCGCGTCTGGGAAAAACCTCCCTGTGGGCCGGTGCGCAGGACGAACGTTTTGCTTTGGTGATATCCAATTGCTCCGGGGCGGGTGGATCCGCGCTTTCCCGGAGGATGCAGGGGGAGGTTCTCGTGGACCTCAACCATCATTTCCCCCACTGGTTCTGTGAGAATTTCCACGCTTACAGCAACCGCGAGGCGGAACTGCCCGTGGACCAGCACGAGTTGATGGCGCTCATCGCTCCCCGCCCGCTCTATATCGCCAGTGCTTCGGGTGACCTTTGGGCGGACCCGAAGGGGGAATTCACCAGCGCGCTGGAGGCATCGAAGGTATATGAATTCCTCGGTATTCCCGGTCTGCAGATACAGGAATGGCCGGCCGCCGGACATCCCAGCCTCGAAGGCCATGTGGCTTACCATATGCGCGAAGGGAAACACGACATCCTGTCCTATGACTGGGGTAACTACATCCGTTTTGCAGACAAATTTTTAAAATAGTTAATACAATGAAACGCTATTCGACACCCACGCTTCGGGTTTGTAATTGGGAACTTGTAAACAAGGTGATTTGCGCCTCCCCCGTTATGGGGACGGAAGGTTATGAAACCGTAATAGAAGGAGAATGGTAAAATGAAAAAGACGAATTTTTGTTCTCTGGCCCTGGGCTTGGCTGTTCTGTTCTCATTGCAGGCTTGCTCCCGCGCGGAAATAGAGTCCCAGGAGTCATCCGTATGGCTCAGCATCAAGGCCAACAATTCAGAGGTTTTGAAAACCAGTTTGTCAGACGGGGCCGTCCTTTGGTCGGAAAATGACGCGCTGGCTTGCTTCTCTTCCGGAGGAGGGAAAGGTACCCTGCAACTTGTAAGCGGTGCAGGCACTCCTTCCGGCGTGTTCGAAGGGACCGTCCAAGGTTCCGTCGCGCCCTTTTTCTGCTTTTATCCCGCAGCGAATGGAATCAGCAAGGGCGGTGGCAGCGTGAATTTCCGCGTTCCCCAAACCCAAACGGGAAAGGACGGTGGATTTGCCGAAGGGATGAACCCCGCCCTGGCCGTCCTTCCGACTGTGGATTCCGATGCCTGTTTCTACAATCTGTCGGGAATGCTGAAGTTGACGCTTAAAGGTTCCCAGACCGTCTCGCGCATCAAACTGGTTTCCCTCAATACCGGGGATCAGCTCTGGGGCGATGTGGCCGCCGTTATCAATATGAACAAGGAAGTGCCCGAGTGGACACAGAATTACAGTGGTGGAAACAACATCCTCTATCTGGACTTTCCCGGCGGCCTGACGCTGACTCCGGAAGGAAAGTCCGTTTATTTTGCCCTTCCCGTCGGGACCCTGTCGTCCGGATTCAAAATCGTGGTATATGACAATTATCAGGCGGTCGACGAATTCCTTACATACAAGGATTACACGGTCAAACGTTCTGTCATCCAACCGATGGAGGCGATTCAGATTGGAAAATATACGGTGCTGGACGCCGAAGAAAGCGCCAACTGCTACAATGTCTGCAAGACCAATACGGCCCTGCCCTTCAAATTCTGCGCGGTCAAGGGGAACAGTTTCGAGGCGCTGGCCGCAGATAGCGTCGCCGAGTATTGGGAGAGTCTGACAACCTCTCCGAGCGAATTCAACGGGGGTGAGCTCGGATATCTTCTCACAGACATCGGCTTGAGCAAGCATTGCGTCACCTTTACCCTCCAGGGTCGGGCGGGCAGCGCGTCCATCGCCGCCAAATTGGGAGAGGAGATTCTCTGGAACTGGCATATCTGGATTACGAACAGCCTGCCGTCTTGCGCCAAAATGGCCAACGGCACGCGCATCATGGACACCAATCTGGGAGCGGTCGGTCCCGGCACCGGCTCCACCCAGCCGGTCGGGCTCCTGTACCAATGGGGACGCAAGGACCCCTTCCCCGCTCCTTATCACGTTGCGTACAATACAATGATGGCTTTCCAGCCCGCCGGGGTTATTACCTATGAAGCCAAAAGCGATGCGACGCTGGACTACACCTTGAGTCATCCGGGTACGTTCATCGATGTCACCACCAAGTGGGAGGCGGGCGCCAACAACGGTGTCTGGGCTTCGGAAAAGACCATTTACGACCCCTGCCCTCCCGGCTACCGCGTGCCGACCAAGGCGGAACTGTCTTCCCTCTCGCTCGGGGATTGGGACGCGACTTATTATCGTTATACAGAAAGCGCGACCGACTTTCATTTCCATGCCACTTCACGTTCTTATTATAGCAGCGGCGGTTCGCATGTGAATGAAACGGCGCATACAGGCTATTACTGGACCAGCGACCACGCAGGCGGGAATATGGCGCAGATGGTCACCTTTTCTTCCTCGAAGGTGGGGACCATAGGCGGCGTGGCCAAGGCCTTCGGCGTTGCCGTGCGCTGCGTTGCCGAAGTGTCGGCGCAACCGGCCCCTTCCTCCAAGACAGTCAAGGTGAGCCTCATCGGCGATTCGATTTCTACTTTCTCCGGCTTTATCAATACGGGCAACCTCGCGTATTATCCGCGCGCGGAAGCGGATAGGGCGGCTGCAGACATCGAAGTCGTGGATGTGAAGCAGACCTACTGGTGGCAGTTGATTTACAACTATATGTCCAATGCGGTTCTTGAGAAGAGCGACGCTTGGTCCGGCTCCTGCATGGGCGGTTATGACAACACCTCGATGGTGGCGCGATACACGCAGGAACGGGTGGGTAATCCCGACCTCATCATTATCAACGCAGGTACCAACGACCTTGTTCGGGAAAACCATTTCCTGATTGACGGCGTTCCTATGTCGGAAGAAGATAGGGTACACCCCACCGTAGAGGAGATGGAGGCCATCTTTGCGAAAGCCGAAACGGATTACACGACGCTATCCGAATCCCTATATATCGAAAGCTATGTGAAGTTGATGCATAAAATCAGGGCGGACCTCCCGAATGTGCAGTTCCTGCTGATTATCTGTGACCGTTTCTCACAGGCGGAACGGAAAGCCGTCATCTCCATCGCGGAGCGCTATGGCGCCCAGTATGTGGATTTCCTGGCCCTCGGCAGAAACTGTCTGGAAAAACAATCCTATGTCCATCCCAGCATCCGGGGCATGGCCACGATGTCCAAATACATCTACGACTGCCAGGGTGAATGGCTGGAGAGTTTAGGCAACTAAAAGTATGAGAGTAAAGTTTCCCATAACGCTGCTCGCGATTCTTTCGCTTGCGTTCCTCTTGTCCTGTTCCGCAAAAGAGCCGGCGACGCCTCTTCCGGCCCCTGAAGAAGAATCGGACGGCGTTCCCGACTTATCCAAAGTCGAGTCGGCCAACTGCTATATCGTTTACGGTGGAGGCGATTACCGTTTTCGGGCGGTCAAGGGCAACAGCGCCGCGCCGGTCGGAGGCGTTGCTGCGGTCGCTGTGCTGTGGGAGACCCGGAATTCGGACACGGCTCCTCTCGCCGGGGCAATTGTCAACAATGTCTCCTATGAGAATGGAGCCATCTCGTTCACGGCTACCGGTACCACCGGCAACGCCGTCATTGCGGCGATGGATGCGCAGTCCAACATTCTGTGGAGTTGGCATATCTGGGTTCCCGGCTCTGAGGTGGAAGCGCTCAAGCGGGCTTCGGACTTCCTGATGGACCGCAATCTGGGTGCCATCCAAGCCGAACATCCCGCTTCCGGGAGTGGCTTCAACACCATCGGGCTCTTCTATGAATGGGGCCGCAAGGACCCGTTCCCAGCCTCTGTTAGTTGGAGCGCTGGAGGCTCGATTTCCACGGCGGCGACCGTAGGGGCTGAATTTTCCTCCGTCCAGCGGACGGACGAAAACGGAACGGTGCAATGGGCTGTGGCCCATCCCCAGGTCTATCTGTACTGCAAGAGCGCCGTCGATGCCGACCAGGACTGGCTTTGCACCCACGACAATACGCTTTGGGCTGCGGCAAAGACCATTTACGACCCTTGTCCCATAGGGTATCACGTGCCGGGATACACCGATTGGAATTCCTGTTCCGCCACTTTTGATACGGGCGGTGTCTGGTTCGGTGCCGACATCAATTACTACGGCAGTTCCAACGCCTGGTTCCCTTGCGGCGGCTATCGTTATGCCTCCGACGGAACCAACCACGAGTCCGGCAAACAGTCCTTCTGGTGGTCTTACGACACGAACGGCAACAAGTCACGTTCGACCGTGATGAAAGCCCAGAATGAGTCGAATAAAATCCAGTCGGCCAGCAGCCCCCGGGCGTTGGGCGCCCTTGTGCGCTGCGTGGCCGATACGGAACCTCCCGTGCCGGTGACTCCTACCGAAGAAACCGTCAACCTGCAGGGAACCGTCACTTGCGACGGCGCGCCGGTGAAAGATGTGATGGTGTCCGACGGCGTGGCGATTACGGTCACGGACGAAGAAGGACATTATTCCCTGCATTCCCTCAAGGAAAAGGGCTATGTGTTCATCACCATTCCCTCCGGGTATATGGTGCCTATGGAAGGGGCCAACACCCCTGTTTTCTGGAAAAGCACCACGCGGGGCGTATCGAGCCTCGAAACGCACGATTTTACGCTGATTCGGCAGGCGGACCAGCAGAAGTTCAAGTTCATCGCCATCGGTGACATCCAGGTGAACAACTTGCAGAAGGGCGACGACATCCGTCAATTCAACGAGGTGTTCGCCCCCGACTTCCAGAACTTTGTCTCCGCCCACAGCGGGGAGAAGATGTTTGTCCTGACGCTCGGCGACCATTCCTGGAACGACTATTGGGCTGACCACAACTTTAATCTGGATGATTTCAAGGCGATGTTCGACGCCAAGGTCAACGGACTGCCTGTATTCTACACACCGGGCAACCACGACAACGACCGTGGGCAGGACGGTGTCTTTCCTACAACCAACGACGAAGCCAAGAGGAAGTACCGCAGCCTGTATGGCCCCTCCTATTATTCGTTCAACGTCGGCGCGTTCCATTTCATCGCATTGGACAATGTCTGGTGCTATAACCTCGGCTCCCAGGACGGGACCAAGCGCCGGGGGACGATGAGTTATAAGTTCTATATTACCGACGAACAACTGGAGTGGGTGGAAAAAGATTTGGCCCGTGTACCTGCCACCACGCCGCTTTTCATCAGCGCCCACGCTCCATTCTTTAAATTCAACGGCAGCGACAACCTTTCCGAAAAGTCCACCAGCCGCTTGATTCAATTACTTGGGGGACGGCGCGCCTACCTGCTGTCGGGTCATACGCATATGGTGTATAATGTGGACCATCTGGCCGAATCGAATGTATTCGAATTCAACAATGGCGGTCTGGCCGGCGCCACGTACCACATCGACAACTTCGCTACCTCTTCCGACGGATCCCCCTGCGGATACCGAATCTTCGACATAGACGGGACGTCGGTCAAGTGGTTGTACAAAGGATATAAGATGGATGAAGACGAGCAGTTCCGCGTCTATGACCGCAATGAAACCTGTCTCGCCCCGGCCTATTGGATACCTTCTTGCACCAACGAAGAGGCCATCGGCGTCTGGAAAACCCGCGTGAGCTGGTATCTGGAGCCCCGGACGGACAATCTCGTGGTCATCAATGTGTGGGACTGGGACCCTGAATGGACGGTGGAAGTTTCCGAGAACGGGGCTCCGCTGGAGGTAGAACACATTCCGGTGGACAGCGGACACGACCCCGAAAGGATGGACCCGCTCTTTTTGGCGACCTATGAAGCGAACGCCTTCAATGCCAACAAGACGGACGCCGGCTCCTTCCGGACCTATCCCTATGCCCATATGTTCCACGTCAAAGCCTCGGATGCGAATGCCACTCTGACCGTCAAGGTGACCAACCGCTTCGGACGAGTATTCACAAAGACCATCGAAAGACCGTACAGTTTTGACCTCAATAAATACCAGCCCTGATTAAAATGCATCGGAAATTTTATATGAATTATCTGCCGCTTCTTGTCCTTTTCCTATTGGCCGCGTGCGCCAAAGAACAGGCCGGACCGTCGGAGTCCCAGCCGAAAAATTCGCAGGAAACCACCCTGAAAGCCCTCACCGAACCGGCATCCGACAGCCGCGCCGTGCTGGTGGAGTCCCAAATGCGCTGGCAGGAAGGCGACGCCATCAATGTGATGACGATGTCTTCCCACAATTGCGGGGCTTATATCCTCACTTCGGGAGCCGGCGGTACGGTCGGAACGTTCAGCGGCGGTGAGATTTCCCAAAGCACGGAGTATTACGCGCTGTATCCCTATTCTACCGGTCTGACCAAGACCAGCGGCCGCTACCGTTTCTCCATTCCCCAGACGCAGACCTGGCAGAACGAATCCGTCGGCCGCGGGGCGAACATTATGGTCGCAACTTTCACCGACCCCTCCGTCAATCTCCAGTTCTACAATGTCCTGGGACTTCTGAAACTTTCCCTTACAGGCCGTCAGAAAATCTATAAAATCAGCGTCACCGACGCGGATGACAGCCACCGGCTTTGGGGAAAGGCCAGTCTGGCGCTGGACGGCAACCAGGGAACAGCCTCGCAAAGCCTTGAAATGAGCGATGGAGACAATACGCTCGAATTGCTCTGTCCGGGCGGCGTACAGCTTTCATCTGCAGCCCGCTCCTTCTATCTGGCCGCGCCTGCGGGCAGTTTCGCTTCCGGAATGACCGTGGCCATTTACGGCTCGAACGCGTCCGAGCCGTTGGAGGTGTTTTCGACGACCAAGGACAACCATATCGTCCGTTCCGCGATCCGGGCGATGGCGGTAAAGGACGTGGTTTCCGACCTGTCGTCCGATGAGACCGCCAACTGCTATCCGCTCTATGTGGCCGGCAACTACAAGTTTAAGGCGGTCAAGGGTAACAGCGCCGAATCCGTCGGCTCCGTGGCCGGCGTCGACGTGCTTTGGGAGAGCGACGGAACCATTTCGGCTCCGCAGGTTTCCGACATCATCGGGAACGCCCGTTATTCCGACGGCTATGTGTTCTTTACGGCTACCGGCACACCGGGCAACGCCCTCATTGCCGCGCGTGACGACCAGGACAATATCCTCTGGAGCTGGCATATCTGGATCCCGTCCACAACCCTCAAGGCGGCGACCTACTCCAATGCCACTTCCGGCGGTGTGATGGACCGCAACCTGGGCGCGCTCACCGCCACCGAAGGCAATCCTTTGAGCAACGGTCTTACCTATGAGTGGGGCCGCAAGGACCCGTTCCCGGGAGCGGCCGCCTACAGCTCCGGCAACCAGGCGGCGGCGACCACCGGCAGCTTCACTTCCAGCCTCACCTCCGAGACCAAGGGTACGGAAGCCTATTCCGTGGCGCATCCGATGGAATACCTGTATTGTACAAGCGCGGTCCAGTCCAACCAGGATTGGGTGTACGGCGGAAACAACAACCACTGGGGTAGCAGCAAGACGGTGTGGGATCCCTGTCCTCCGGGCTACCGGGTCCCCATGAGCGGAGTCTGGTCGAACCTGACCTATGAGAATGGAACGTATGCCATGTTGCTTGACGGCAAGCACTGGTATCCCGTTCCGGGCTACCGCTGGTCTTCGGACGGTGCGCTTCACGGCACGACCAGCAATGGTTTTTACTGGACGGCGACGGCCGGTACCAACCAGGCGACCTACGGAAAGTATTCTTACAACAAGGACAATCCCGCTTCCAGCACTTTCGAGCCCGCGAAGACCATGTCCCGTTCGGCCGGTCTTCCTGTTCGTTGCTGCACGGACGCCACCCCTTCGGTGGATCCTCCCTCCGAGGGTGATAAAGCCTTTTTCACCGCCCTTCCTGCAGGCACGCTCGTAAACGGCATCGACAGCGGCAATGACAATTTCACGATGCGTTTCAGCAACGGCAGTTCCGTAGAACTCTCGAGTAGCCGCAGCGCCCTCTTGAGCGTTTCGTCCGATGGATACTGGAAGGTAAACGGGGTGAAAGGCAGTTACCAATATGCGTCCAATCCGCTTTACCGTATCGACCCTGAAAGCGGTAGCTGGCTGTGCGACGGCGTTTCCACCGGCACTTCCGCCCTTCCTTATCCGGTTTCGTACGGGGACCAGGAGGTGACGAGTGTCGTAGAGCAGTCGCGGAAAGTTTCCGTCAATTTCTCAGACGGAAGCAGTATCTCCTTCCCCAAAAACATTTCTTGGGGTATGTACGTGCAGAAGACGGCCACACGCCTGTATGTTTATATGGGCAAAGCCAGCTCCAGTTCCTGGATTCGCCACGATTTCTATTATCGGAACAAGGCTTACACCGGAGGAAGCACCTATCCCGACTATTACGATAACTGGGGCCTTGGCAAACCGGTCAACTGCACGCGGAACGGCACTTCCTTCTCCCTTGGAGAAGAGTTGTTCCTGGCGGGCGAGGCTGAAGCGGCCGTCCAGACCTATGACGCGCGGGAGCCAGCCCAGAAAACTTATTCGGGCGGTGTCCTCCACGGATGGGAGAATATCTGCATTGACGGAAGCGACCGTATGTTCTCATTGAAGATTGATGGAAATATCGTCAGTGAAACCGGTACGCTATCTCTTCAAAGCGCTAGTCTCGTTGAAATCGAGCAGACCAGCCTTGTCGCCCGCGCCTACAGTCCCGAAGGACCGGAAAACGCTTATGCCAAGGCTACCAAGAAATGGACTTTCAAAGACGGTGTCGTCACGATCCAAGTAGAATATGAATTCTTGAGCGAAACGGAATTGTTCCAGTCGATGTTCGGCATGTTCTGCGTGAAACGGCTCAGGACCAAAGGTGATACCTCTTCGGGCTACATCACCAACCTTGCCTGGAAAGACAACACCCCCTACAAAATGTATGAGGTGACGGAAGGTTGGGAAAGTGCCGTCAGCGCGTCCGCCCCGTTGAAGAGCAAAGACAAATCCACCACCCGGGTGGAGGAATTCGGCGAGGCTGGAATCAGTTTTGCGATGCAGTATGACGGCGGTACGCTCAAGTCGCTCGGCGGCTTCAAGATAGGCACCAACGGCAACAACTACAATAAGATCTACTTCGACCTGACCGGTACGTACACCGCCTCCGTCGGCGAAAAGCTCTACAGTACCGTCCATTGGGAAATAGACTATATGTCCGACTATCTCCACAAAGAAGATTGAAAATCAATCTTTTGCGGTAAATATACACAATTTCGTACACAAAAAACGAGATTGTGTATATTTTCTTTTATTACCCTCTGTTCTACCCTACACAGCCCGTTCGCAGAAAGATTCAGTGTAATTCGTTTCTTTCGGTTAACTTTGTTCTGTTAACGCATTACACTATGACCGCCAGAGAAGAATTCAGTCAACTGTATAATTCCGACCGAATGTTGGCATTTGTCTGCAAGATTCTCGTCTTGCTTGGCAAATTTGGTTCATGATAATTTGTATAGCAATCATTTTATTTTGTAATTACAAGAATTGTTTTTAAATTTGTAAACCATTTTTAGCCAATTTATGGCTATTTTGTTAGTTATTAATGAGTTAAAGATTATGGCAGATTTGGTTCAAGAGCTTTTAGCTTATTTGGCAATGACTCCCAGGGACCAGAAAATTAAGGAGTGGGAGGCCTTATCGATTTTTGACGAATGTGGCCCCGGGGTCTTTGACTATCTGGACGCGATCTCGGAAAGAGTTCCAGTAATTGAAATTTCTAACAGACAATTGAATCCAGAGTTCACTCTGGATTCTTCTTTTTCATTATAGTATTTATGGAAGCAGCACGGTTCTCTTTAGTTGATTATCATTTTGACAAGGTTATTCTTAACCTTGATATGTTGAGGCAAGATTCTTCTTTTGATATCAAATTCAGTCCATCAGGCATCTTCATCTCTAAGACAAAGGAATATATTCTGACTTTTTTGTTTACTGCCGGCTATGACGGAAGTAATGAAGAATCTATTATTTCTGTGAGATGTCAAGCTAAATATGTATTCAAGGGGGTCTCTTCGTTTGAGGAGATTCCGCCATTCTTCTACAACAATGCTATTGCAATCTTGTTCCCTTATGTCCGTTCTTTTATCAGTACGATAACTCTTCAAGCAAATATTCAACCTCTATTGTTGCCAACATTAAATTTGTCTGATCTTCAAGACATTCTCAAAAAGAATACAACAGAACAGTAGTGGTAGGATGCCTCGTAAGATTCTTTTTCAAACTGTTGATGATAGAGATAATCCCGATGCCGTGCTTCGGGACGCCCCTTTTAAGTGTGATATCGCTCGTGATCCATGGTTAGGAGAGGGTTATTATTTCTGGGATACTTTTATTGAATTAGCACATTGGTGGGGTAGGAAGGGATATTTTGGTCGTTATATGATCCTCCAGAAAATAGTTGATTATTCGTATGAGGATTTTTTTGATTTAGTTGGGAATACCGAACATATATGTGTGTTGGAGAGATGTTCAACTATTTTATCAAAAGAGTTTGGACAGAAGAATCCTACTGTTGCAAAAGTAATAGAATTGCTGCTCTCGAAAAAGTAGACACGGAAGGGTAGAAAAAGATTGAAAGTTTGTACCTTTGTTTGAGCGCCCACGGAGGCGGTTATCCTCGGCAGGACGAGGAGAGCCCTTTCCTGGAGCTCCCCGCAGGCCTGACGGGAGA
>JAGCUV010000025.1 GCA_017962705.1 Bacteroidales bacterium
AGTACCCGCACCGGCGGAAGTGAAGGCGATGTCGACGTCTTTGAAATCATCGTTGTGCTGAAGCAGTTTCACTTCATACTCCTTGCCTTCGAACATATACTTGCGACCCGCGCTGCGGGAGGACCCGAAGAGAACGAGTTCGTCCATCGGGAATTTTCTTTCTGCCAGTACTCTCAGGAATTCCTGGCCTACGGCGCCGCTGGCACCTACAATCGCTACTTTCATCGTTGCTGTATTAAATAATTTTTGAACTCTTCATAATGCTTGGAAAGAGGCGTTTTCTCCGCTTTTCCTTGCATAAAAGCTGCCAGACGCGCGGGAATCACCACTTTGCCGTCTGCAACCTCTGCGCTGGCGCCTATGCGGCCGCTTGAGGGGAGACCAGCTTCCTCTGCGAGAATGCAGTCCACCGTGTCCTTGAACTTGGCGGGGTGGGCTGTTTCGCAGAAAAATCCCGTTTCTCCGGGCTGCAGGCTGTCTTTGAGGGCCCGGTAACCGCATGCCCCATGGGGGTCGAGCAGGTAACCGGTCTGACGGTAGCAGTCGCGGATGGTCCGGCGGATGGTTCCATCGCTCACGACCGCACCGCTGATGCTCCGGCGGATGGCCTCGTAATCTTTTCCATACAACTCGTACACGCGCGCGAAATTGCTGGGGTCTCCCACATCCATCGCATTGGCGAGGGTCTGTACGCTCGCTTTGGGCTCGTAACGGCCGGTCTGCAGGTAGTTGTAGAACACATCGTTGCGGTTGTTGGCCGCAATGAAACGCTGGATGGGCAAGCCCATCTTTGCCGCGAACAAAGCCGAACAGATGTTGCCGAAGTTGCCGCTTGGCACGCAGACGACCAGGTTGTCCGCCAGCCCCATTCTTTTCATCTGGGCATAGCCCCAGAAGTAGTAGAAGGACTGGGGAAGGAAGCGGGCGACATTGATGCTGTTGGCGGAAGTGAGCCTCATCTTTTCATTCAACTCGGCGTCCATAAAGGCGTTTTTGACAAGCGCTTGGCAGTCGTCAAATACGCCGTCGATTTCCAAGGCGGTGATGTTCTTTCCGAGCGTCGTAAACTGACATTCCTGGATGGGGCTGACCTTGCTTTTGGGGTAGAGCACATACACGTGGATGCCTTCCACGCCGAGGAATCCGTTGGCCACCGCGCTGCCCGTATCGCCGGAGGTGGCGACCAGCACATTGAGGCGCCGAGATTCGCCACAGGTGAAATATTGCAGCAGACGGGCCATGAAGCGGGCGCCCACATCTTTGAACGCCAGCGTCGGTCCGTGAAAGAGTTCCAGTGAGCAAATCCCGTCCTCCACCGGCACGATGGGGCAGTCGAAAGACAGGGTCTCGTTAACAATGCGGCGCAAATCCTCCGCCGGGACATCTTCTCCGAAGAAGGCTGATGCCGCCGTGAAGGCAATCTCCTGGAAGCTCATCTTGTCCATTTCCGCGAAAAACTCCGCAGGAAGTCGTTTGAGCTCACAGGGCATATACAACCCGCGGTCCTCGGCAAGGCCCTTGATGACTGACTTTTTCAAAGTCGCGAGCGGCGCTTTTCCGTTTGTGGAATACCAATTCATAATACCATCAATGCGTTCATAAATCCATCGCCTTCCAGCAACCCGTAGGAGCCGGAGGCGCAACTATCTTCATCAAAAGCCTGAACACTGTCAGGCGTCATTCCCGGGGCATAAATCAAGAATGGCACAGCTTCGCGGCTGTGAGTCCTGAGCGCAACGGGAGTAGGGTGGTCGGGGAGTACCGCAATCGTCACCGGCTCGCGGCCGGCATCTTCGCAGCCGGCTACCCCCCAATTTTTGACCGCCTCGTAAATGGGGCCGATCAGACGGGCATCGAGATTTTCGATGGTCTTGAGTTTGAGTTCGAGATTTCCGTCGTGCCCGGCTTCGTCGCTGGCCTCCACGTGGACAAAGACGAAATCATCTTGCCGGAGGGCGTTGATGGCGGCCTGCGCCTTTCCCTCGTAATTCGTATTGTAGAGACCGGTGGCACCTTCTACGTCAATGGCGCGCAAGCCGGCATAGCGGCCTATGCCCCGGATCAGGTCCACTGCCGTAATCACCGCTCCGCTGTGGATCTGCGGCCAGGTGGCCGAAAGGGGAGCCATGGCAGGATGATAGCCGCCACTCCAGGGCCAGATGCTGTTGGCGGGATCTTTGCCTTCTGCGATGCGCTGCAGATTCAAAGGATGAGAGGCGAGTAGTTCCTGCGAACGCAGAATCAAGTCATTGAGCAGGTCGGCCGTCGCTTTCCCTTCCGGAGTCAAGGCTTTGACCAACAAGGGCCTCCAAGGCTCCAGCGGATGGTCGTGCGGCGGAGCGCATCCGATATGCTTGTCGCCCCCTTTGATGACCAGCAGGTGACGGTATTGGATACCTGTGTAGAAGTGGATCCTTTCGTTGCCCAGCTTTTCCTGCAGGAAACGAATCAGGATATCTCCTTCCTCGGTCGTCAGGTGTCCGGCTGAATGATTCTTGATGCATCCGTTTTCCAGACAGATGAGGTTGCAGCGAATGGCGAAATCGCCGGGCTCCAGCGCAACGCCGATGCTGGCGGCCTCCAAGGGACCGCGTCCTTCATATACTTTGTGCTGGTCGTAGCCCAGGATGGAGGAATTGGCCACCTCGCTGCCGGGCTGCATGTCGTCCGGAACCGTCTTCAGCAGTCCGCAACGCCCGTTCCGGGCAAGCAAATCCATATAGGGGATATGGGCGTGCTGCAGCAGCGTCTTCCCGCCCAACTGCGCCATCGGCCTGTCGGCCATTCCGTCCCCTATGATAATGATATGCTTCATCTAAAACTTCCGCTAAATGTTCGCAATGCTCATAATATCAGCGAAAACACCGGCCGCAGTCACGCTGGCTCCGGCGCCGTAGCCCTGAATCATCATCGGGTAGTCGTGGTAACGCTCCGTGGTGAGCAGGATGATGTTGTTGGAGCCTTCCAGATTGTAGAAAGGATGCTTGGTGTCCACTTCCTGTAAGGATACGCTGCAGGCGCCATTGTCCATCTTGGCCACGAATTTCCATTTGCGCCCTTTGCTTTCCAGCACCTTGCGACGCGCCTCAAAGTTGGCGTCGAGGGAGGGGAGGCGCTGCCAGAATTCGGCTTCCGTGCAGTCGAAGAACTCCTTGGGAATGAAGAGGCTCTTCTGCACATCTTCCTGGTTGACCTCATAACCGGCCTCGCGGGAAAGAATCACCAGCTTGCGGATGACATCTTTTCCGGAAAGGTCGATGCGGTGGTCGGGCTCGGAATAGCCCTGTTCCTTGGCCTGGCGGACGGTCTCGCTCAGCGGCGTGTCGGCGGAAATGGCGTTGAAAATGAAGTTGAGCGTGCCGCTGAGGACCGCTTCAATCTTCTGAATCTTGTCGCCGCTGTTGACCAGGTCGTTGATGGTGTTGATGATGGGAAGACCCGCACCGACATTGGTCTCGAAAAGGAACTTGACACCCTTGTGGCGGGCCGTCGTCTTCAGGCGGGCGTAGGTTTCATATTCGCTGGAGGCGGCGATCTTGTTGGCCGTCACCACGGAAATGCCGTGGTTGAACAAATCCTCGTAAATACCGGCCACATCGGCGCTCGCGGTGCAATCCACGAACACGGAATTGAAGATGTTCATTCCGATGACCTGGCGTTTGAGTTCCTGAATGTCGATGGCGATGCCTTCTTCGGCGATTTTCTTGCGGAAATCGGAATGAAGGTCGATGCCCTCGCGGTCAAAAATGGCTTTCGTGCTGCGTGCGATACCCA
>JAGCUV010000026.1 GCA_017962705.1 Bacteroidales bacterium
AAGAACGTGACCAGTTCCGGGTCCTGGCCCACGTCGCTGCCCATGCCGCTCTCCCGCATCTGCGGGCAGGAAAAGTTGAGTTCCACGGCATCGCAGCCGGCCTGTTCGGCCTTTTTGGCCAGTTCGATCCATTCCCCCTCCGTCTGGCCCATGATGGAAGCAATGACCACCTTGGACGGATAGTCCTGCTTGAGGCGCCGGAGGAGGTCGAAATCCACATCCACAGGGTTCTCGCTCAGCTGTTCCATGTTGCGGAAGCCGATGAAGGGATAACCGACGGCATCGAAGCGGGGCGAAACCTCCTGGATGTCCTGCATGCAGATGGTCTTGTAGAAAACCCCCGCCCATCCGGCTTCAAAGGCCCGGGCGACCATTTCATAATTGGTGCACACCGCCGACGAAGCCAGGAAAAACGGGTTCTCGCAGGGGATGCCGCAGAACTCGATCGCGAGGGATGGCCGATCGCCGTCGGCCATGACGGCTTTCGTCTTGCCCGGCTCCTTCGTCATGCCCGGCTCTGACCGGGCATCCCTTACTACCTTCGCCAACTCCCGCAGGCGAATCGGCCGGTCATAGTGGATGCAGGCCTGCTCGGCGCGGGCCAGGTCCTGCTCGCTGCAGCCTTCCAGCCACTGGGCGGCAATGCTTTCATTACCAAAACGGACAGCACGGACAGCACGTGCCGGGTCGCCTTTTGCACAGGCTTTGGTGCACGGGGCATCCTGACAGAGCAGACAGCGGGCGGATTCTTCCTGGATCTTCATAGGGCTTGTGTTATTGCGTGGTACAGGTTTTCATCCGTTAAATATGCGAATTAACTCGAAAAAATCCAACCTTTCTTCCTATTTTTACGTTAACAAGGTAATTTATCCAACGTCTTTCAAATATGAAGAAGTTTTTGATTCTCCTGGGTGGGCTGCTGGTAGCGGCCTGCACCAATTCCGGTAACGATGTGCTGGTCGTCAATGTCTCCCATCCCCGCAGTGCCATGCTTGAAGACCTGACAGGCCGAATCAACATCACCCCGCTGGACGAGAGCGAAGTCTTGATACCGAACATCGTTTATGCAAAAAAATACGGAAACCTGCTGTTCCTGGGTAACACAACTCAGGGCTTGGTTGTTTTCAACGGAGAAAAAGCAGTCGGACAACTGGACAAAACGGGACGAGCAAACGACGAATACCGGATGTTGTATTCCATTGCCTACCGGGAAGAAACGTCGGAACTGGTCATCTTCGATCCGGTCCAACGGAAACTCATTACCTACCATGTACCGGACCTGGTTTTCGCCCAATCCGAATCTTTCCCATTCAAGGGAATGGTTCCGCGGGGACAGGAGAGCGTCGGATCGCGTTACAGTTTCTTCTTCCGCGAAGACGGACCGGTCCTGTGGGACCATCAGACGCACCAGATTGCAGATTCCTGTTCCTTGTCATTCATCCAAGCCTGGTGTGCCAACGCAATCGAGCCCATGCGGGAGAGCGACAGCAAATCCTTACTGTTTTGCATCCCGGGACCTATTTCGCGCATCATGCGCGCCAGTCCGGAAGGGTTTGAGACGGTCCGGGAATTCACTGTCCAGCCTGCCATCGGCGACGCATTCTGGACGGAAACGGACGAGGACACCTGGCACGAAATGGTGATCGGCATGATCTCCTCCGATAAACTAGCCCTCGGTGCCAAGGATCCGCTGCTGAAAGGCGACGATGCCGCCTGGTGGTATCTGACGGCACGAGGCGATCTGGAAGAGGACGAGGATATACCGAACTGGAACCTCTTCCGCACCGTCGATGGCAAACAAGAAGTCTACTCCGAACTGCACCTGGAGGGATACCCTACCCCCATCCAGCCCCAGATCGCCGACGGCGAGCAGTGGGGTATGGTCCTGGAACTGGCCATCCTGAAGAAGATCACCAACCCGAAAGGGCCGGTCTACCCGCGCTTACGGGAACTAGCTGACCAGGGCTACGAGCATGCCCTGATCATGTACGACATTCTGTAGCCGACGCTCTCCCCCATCGATCCCATGTGCCCAGGATCTTGCTCTCTGCGCGCACGAAATTGACAAAAACGTGCTCGCATAACAGATTGGAATTAGTATTTTTGCGTTAACAAAACTCCCCGCCATGCGTCTATCAGTTATGAACAAGCTTCTGACCTTTCTGTGCATCCTGCTGCTGGCAGCGGGCTGCGCCCGTTCCGGGAACGACATCCTGGTTATCGACGTCTCCCATCCCCGCACGACGATGCTGGAAGATCTGACCGATCACATTACCATCACCCCACTGGACGAGAGCGAGGTCTTGATTCCCGGCAGCGAGCTGGCAAAAAAATACGGGAATCTGCTGTTCCTCGGCCATTCGGTCAACGGAATGGTGATTTACGACGGAGAACACGCGATTGCCAAGCTGGATGCCCGGGGCCGGGCCGAAGGGGAATACCTTCATCTTTACACATTCGAATACCGGGAAGAGAGTGCCGAGCTGGTCATTTTTGACATAATCCAGCGCAAATTCATCACTTACCACGTTCCGGATATGACATTCGTTTCATCCGAACCGATCCAGGGCGTTCATCCCAACGGGCTTGAGGCCATCAACGCGCGTTACAGCTTTTTCTACGGCGACGGGCCGCGTCTGTACGACCATCAGCGGCATGAATATGTCGATTCGATTCGTCTCACCTATGCCCAGACGACCTTTGATCCGGTACGGGAACCTGGCGGAAAATCCCTTCTATTCGCCATTCCGGGGCCGATCTCCCGCATTATGCGCGCTTCCATGGATGGGTTTGAGACGGTCCGCGAATTCACCTACAAACCGAAAACGATCGAGGATTCATTCTGGGATCTGACGACTGATGACTACGAAAAAGTAATGCAGATCTATGAAGAGTTGGTCAATAAAGAGCACTTTGCCTTCAGTGCCATGGATCCGTACTTCCGGGATAATGACTTCGCCTGGTGGTATTATGCAGGAAGGCGGGAGATAGCGACCGGAACCGCTCCAAATATGACCCTCTTCCGTTGCATCAAAGGCCGTCAGGAGGTATTTTCCGAGATCAGAGTGGAAGGCTACCCAATGCCGGTCCAGCCCGATATCGCTGACGGCGAGCAGTGGGGTATGGTCCTGAAACTGGCCATCCTGAAGAAGATCACCAACCCGAAAGGGCCGGTCTACCCGCGGCTGCGCGCCCTTGCCGACCAGGGCTACGAGCATGCCCTTCTGATGTTTGACGTGTTTTAGGTCGGGGATAATTGGTCGGGGATTAGTCGCACTTACAAGCGGTTTTCCTGGATCTTCATGGACATCGTTATTATTCAGTGAAAGGTGGTTTGGTTTACCAAAGATACTGTTTTTATGGTAACTTTGCACCGAAGAAAAGACAATTCGTGATGAGACAGGTTCATTTTTCCCTATGGGCCGGAGCCGTCCTGCTCCTCGCCGCATCCTTCGCCTGCAAAGGGCCGAAAGTCCGGGCCGAATTCATCCCGCAAGCACCGGACTATGCCGACGCCGCGATGTGGTACCACGTGGACGCAGACAGCCTGGGCACGGGCGGCGACGTCTTCTACGTCGTTTCCACCTGGGAAAAGGACTGGATGACGCCGGACAGCGCTCTCTGCCACTATGCTGACGTATGGGATGCCGGCCAGCGGGAGCACATGGCCACGGAGATCCGGAAAGTCGCCGCATACATGGCGCCCGGCAACCGCTTCTGGGCCCCGTATTACCGCCATACGACCATCGAAGCCTGGGATACGCAGAACGAAGACACCATCTACCGGCGCACGCGCCTGTCCATGGAGGACGTCTGCAAGGCTTTCGACCATTTCCTGGCCGCACGCGACACGACCCGCCCCTTTGTCATCGCCGGATTCAGCCAGGGCGGGCTGGCCATGGTGGAGCTGCTCAAGCACATGGACGACCGGGCCTACAGCCACCTGGCAGCCGCCTATGTGCTGGGATACAAGGTGACGGTGGCGGACATGGCGGCATGCAGCCACATCCGTCCTGCGCAAGGGGAAGAGGATACGGGCGTAACCATCTGCTACAATACGGTCAAGGACGTCAAATATGCCAAGAGCATCATCGCCGGGTCGGACATCTGCATCAATCCCGTCAACTGGCGCACCGACGCCGAGCCGGCCGTCCTGTATGACACCATCACGGTCACGGTCTCGCCGGAACACCACGTGCTGGTCGTCACCGGATACAGCGGATCGGAGTATCCGCCGCACAAGGACCTGATCAACGTCGGCGACATCCACAGCTGCGAACCCTGGCTGTACAGCGAATGCCTCCGGCAAAACATCGGGAAACGGATCCAGGCATGGAAAAAAGGCCGCTGAATCAGCGGCCTTTTTGTGGAGCATAGGGGATACGAAAATCTTGTAAAACCCGCCATAGGGGACTGTAGAAATCATTATTGTACTGCGTTATATTGTGGGTGTAGGTATTGGAATTTACAGAAAATTGTCACATTTTTGTGACACGAAACGGTTAAATCGTGTGACAAAATGATTCTGAAATACCAGATTGCCTTCAAACTCCGTCCCTATGGAAAGGAAAAGAGCCTTTTCCAA
>JAGCUV010000027.1 GCA_017962705.1 Bacteroidales bacterium
CGGAGGGAAATTCCGGAGGGACATTCCCGCCGCGGTGCAATACATTATAATAATAATGGGCCGTGGACTCGTAATATTCTTCCCACCACATCCGCAGCGGAGACATATCGTGGCTGGAAGTCGTGCATACGCTGAAATACGGGAACGAGGCCGGATCGGCATACTCCTGACCCGGATTCTTCGGCATGCGCGGCATCTCCAGCGAGAGGATGTTGAGCCGGGCCATCACCTCGGGCACGCAGGGAGCAATCATCCCCAAATCTTCCCCACAGGCGAGCATCGGCGTGGCACCCAGCAGCGCGGAGAGCCGCTGCGTGGCCTTTCCCCGCCAGAATTCGTTGTGACGGCGATAGAAGAAATCATCATACAGCGCATCAAACTCGTGCAAGGAGCGCCCGTACAAATCGCGATAAGCCTGGCTTTGTTTGGCTCCGATGCGCGGATGCCACCAGCCCTTGCGGCGTGGGTCTTCGAGAAAAAGTTGTTTGAGCGCATTCGGGAAGGCCAGTCCCCGGTCTTTGAGTTCTTGCAAAGAATAGGGCAAGGCCGGGCTGAAATGCCCTTCCAATCCGCTCTTGAAGGGAACGGGAATCTCCCAAATGCGGAAGAAACCAAGGATATGATCGATGCGGAAAGCGTCGAAATACTGGGACATACGCCCCAGACGGGCCTTCCACCAGGCATAGCCGTCCTTGGCCATTTCATCCCAGTTGTAGGTCGGGAAATCCCAGTTCTGCCCGTCACGGGAGAAATAATCGGGCGGAGCACCGGCCTGGGAATCCAGGTTGAACAGATGGGGAGAGACCCACGCATCCGCGCTGGTCCGGCTCACACCGATGGGCAGATCTCCTTTCAGGTACACCCCTTTTGCGTGCGCATAATCCCGTACGCCACGCAACTGACTGTGCAAATGATATTGCACAAAACAATGCAGGTCGCATTCTTCCTGATGGGCCGCCACAAACGCAGCAACCTTCTTGGGCTTGTATTGGGCGTACTCCTTCCACTGGTGGAAATCCGCCGTACCGCTGGCATCGCGCAGCACGCAGAAAGCGGCGTACGGCAACAGCCAGTGCTTGTTTTCCGCTACGAAAGCCTGGTATTCCGGCCGGGCGGAAAGGCTGCGGAATGTCTTGCGGAATGCCTGACGGATATAGTCCCACTTAGCGGCGTTCACCGCCTCGTAATTGACAAAAGCCTGCGCATTCAACGCATCCCGCTGACGGCAGTATGCCTCGTCCTCCGAAATGCCGATGCCCGGCAGATGGAGAAACATCGGGTGCAGGGCGAACGAGGAATTGGCATTATAGGGATAACTGTCCTGCCAGGTGTGCGACATCGTCGTGTCGTTGATGGGCAGCAGCTGGATGAAACATTGCCCGGTAGATTCCGCCCAATCGACCAGGGCGTACAAATCCTGAAACTCCCCTACGCCGAAATCATTTTTCGTCCGCAGGGCAAAGACCGGAATGGCCGTACCGGCTCCACGCCACCCCGTCACATCCGACCACCGGTCGTTAACGACCAGACGCTTGGACGGCTTTTGGGTCAGACGGTGGGTATGCCACTCATGACGGGTGTGCAAGCCTCCTTCCATCACCTCATAATAGTATTCATCCCCTTCCCGGAGGGCCTTGGCGGGAAGTTCCACCTCCCACTTCCCATCCGCCACATAAGTCATCGGGTAGGACATTTCGCATACCCGCATGAACAGATTCTCACCCCAGCGGGTGTCGTAATGAATGCAGAATTTCATCTCTCGCCCCATGTCCGAATTAAATCTCCGCTTGTTTGCGTTTCCAGTTCAGCACCGGCAGCATAAAGGAAATAACGGCGGCGCCAATCCAGAACCAGGAAACAGCCGTATAATCGTGGATGGTTTCGCCCGCCTCGTTGACAATCAAATTGTTTTTGAGGAGAAGACCCGTGACGACATTCTGCAGACCGGCAGCCGCATAAGAAGCCATACCCACGATTCCGAGGGCTGCTCCCGTCGCCTTGCGGGGAACAAGGTCAACGGCCATCAGGCCGCCGAGGAAAGAAATCAGCACACCGATGGCTATACCGAAGAGGACCATAGATGTCACGATGAGCCATTTATCACTGCTCCCAAACAAGAACAAAGCCAGCGCAATCGCTTCCAGGATACCGGCCACGAAAGCGGGATACTTGCGGTCGCCCTTGAAAACAAAATCCGACAGCCAGCCGGAAACCACGGTTCCGATGATGCCGAACACGGGGTTGATACCGATGATGGCAGATGCTTCGCCCAAGGAATAGCCCCTGGCCTCCTGCAGGAAAGGAACCCCCCATTCATTGATGGCATACCGGCTCATATACATAAAAGCGCTGGCCAGGGCCAGAATCCAAACGCCCGGGTTACGGATAACGGCCGCCTGGATACGTTTGGTCTCTTTGGCCTGCGCTTCCTGGGTCGCGGCCTCGTCGGATGCGTTGGCCTTGAGGGCGGCATGCTCCGCATCATATTCCTCTTGCGTTTTCTCACCGGAAAGCACTTCGATGGGGGCCAGGCCCTTGCTCTCGGGAGTGTCGTGCAGGAAAAGGAGAATCAGCACCACACCGAGCACACCGGCAATCGCGGCACCGAAAAAGCCCCATTTCCAACCGAAAGCGGCAACGAGCGAGCCCACGAAAATAAAAGAGAGACCTTCGCCGAGGTTATGGGAGGCGCTGAAAAATCCATAGAACGTGCCACGGACTTTGAGCGGGAACCAACGGGAAAGACCGATGATGGCCGGTGGAGCACCCATTGACTGAGACCAGCCGTTGATGGCCCACATAATCGCAAAAGCGATGAAAATGAAGGCGGATGACAAGCCGGCACTGAGAGCCGTCGCCCCCAGGATCCCCATAATGAAATTGACCAGGGCGGACACAATCAAGCCGATGGCCATAAAGCGCTTGATATTGGAGGAATCCGCCAAAAAGCCGTTCACCAGTTTACCGGCAGCATAAGCCCAGAACAGACAGGCCCCAATGATACCCAGCTGGGCTGCATCCAGCAGGCCTTCGTCCATCAAAGGTTTTTTCATCACGCCCATCGACAGGCGGCAGACATAATACAGGGCATAGCCGAAAGTACCCGCCAGGAAGGACTGCATGCGCAGGCTCTTGTAGTACTTGTCAGCTTTTTCGGGCGCCACCTTCTTGAGCGATGGCGCACTCATTTTGAAGAGATTTGAGAAATTAGGCATAAAAACAATGTTTTTTCAATATAGGTTCAAGCATTTTTTTGACGGGCTGAAATTTCCATGGCTGCCACGAAAACGATGCCGATGACGGCCCATAGCAGCGCACCCGGCCATTGGGGTAATGTAAGGCTCGTATCGATGCCGGCGGCGGCCAAGGCATCCGGATTGCTCCATGGCCACACCTTAACCAACGAACCGAGAATGAAACCCAGCAATACGAGAATGGTCTGTTTCTCCCATCTGCCCAGCAGCCAGTGCAGGAATTTGGTAAAGGCCAGAATTCCCACGGCGCAGCCCAGGGCGAAAGCGATAATCACCGGGATATTGAGCGCCGTCACATCCAAGGCTTTCATAATATAATCGTATTTGCCCATCACCAACAAAACAAAACTGCCGGAGACGCCAGGCAGAATCATTGTACAGATGGACACAGCGCCGCAAAGGAAAATATACCACAGGTCATCCGGCGTATGGGACATCGATTCGAGGGTACTTACCCAGATGCCAAAGGCCCCGCCCGCCAGCACGAGCAGCATTTCCCGCCAGCCCCAACCATGGATCCCGCGGAAAAGCACGTAAGCCGAAGCCAGAATCAGGCCGAAAAAGAAAGCCCAGGTCTGAACGGGATAAGTCTCCAGCACGTACACCATCAATTTGGACAGGGACAAGATGCTCAACAAAATACCCGCCCCGAGGCTCAACAGAAAGGTTCCGTGCGCCTGTTTCCAGAAAGTACTCCACTTCCCCCGGAACAAGGATTTCCAAGTGGCGGGCACCATCAGACTATTGATGGCCTCAATCAGTTCGTGATAGATACCGGTGAGCAAAGCGATGGTACCGCCGGACACACCCGGCACGAGATTCGCCGCGCCCATGCCAAACCCCTTCAGACCATTCACGATAATACCTTTCATTTTCAAGAAATTTTAGAGAGAATATCCTTCAGGCAGGCAAACATTTCATCCGGATTGCTGGCAGGAATCATCAAGTCGTAAGGATAACTGGCATCGCTCACGGCACCGATTTTAAAAGAAGAAGGAATCGCCGCGGAAAGAAAACGAAGCGGATAGCTCTCTGTACTGACGAAAGAGACAAACAAGTCGCACGGCTTAAGAAAATCCGGGTTGGAGCCCGCCAGGTCCGGCGTTTGCGTAAACCAGGACAAATTCTTCAAGAAAATCGTCTCGGCCGGCGTGGAAAGCTGCAACAGGTTCTTGCCCGGTTTCCGGAAATCCAGATAAAAAAAACGGACACGGATTCCCTTGCGGAAGAACCAGTCATGCAGATTGTCCCGGAACTCCAGCAGATGCGGAGTCTGGCTGACATCCAACAGCACCGTCGCGGAGCGCAGTCCCTCGATGGCACGAAGGGCCGTCTTTCCTTTATAAGAATGACGGTTCAACTGACGCTTGCGCAAGTATTCTTTCAAAATGCCCATATATTCGAGCAAAGATAGAAAAAAAATTGCTATTTTTGCAGTCCTATGAGAGAAATATATCTAACAAATACCCTGTCAGGCCAAAAAGAACGTTTCGTCCCTGTCCATACGGGACACGTGGGCCTGTATGTCTGCGGTCCCACCGTTTATGGAGACGCCCATCTGGGTCACGCCCGTCCGGGTGTCACCTACGATGTCCTGACCAAGTTTTTCCGCCACCTCGGATACAAAGTCCGCTATGTGCGCAACATCACCGACGTGGGGCACCTGGAGCACGATGCCGACGAAGGCGAAGACAAAATCGCCAAGAAAGCGCGTTTGGAAGAACTGGAGCCGATGGAGGTGGTGCAGACCTACACCCTGCGCTACCACGAAGCGATGCGGCTGCTCAACGTAGCGCCCCCGTCCATCGAGCCCCGCGCCTCCGGCCACATCGTCGAACAGATTGAAGCGGTCAAGACCCTGCTGGACAGCGGTTATGCCTACGAAAGCAACGGAAGCGTCTATTTCGACGTGCAAAAATACAACAAAGACCACCACTACGGTATCCTTTCCGGCCGCAATCTGGAGGACAGCCTCGAAGGCACCCGGAGCCTTGACGGCCAGAGCGACAAGCGGGCGGCCTTCGACTTCGCCGTTTGGAAGAAGGCGGAGCCGCAACACATCATGCGCTGGCCTTCCCCCTGGGGAGAAGGTTTCCCCGGCTGGCACCTGGAGTGCTCGGTGATGGGAGAGAAATACCTGGGCCGCGAATTCGATATCCACGGCGGCGGGATGGACCTGATTTTCCCCCATCACGAATGTGAAATCGCCCAGAATGTCGCCACGCGCGGCACCCGGGGCGTCCACTACTGGGTACACAACAACCTGATTACCATCAACGGCCAGAAGATGGGCAAATCCCTGGGCAACTTCATCACCCTCCCGGAATTGTTCAGCGGCAAGCACCCCAAACTGGAGAAAGGCTACGCCCCGATGACGGTGCGTTTCTTTGTTCTGCAGGCCCATTACCGCGGCACGCTGGATTTCAGCAACCAGGCTTTGCAAGCCGCAGAAAAAGCGCTCAAACGCCTGCTGCAAGCCACAGTCGACCTCTATGCGATGGCCGGCCGTAAAGCGC
>JAGCUV010000003.1 GCA_017962705.1 Bacteroidales bacterium
GATGTTGCAGAAAGGAATCATCCCACCGGCGCAAAGTCCCGCGCTGAAGGTGACAGCATGCTCCTCGGCAATCCCCACATCATAGAAACGCTCCGGCATTTGTTCGGCCAGCAGGTTCATTCCGCAGCCGGAGGCCATCGCCGGGGTGATTCCTGCAACACGTTTGTCCTGGCGGGCCAGTTGCAGCAACACTTCCCCGAACACATCCTGATAACGATCTCTCCCTTTAGCAGAAGCCGTTCTTTTCCCACTGACCGCATCGAACAGACCGGGAGCATGCCAGGTGGTCTGATCCTCTTCAGCAGGCGTATAGCCTTTTCCCTTGGTCGTAATGGCATGCAAGAGCTTGGGGCCCTTGATATTTTTCATTTTACGAAGGGTGTTCACCACTTCGCCGATGTTGTTGCCGTCAATGGGCCCGAAATAGCGGAAACCCAGCGACTCGAAAAATCCCCCTTTGGGAGAACGAACAAAGAATGTTTTGGTCGTACGGACGACTTTTTGGACAAAGCGGCGGAAGCGCCCTTCGCCCAAGAGATTCCACAATCTGTCTTTTGTCCGGTTGTAAGGGCGGCTGGAGGTGATTTTCAGCAGATAATTGTGAACGGCTCCTATGGCTTTGTCTATGGAAATGTTGTTATCGTTGAGGATAATCAAGATATCCTCACCTCCTATTCCGGCATTGTTGAGCCCCTCATAGGCCATCCCGCCAGTCAGCGCACCGTCCCCGATAAAAGCAATGACCTTTTCCACGCTTCCTTTCATCTTTGCGGCTGACGCATAACCGAGGGCCGCCGAAATGGATGTAGAAGCATGTCCGGCGCCGAAAGCATCATAGGGACTTTCGTCCATACGGGTGAAACCGCTGATACCCCCTTTCTTGCGATTGTTGCGAAAGGCTTCCCGCCGTCCGGTCAGGATTTTATGTGCATAAGCCTGGTGGCTGACATCGAAAATCAACTTGTCTTCGGGCGTGTTATAGACATAATGAATCCCCACAATCAACTCCACGGCACCCAGGCTCGAGCCCAAATGCCCCGGGTTGGTTGCACAGCAGTCTACCATATACTCCCGAAGTTCGGCACAAACGTCCCCCAGACGGGTTTCGTCCATTTTTCGCAAATCTTCGGGTGTTTGAATATCCGCAAGCATTTCCGCAGGCACTCGTTATTTCTTGATATTCGGCAATTGGAGTCCGTAATGTTTCTTTTTGTCCAACAATTTCACGCTCAGGGAAATCAGCAACGCCACGATGCCCAGTCCGGCAAAGAAAAACATCATGGCCGTATAGTTGTTGCCGGAACTTTCTTTGATGGAAGAAATGATTTTCGGGACAAACAGGAAGCCGATATTCTGGATGTAGAAAGTCAACGCCATCGTCGTACCCAGCAATTTGGCGGGCATAATTTTAGCGATGGAAGGCCACATCGCAGAGGGCAGCATCGCGAAGCCGACACCCAGCAACACCATCAGGATAATCGCCATCCAGGGCTGGTTGACAAAGGGAGCGGAGAACAGCAGGTGGACGCCGGTAATCAGGATGGCACCGGCAATCATCAGGTCGGCGCCATGCCCTTTCTTGTCATAAATTCCACCGAATAGCGGCGTCAGCACGATGCATCCCATCGGCAGAATCATCGGGAACAAGCCGGCCAATTCCTGACTCATATGGAACTTGTCCACCATCAGACCCGTGGAGTATTTCAAGAAGGGATTGACTGCCGCATAGAAGAGCAGGCACAGCACGGCAATCAGCCAGAAAGCCGGATTCTTGAACACTTCCAGAATGTCTTTGAAATGGAATTCGTCCTCGGAAGATTCTCCCTGCTGGGCCGCGCCGGCGGCTTTGAGCTGGTCATCCAGTTTTTTGTCAAAAAGGGTATAGATGACAAAAACGATGAAACCCAGGGTCAGGATGCATAGACCGATGAGGATGGCGAGACCTACATTACCGCCAGTCTCAGTGACGATAAAAGGCGTAGCGCCAAAGGCGATTCCGGTGCCCAGGCGGGCCAATGCCAGCTGCAAGCCCATCGCCAGCGCCAATTCATAACCCATGAACCATTTGGCAATCACCTTGGTCACGGTGATACCGGCGATCTCCGCACCGACACCGAAAATACCGATACCCATCACAGCCCAGAACACGGGCGCCCGCATTTTGTCGCCCAACAGGGAAATCATCGGAATTTCCGCTCCGCTGTCCAGCAAACCCCTCAACTGATAGAAAGAGAGGCAGGTCATCGCAATACCGACAACCATCATCAAACTGCTCATGATACCGGTGAAACGGATGCCCATCTTGTCCAGGATCAAACCGCCGAAAATCAGCATCAGCAGATACACATTGAAAATCGAATACGCCCCGGCAAGGTTGCCATATTCCACTTGCGTAATGGCATAACCGCCTTCTTCGGCAGGTGCGGACAGACGGGTTTCGACCGAAAAGATGTTGTCGCTGCAAATATAGGTCGCGAACATCAGAAAAGATACCGCCAGCAACATCATCCAGCGGGTTTTCTTGGAATCTCTCAAAAGAGTCATAACAACAAGGAGTGAAGGTTAAAACGGAAGGTCGTCGCTATCATCTTCTTCGCCGGAAACGGCGGGAGTGGGGCTTACAGCAACATTTGCCACGGGCTTGGGAGCCTGCGGGGCGGATTGGCCCGGAGCTGCGGCAGGGGCGGGAGCCGCACTCGGGGCACCGGCCGCCTGATAGCCCTCGGCACCCGGATTGTCGGATTTCTTGCCCAGCAACTGAATGCTGTCGGCCACCACTTCGGTGATGTATCGTTTCTGGCCATCCTGACCATCCCAACTGCGGCTGCGCAGACGGCCTTCAACATAAATCTGCGAGCCTTTGTCCATAAATTTCTCCGCCAGGTCAGCCAGCTGACGCCAGGCTACGATATTGTGCCACTCCGTGTTTTCACGCACCTCTCCGTTGCGGTCGCGGAAGCGTTCTGTGGTGGCAAGGGGGAAGGTCGCCACTTTGGGGGCGGGCGATGCGCCTTGATTGTCCAGGTAACGGATTTCGGGTTTCTTTCCAACGTTACCGATCAGCATAACTTTGTTCAGTGCCATTGTTTGATAAATTATTGGAGTTTAACGGTGCGCCCACCCGGACGCAACCAAGCACAAAAATACCCATTTTTTTACGATTTTACAACAAACAACGCGATATTGTTGAGATTAATCGAGTACGATGCTTTCAATTCTTAGGCGCAGGGTTCCGGAAGGGATTTGAATCTCGGCAATTTCGCCAACTTTCTTGCCCATCAGGGCGGCGCCGATGGGAGATTTCAGCGAAATCTTGCCGGCCTCCAGGTCTATCTCGTGGGGGCTGACAATCTGAAATTTCATTCGGGCGTTTGTGGAGAGGTTTGTGAATTCCACCCGGCTCAGAAGGCTGACTCTGTCTTTGGGAAGGACTTCCGGACGAATCACGCGCGAATGCTCCAGGATCTTCTGCAGGAAACGGATTCGGCTGATGGTCTTCCCCTGCATCCGCTTTGCCTCACGGTATCCCGCATTATCGCTTCGGTCCCCCTGGGCGCTGGTTTCCGCCAGATCCTCCCTCACCTTGGGGTAAACCTCTTCGATCAAGTGCCGCAACTCGGCAACAATCTCATCGTATCGCTGTTGTGACAAATATTCCATTATCGTTGATGCAAAATAATGTCAAATTTTTCATAAAGTGACAAATTTTTGAATTTCCAAGCGGTATCAGGACATTCAAAAACGCGGTTTTTCGCCGGTGAGGATTTCGTAGCCGGTGACGGCTTGGGCGAGGAGCCATTTTTCGCCGGGAATGTATTCGCCGAAACAGAAAGCACCTTCGGAGTCGGACGCGGCAGGAGAGCGATGGCCGGAGATGACAGGTGAGCAAAGACCCGACGTGGCAGGAGCGTCACCCCGCGGCGCGAGCACGGGGTCGCGGTAGTTGGCTTCGATACAGCAGAGCGGGCCGGAAACGGCGCCGGAGCGGATGGCATCCATCCACGCGTGCATCTCGGGAACGAGCATCGGAAGGGTGTAGATAAGCAAATCAGTATGGGCCTGCGGGAGTTCGGTCAGCGGACGGATGAAGGCCAGGCCGTGGTCGGAGCGGTTGAACACTTGCACCTCCAGGCCCATATCCTTCGCCGCCGCGGCCGCCGCTTTGCCGGCCCCTCCATATCCGACGACCGCCACACGCGGCAAGCAGCCCGCCTCGGCATCTACCCCGGCACCGACGCTCCGGCAAGCGCCACTCCCAGCCTCGGCCGAGCCCCTCCACGGACCCTCCATCCATTCTTGGAGCAGCATCCGCACGCCTAAGTAATCGGAATTGAAGGCCTTGACGCCGCAACGGGTTTTGACGGCGATATTGGCCGCGCCGATGGCCTGCACCTCGGGACTTTGGATATCCGCCCGCGCCGCCGCTTTTTCCTTGAAGGGAGCGGTGATGTTGATGGCGTCGTATTCATCCAAAAACGCCTGCCACGCTTCTTCAAACGAAGGGTTTTCAATCAGGTCGTACGACCATTTTCCGCCGTAGGCCTGACGGAAAAGCGCCGGACTGCCCGAATGGGCAATCGGGTAACCAATCAAGCCGTAGCGATGCGTTTTCTTCCAAAGGCGGCAACTGTCCATAATCTCAACTCTTTTTCGGGACGAAAATACGCATTTTAATTGAATCTTTAGTATCTTTGCGAGATTAAATTAAATGGACAGCATCAATGGAACAGAATTTTAGTGAGCAAGAACTGTTGCGCCGCGAATCCCTCGCGAAAATCCGCGAATTGGGCATCGACCCGTATCCCGCAGCCCTTTATCCCGTCAACGCCAGCGCCCAAAGCATCGCCGACGGTTTTGATCCGGAGAAAAACAATATGCAGGATGTGTGCCTGGCCGGGCGTCTGATGTCCCGCCGCATCATGGGCGCCGCCTCTTTCGCGGAATTGCAGGACGAGAGCGGACGCATCCAACTCTACCTCAACCGCGACGAGATTTGCCCGGGCGAAGACAAGACGATGTACAACACCGTGTTCAAGAAACTGATGGACATCGGCGACATCATCGGCGTGAAAGGATTCGCCTTCCTGACCAAGACCGGCCAGCTGTCCGTGCACGTGAAAGAACTGACCCTGCTGAGCAAGTCCCTGCGCGTGCTGCCCATCGTCAAGGAGCAGGACGGCAAGGTGTTTGACGCCTTCTCCGACCCCGAACTCCGCTACCGCCAGCGCTACGTGGACCTCATCGTGAACC
>JAGCUV010000028.1 GCA_017962705.1 Bacteroidales bacterium
ACAAGATAAGGATCAAAATATCTTTCATCATTTCCTCCTCGTGAAAAGTTGTCTGCCATCTATTGAGCAATTTCCGTGCCAAAGCGTATTTGAGGTGAGATTTCGTTACGGAGGATGCGCCGGGGGTTCAAAAAACAAGCGCCGTGCTCAAAAAATAAATACCGCCAGCCGCCATTTCTCCGCTGTCCACGCAGAAAACAAGTGTTGGCACGGAATTTGCTTCATATGCAGTACCGTCCATAAAAAATAGAGGTGACAAATGAAAGACGCATGGGATAAACTGAATGAACTGCGGGAACACCCGGAATTAGCGGATACTCCAGGATACGGACTTGAGATTTTACGGCGATATGGCGATTCCGTGATGTGGTTCCTGCTGCTCATGGAGCATCCGGAGTTCGAGCCGTCGGATAAATGGTGGTATGACCAGTGGAAACGCGCCGATCTCCCCTGGGCGCGATTGCTTGCCGCGCATCCGCAGTTCGAAAAACACTGCAAATGGGAATCGGTCGGTCGCGGGGAATTGATGACGCTCGCCTTTCTCGCCCCGGAACTCTTTACACGGAAGTTTCCGGAGGGGCGGTGGCACGACCTCTATGCGTTTCTTTCTCCATTCGAGCTGGCCGGGGTGCTGCGCGATGCTCCGCAGGCGGCGGAGGCGCTCGACATGGACGATGTGCGTGAAAAACTCGCCCCCGACTATTGGCTGGCGGTGCTCGCCATTCAGCCGCAATTGGAAAAATATTTCGACTGGTCAAAAGTAGAGAAACGCCCATCTAATGAATGGGATTTTTTGTTACGTCGCCAGCCGCAGTTTGCGGATCACTGCGATTTTTCGCAGCTGCGGAGCGACCAACTCCGCCGCATCCTAATGAAACAGCCACAGTTTCTTCCACGCATCGACTGGTCGAAACTCGAACCAGCCGACCGTGAGAAACTCGAAGCGAAAGGAATAAAGCCATGAAGCGCCGAAGCGCGACCGTCACCCTTGAAATTCCGCTCCCGAACTACAACCGCGAGGCATTTATGGAAATGCTGATTGCGGGGGAAAACATTGTTCCGTGGACCAACCGCGATTTGCTGATCGACGAGCCGTTTTTCCATTCGCACGAGGGTGACGTACAGCGGGCGTTGGAGAAGCATTTCACCCGCAAGTGGAGAAAGCGTAAATACGCCGCCGCCGTTCGCGAGGCGGAACTCTTGCGGGAAGAACTCAAGGACGAGGAAAATCTCAAAGAGTTGCTTGACGGTTGCGATGCAGTTTCGATCTTCAAGCGCCGATTCAAATTCGAAATGCGGGATATCCGCATCATGGCCAACATCGAGATTTGCCGCTGCTGGGTGAAGATCCTGAAACACCGGCCGGAGTATGTCGACCGCTGCCCGTGGCGCTTTTTTCAGGGCGACCGCATCTGGCAGACACTGCGCGACGAGGAACTTCTGCGCGCGATAAATTACACGCCGCTCCAGCTCGCGAAAAAAATGGACTTGAACGCCATGACCTCGTGCGATTGGGACGAGGCGATCAAAATCGTGCCGGAGCTGGCGGCGCGCCGCCCGAAAGAACATTACGATTGCTATGTCGAATGAACCCGAAAAATCGCGAGTCACGGTCGCGGCGTACCCGCCGTCGGAGATCCCGGAGCGGTATTACCCGACGCGCGGTCTCAACCGCCGATGCTGCTTCTTGTGCATACATTACACAGCGCGGCGCGACTTGCGCCAGAACAAGCGCTACATCGTGCCGCAGGAAAAAGGGTGCTGTCGCCTGGGGCGGGCTTTGGAATGCTGTGCGAGCTATGAGCGCATCCCGGAACTCCGCGCCCGGAATATGACCCCGCTTGAGCGCGTATATCATCGTATGTACACGCGAAAGCAACTGCGCCGACTTCTTGGGCAACACGCCCGTGTTCCGGAACTCACCCCTTATGAGCTTGCGGGGATCTTTGCGAATGCTGAGACGCGCAGATCATCTCTTCGAATGCGGCGATGATGAAGACGATGAAATCTTCGTCGCCGGTGGCTCGGTGGTCGGTATGAAAACACAAGTGCCCGAATTTGCATTTGACCTGTGTCGCGTGGACGGCGCTTTCCGGATGCAACGTGTTGTGGCGTTCCAGTATCCGCGTCAGCGCGAGCAGTTGCGGGAACCACTCGTCCGGGCAGCAAATGCCAAGACCCATCAGGCACTCTTCCGGACAAGAGAGGTCCCGCAGTTTGTAGAGCTCCTTCCCCTCTTCAAAAAGCCGCCGTTGCAACCCCTCGGTCATTTTTCCGTGCTCCATTTGGTATGGGATCGTTCATTAGAACTCTGTTTCGGCTGAATCATCCTCTTCCAAAAGGAAACGGTACTCCGCCAAATCGCCCCCGGCGATAGTTCGAAATTCGCCGATGACGAACTCGCCGTCGATATCGTGTATCGGCAGATAAGCCCCGTTCATCTCTTCGCCCGTCACTTTGAATGCCTCCATTGCTTTGCGCAGGGCATCGTTCCAACTTCTTGCGCGGACGGAGAGAAAATCCAAAACAGGCTTTTCGCTTCCGGGGACCTTCTTGAACATCGTGACATTGACTTTCATGGTTGACAACTCCTGTCTGTGATTTATGATCTCATATTACAAATACTGAAAAATGGATTGGGTGTCTTTTCTGTCTTGCGATGTGGGGACTCTTTGCGCACGTAATTCTTTGCCGTCGAGAACCAGATATTTCAAATTTGGCGGTAGTTGCAGATCTCGCGGCGTCAGGTGTTTTTTTCGTGAATGGGCAAATGGGCTGGTGATTCTCAAATACTCCAGATTGTCAAATCCTTTCAGAAACGCCAGCATCGCGACGCAGGCCTCTCTGTCTGCAAACTCGTGGCCGAAAATGTTCAAACACAGCGCCCTCAAATTCTTGAAGGTTCCGAGCTCGCGCAGCGCCTCGTCAGTGAAAATGATGCCGTGGCGCAGCGCCAGCACTTCGAGCTGTTTCAATTTGCGGAGTTCCGCAACCGCCGCGAGGTCGAAGATCATATTTTCATTCCATTGATTGATATCCAGCCCGCGGAGAGATTTCAAACTCCCGATCGCCGGAAATATTGGATAATTGCCGATGTTATGACAATATAGCAAGGTAAGATAATGCAGATCCGTAACCTTGCCCACGGCGTCGATCATCTGCCCGGGCGACTGTAAATCTTCCAATGTGAGCGATTTGTCAGGGGATTTCTTCAACGCGTCGAGGGTAAACTGAAAGTCGTCATCCGCTTTCGGCGAAAATGCCGACGCGGAATCGCCTTCCGGCGCAAGCGCTATCATATATTTGACATAAGGTAAAGATTTCCTCCTGAAAACGAAGTGTTCGTGAGGAGTGAGCCGCGCATTGATGATCGGGCAAAATGTAAAGTGCCGCACACACCGGGGAGAGAGGAAAACTCCTGCTGCCTCAAGGATTTTTTCCTCGGCATCCTGACCGATCACGTCCTTTGCCGGGAGCTTGAAGGTGCGATGATAAATCAGATCATCGTTGTTGTTGCAAATTTCCAAAACTCCATCCAGCACTTCCGTCTGCCATTTCATTGTCCGCGCTCTTTCGTGTTATTTGGGTTGTGCCGACAATAGAGCAACTTCCGTGCCAAATCGCTTTTCAAGCTCACGAGCATAAAAAATGCGCGGAGCCGTCGGTCAAATCCCGACCGCCCCGCGCAAAATTTGAACGGTAAATCGCGGATCAGATATCCAAACTGCCCGGATCGAGCAGAAAATCCCGTAGCCTCATCGCGCCCCCGTCACCGATTTCAACACGCAAATGAATTTTTTCCGGTAATGTTACCGCTTTTTCTTCATTCGTCTCGTTTGAAAGACGCACACACCCTGTGGGGATGTTGAACGATGGACTTGGATTAAGTATCCTGATTATCGACTTTCGCCAGCAAAGTTTTAAGCTCCTCAATCAATTTGTCTTCAAGGTTATCTTCGCCGAAATTATGGCTGGTGTCGCATTGATTGTTTCTCCACCAAATATTTTTGCCTTCAATGTCGGCACTTTCAGGGCGACGGCGCAACCCCACTTCGATTTGATTGCCATTGGATGCGACAGCGACAAAATCACTTTGGGTGACCACCCCTACCGCCAGCCACGGACGGGCCCAATCTGCGTTGCACTGACACCTGAATTGGCGTTCGCCGGAAACAAAATACACCCCGATGCCTGGGTAATCTTTTTCAAGTTTGGATTTTATACTTTCAAATAGTTCGCGCCTTTTGTCTCTGAAATCAAAAAAAGAATCGATGGCTAGCTCACTATGCCATGCGTCATACAATTTTTTGATACGCTCCAATGTGATTTTAACGAATTGCTCCGCGTATTCTTTCTTTTGTTCTATTGAACCTTTCCGTGATTTATTGAAAAATTCTTGATGATTAATAAAAAGAGATTTGTTTTGCTCCCCCTGATATTCTCCAGGGCAATCATCATTTTTTGAACGGTTGGTACTGAAGTGAATCGGGGCTATATTTCCAATGGAATTAATAAATCGTGCCACAATATTGTGGTATTGCCCTTGTTTGTTTCCCTTGCCGGAGATAAGCCAATTACGTGGGAAGATGTGATCATAATCCCAAGGTCGGTTTTCTTCACTCCAAACTGCCTCGGATGGATCGTAATTGGGAAATTGTTCATTAAGATATTCTCGGCACACATAAAGCAACAAAGCGCGTCCGGGATATCCGTCCCATGCCCATGTGCGATAAATAGACGATGCATATCCTGAAATGTCTATTTGCGATAATATGCTCGCAAATGAGATATCATCGGTTGGATATGCGGAAGCTGGCGGTGGCGGTATAAGCCAACCTTCTCTTGCGGATGTCGTCAACCATTGCTTGGTACACTGTACCCAATCCTCCGGCGTATTATCACATTTTTCATACAAGCTGTAACCAAACCTTGCCATCTTTCCACAATCAGACGAATACCAACAAACCAACGTAACCACGGCGACGAGTTGTCTTCGCTCAAGACCATCTCTCCATTTTGCGGCAAAAAACAATAACAACCGATAAAAGTCTCTCTGGCTTTTGGCAATCGATGAATATAAGCATCTGGGAAGACCATCATGAAATTGTTCAGAATACCATAGCCATGATTCTATTTTAGTGATGAGATTTTTAATTTCTCCACCAATAATATATTGGCGGAAAGTTTCATTGTCTGCTAAGTTACTCACCCCCGAAAAGGATAAGCTAGATGCCCATTTCTCTCTATCCAAAAATGACAGCATCGCAATATTTGCCAAAACGGCTGGAGGCATTCGATTCTCTGCTAGTGTGTCAAGTTCTTTTAGCACAGGAACTTTTGATTTCAGTAGCGAATAGCGGATCTCATCATCTCCTGGAATCACGCCAGCTTTGTTCATTCTCCTGAAATACAATCCGACATCTTTGCCATCAAAATTACTGGCGTTTTGCGCAACAACCACATATGAACCCATCTTGTCAATAGCGCCGCAGATACCAAGCCAATTATCTTGATTTACTTTAGATATTTTTTCTTCCTTGTCGAAGAAAGTAAACCAGTTTGTTGCCCCATAGCTCCTACTGCAAAAAGCCCAAAATCTTTCAAATGTTCCCTGCGGGTTTTGCTCGCAAAATTCCCGCAACGCAGGAAACGGTACGGGAAATTCTGCGTCTACGGGCCACAATTCATACGGGTTGGGACGTTCGCCTTGATGCTCGGTCCAAATCCATTTGTCCTTTATATTTTCAACAGCTTTTCTTCGTTCGCCAGCAGATAATACGGAATTTCGTGTTTCATTGTCGGATAACTTGTATCCCCATGGATGTGCCGCAGTGGTCACCCGAAAAAAGAATTTTCGTTCACTCTTTCTGATTTTTCCGTCTTCATGCTCCGTCGCTTGGGCAGATGGGGCAAGGTCAAGCCAAAGAATGGGTTGTCGCTGATCGAATTTGCCCGAGGGAAGAAATTTTTGAAATCCCATGTTGATGGCATTCACCCGCTGTTGCCCATCAAAAAGTTCCCAGGTAGCTTCTCTGCTGAGTGACTGTCGAAGGCTTATTGAGCCAATTGGGATTTTCCGTAACAAAGAGTCCCATAGCACTTCGCATCTCACGGCATTCCAAACCTTTCCCCGCTGTACTGCAGGCATTGAAATCAACCCGTTCTGATAAAATGCAGCAATTGTGCTTAAGTGTAGATATAAAGCAGGTGCCGATATCCCCATCTCTTGCTCATTGCGTATGGTGATATTGAGGATGATCTCATTTGCCCATAACGCATCTATTTCTTTGACCACCGATTGTTTGTTACCGACCAGTGTATGCCAAAACACTCCGTACGGCAACGGATAGTTTTTCCCTTTATCAATTTTTATCCATTGCTTTACGGAGACGGCCAACCAGCCTGGTTCATACCCGTCTGCGGGCTTCATTCTACCGCTGCTAACTATCCCGTATGCAAATATTTGCGTTTTATAAACTAAAATCAGGGTGTCTCCCGAGTCTATACGGGAACCTGCGCCCTTTTGCGCCGTGCTTTCGTGGTATTGGTAAACATTTCGCCGCAAGCAATCATTGATGATTTCTTCCTCTCCGCCGCCCTGGAAGGCACCAACCTTGCACAAGTAATACTTCATTCTCCAATCTCCTATTATGATTCGTGTTATTATATCATACTACCCTGTATATTGCAATGGGTTCAAGCCATTTTCGCGGGTTGGCAACACGCGAAAACGTCCCTGAAAAGGTTTGGGAAAAGATATGGGGGCGGGGGAGAAGAAAAGGACCTTTCCTAAAAAGGTCTTTGCTTCTCCACCGCATAGTCATTTCTCTCTTTACTCCAAATACTTGTGGACTGTGTTGCGGGCGACGTCGAGGGCCTTGGCAGCGCGGGTCAGGTTGTGTTCGTACTTGTCATAGACGCGACGGACATGGCGGCGGATGGCGGATTCGAGATCATCCGGGACGTCCTCGTTTGTTTTCACGGAGAGATTTTCCATCATTTGTTTGTGCTCTGCCAGCAGCTTGTAAAAATCCGTCTCCGAGAGGACGCTGGCGCGTTCGAGAATGTTGCGGAGTTCTCTTACGTTGCCCGGGTAATCATAGGTCTTGAGCGC
>JAGCUV010000029.1 GCA_017962705.1 Bacteroidales bacterium
CCAACGGCCTGGATGTCCCCTCCAAGACCCAATTTTGCGAGACTGTCAAACATTTCAGCCTCGGGCAAGGCACCGTCGTCATTTCCACCCACCAAGTGCAGGATGTCGCCGACCTGATTGACCAAACCCTCTCACTGGCTCATTGATGATGGAAGCGTATTTCTCATTTTCCCGCTTTGGGTCCGTGCTGAAAACCGACCTGCAGAACGCCTGGAAGAATATGGGCATCAGTTTCTTCCTGATGTCCGGCTCCGGCGCCCTCACCTATCTTTTTGTCCTGGGACTCCGTTGGCTGGCCCAGTGGAATGAACTCACGCTGGGCGGCGATGCGCGCAGCTTCATCTTCGGGGTGATGATGGCCACGCTCTGCATTGTCACACCCTCCCGATGCTACGGCTCCGTCACGGAGCTGAGGGCGGGACGCTTCTTCCTGCTGCTGCCTGCCTCCGTCTGGGAAAAATCGCTGTCGATGATACTCATCTGCTCCCTCATCCTTCCCGTTTCGGCCTGTTTGGTCTATTTCGGGCTCGACAGCTTGCTTTGCCGGATAGACCCTTCCTGCGGGACTCCCCTTCTGAAACTGATGGGAGACGAGATTTGGGGAATAATGAGTGTGATACCCTATAGCCTGGCTTTTCTGCTGGGAGCCATCTTTTTCAAGAAAAGCAAAATAGCGAAGACCATCGGCTGCATCCTGTTGTTCTATATGGTCGGCGGCCTCCTCGCAGGCTCCTTCCTCGGAAGTATCGCTATCACCCAGGTGACCCCATCCTCTTTTTCCATCGAGCTGTCCTGGGGCAACGGGTTTATGACACTCCTGCTGGTGGCTTTGATTGTCCGGCGCGTCCGCACCCTTCAGCACTAAATCATCGCGGCACAAGCGATGCCGTCCAGGGCGGAGGAAACGATTCCCCCGGCATAACCGGCTCCTTCGCCGCAGGGATAGAGTCCGGGGACGCTGAGGCTTTCGAGGGTCTGTGGGTCACGCGGAATGCGTACGGGAGAAGAAGTGCGGGATTCCACTCCCAGAAGCAAGGCGTCATTGGTATAATACCCGTGCATCAGTTTGTTCCCCACATAGGGGAAAGCCAGTTTCAGACGCCAGGAAACGCTTTCCGGCAGCAATTCGTGTAACGGAGCTGTTACAGCGCCTGGATGATAACTGGTTGCAGGAAGGTTGGCGGAAGGGATGCGGCGGCAGAAATCCATCATCCGCTGGGCCGGAGCCTTGAGCGAATCCGAGAACGAGAACATTTTCTTTTCAATATCCGCCTGATAGTGCATCATAGACAGGGCGCCGTAGCGGGCATATTCCTCGGGCACATCCTCCGGCTCCACCTGAACGACCACCCCTGCATTGGCCCATTTCCCATTGCGAGCTGAATTGCTCATTCCATTGAGCACCAATTCCCCGGCAGCTGTCGCCGAAGGCACCAGCACCCCGCCCGGGCACATACAGAAAGAGAATACGCCGCGACCTTCCACCTGGGTAACGAAGGAATACTCCGCCACCGGCATAAAAGGCTGCCAACGGCCGTGGTATTGGATTTTATTGATGAGCCACTGCGGATGTTCGGCCCGAACGCCGATGGCCAGGCCTTTGGCTTCCAATGCCCATCCCTTGCGGGCGAACAATTCGTACATGTCGCGGGCGGAATGCCCCGTCGCCAGGATGACCTTGCGGGCCGTAAACATCGCTTCGGCATCCTGTCCCCCGCCGGAAACCCGCCCCGTCAATTTCAACTGTCCGTCCGACAGACGCTCAATCTCCACCACCCGGGTCCCGAAATGATATTCTCCGCCGTGTTCGAGAATACACTGACGGATGCGCTCCACCACCGCAGGCAGACGGTCGCTGCCTATGTGGGGATGGGCATTGAGCAGAATATCCGGGTCGGCACCGAACTGCACCAGTTGGTACAACACCTCCCGGATGTCCCCGCGCTTGGAAGAACGGGTAAAGAGTTTGCCATCGGAAAAAGTCCCTGCCCCGCCTTCCCCGAAGCAGAAATTGCTGTCGGGATGGACCACCCCCTCGCGGGAAAGGGCCGCCATATCGAATTTGCGGGCGTGAACATCCTTTCCCCGTTCGATGACAATGGGTTTGAAGCCGCGGGTAAGCAATTTGAGGGCGGCAAACATACCGGCGGGACCGCTGCCTACCACCAGTACAGGCTCGGCATTGTGTACATCAAGGTACTCCGGAAGGCGGTATGCCTCGGGCGTTTCGTCCGTGCGCCAGGCTTCCACTTTGTAACGATAGAGAATATCGCTTCCCCGTGCATCCACGCTCCGCCGGACCACCCGCCAGGAAGCGACCTTATCCGCCTTGACACCCAAGGCTTTGGCTGCGACGGGTCGCACCATTTCGTCGGTCAGTTCCTTACCGATTTTGCAAGCGAGCTCAATTTGTTTCATAATTCTGCCGCGCGGGAAACGGGCGCCACATCCAGATGGCAGCGTTCGCCATTTTTATAGTGATAATAACCGGCGAGGGCAATCATCGCCGCATTGTCGGTCGTAAACTTGAATTCGGGCAGGAAAGTACGCCACCCCCGTTTTTCACCCTCACGGACCATGCGTTCCCGCAGTCCGCTGTTGGCCGACACGCCTCCGCCGATGGCAATGTCCTTGATACCCGTCTGCTTGGCTGCCTTGATGAGCTTGTCCATCAGAATGTCGATGAGCGTCTTCTGGAAGGAGGCGCACAAATCTTCCTTGTTGTTTTCCAGGAAGGCAGGGTCCTTTTGGAGCTCATCCCGCACGAAATACAGCAGCGATGTCTTGACGCCGCTGAAACTGTAATCCAGTCCGGGAATATGGGGTTTGGCAAAGGCAAAGCGGTTGGCATCGCCTGCTTTCGCCAGCTTATCGATAACGGGACCGCCGGGATAGCCCAGACCCATCAGTTTGGAACATTTGTCAAAGGCTTCCCCCACCGCATCATCGATGGTCTGTCCCAAAATGGTGAAAGACAGCGGACTGTCCACCCGGACGATCTGCGAATTGCCGCCGGAGACCAGCAGGCAAAGATAAGGGAATGACGGGACAGGCGTCGGTTTGTCGTATTGACGGACGAAACCCGCGAGGATATGTCCCTGCAAATGATTGACTTCCACCAGCGGGCAGCCCAGGGAAAGGGCCAGGGTCTTGGCAAAGGAAGTCCCCACCAGCAGCGAACCCAGCAGGCCGGGCCCCCGGGTGAAAGCAATGGCGCTCAATTGTGAAGGTTGGATGCCGGCACGGCGAATCGCCTCGCTCACCACCGGCACGATATTCAACTGATGGGAACGGGAGGCCAATTCCGGAATCACGCCCCCATACGCCTTATGAACATCCTGGCTGGCAATGACATTGCTCAACAAATACTCATCTTGCAGGACAGCCGCCGAAGTGTCGTCACACGAAGATTCAATGCCCAAAATATAGTCCGACATATCCAAAAATCTCTTTCTCTCGCAAAGATATTGAATTTTTCCGATAAAAATGCTATTTTCCAGCTTCGCTGGGTTATACTTCCGCCTCGGAAAAGCAAAATAATTTGCTTTTCTCTCGGCTTGCTCGTATATTTGTAGGTTTATACCCACATCCGAGAATGGCCTTAAAGAGGAGATATATCGTAGTCAAAGTATTCCGGGCGCTTTACCTGCTGGCGCTCAGCATCGTGCTACTCCTCGGCCTGGCCCTCGTCCTGCTGCAAAACCCCGGCGTACAAACCTGGCTGTCCGACCAGATTGTGGGAAAAGTCTTTTCCGGCATTGACGGAAACGTCACGTATGAGAAAATTCATTTCAAACCCTTCAACACCATCGTCATCAAGAACATGGCCATCAAAGACAAACGGCCCTACATTCCTCCCGAGGAAGTGATTGAGAAGTGGGATGATTACCAGGGACCTTGCGATACGCTGTTCGCCGCCGAATATGTCATCGTACGCTTTTCCATCTGGGGGCTGGTCAGTCCGAAAAAACCCCGGCTCAACATAGAAAAGGCCGAGGTCAAAAACGGTATTTTCGTGCTGGTGATAGAAGACGGGCGCACCTCGCTCGAAAGAATGCTCCACCTCCCCAAAGACCGGGGGATATCCTACAACGCAGACACCACGGCCGCATCCCTGGCCATCCACATTGCCAATGTAGAGCTGGACAATGTCGATTATGTGATGCTCAACTACAAGCGCCAGATTTCCCCCATTAAAAACCCGGGCAGCGTCAATTGGGCCAACATGCACTGTTACGGCGTAACGGCACGCGGCAAAGACCTGTTGATTGACCACGGAGTGATTAGCGGAACGATGAAATCCTGTTCCTTCCGGGAGAAATGCGGCATCCAAGTCAGCCAGGTTGCGGCCGATTTCTCCATTCGGGAAGGCTATGTGAACATTGAAAACATTTTCATTCGGGACCAATACAGCGAAACCCACGTACCCTTCTTCCGGATGATCTATGACGGAGCCGTGGCGTTCAACGATTATATACATAATGTGCGGATGTACGGCAAAATGGACAATACCGTCGTTGACTCGCGCACCATTGACTTCTTTTCCGACATTACGGGCAGTGAAGGATTGAAAGTCTGCCTGAACGGTTACTTCGACGGCACCGTCAGCGATTTCCGGCTCAAGAACCTGGATGTAAAACTTCTTGACGAAGCTTTTTCCGCCCGCCTCGATGCCCGGGCCACCGGCCTTCCCTTGGCGGAACGGACCCGCTTCGATGTCCGGATAGCCGATTTGCAGGCAAGCGACCGGGGGCTGGAAAAAATCATCCGCGTTTTCGGGCGACAGCGCATCGACCTGCCCGACAATGCCCGGATTCACAAGATGGATACCCACATTCATGGTCATCCCAACGACATCCGATTGAATATGGAGTTGGCCAGCAACCTGGGTGACCTTTCACTCAAAGGACAAATCGCCAAACTCATTGAACCCGGCAAAGACGGGCAGATATCCCTGCAAGTACAAACGAACGAATTGCGGCTGGACCGATTGAGCGACAGCAACGACCTGGGAACGATGAACCTGATTGCCTCGCTGGAAGTCAACCTGGACAAGAAAGATGCGTTGAATAGCCAAGTCGCCATTGACAGCATCGTTGTGGACAAAATTGGATTGCTGGGCTATGACTACGGCCCCATCGACATCCGGGGCAACATCAGGAACAAGGATTTTGAGGGGTCCGCCGTCATCCAGGACGAAAACCTGAAATTCTATTTCAACGGTTTGGCCACCCTGCTGGCAGATCAGAGCGGAGCCCGCTATCATTTCAAGGCCGGTATCAGTTATGCGGATTTACAAGCATTGGGACTGGACAACCGGGGACGCTCCCGCATCCATCTGGACATGACGGCGGATGTGGACATCAACGAAAAGCGGGAAATGGCAGGTCGACTGGATATGGAAGACATCCATCTCGAAAACGAGGTGGCCGACTATGATCTGGGCAACATCCAGGCCCGCGCGTTTATGGATAACGGCCTGGCCCGCATCCTGGTGGGCAGTGAGATGCTGGAAGCCCATTACACCGGTTCCCGTTCCATCCTGCATTTCCTCGGCGTCAGCCTGGGACAAATCCTGTATATGGACAACCAGCCTTGGGATAGCAGCAGCTACGACCTTTCCCTTCAATGCCGGGATTCGGAAAAAATGCTGGCCTGGCTCTTCCCGGGCATGTATATCAGCAATGGTTCGAGCGTTCATATACAAGTGGATGGAAATGGCCGTATGAACGGGAATATTTTATGCGACAATTTTGTCATCGATGAAATCGATATTTCCAAAACCCAAATCATTTTGGACAACCGCGAGCATCGCATCAACGCCGGACTGTCCTGCCAGAAAATAGACCTCGGCCAGTTCAATGTGGATGATATCGCATTGGAAGTGTGGACAGACTTGAGCCAAAAAGACCGGGTGAATGCCGGTTGCGACTCTTCGCATTTCACGGTAGGCCCCAAATTGTGGACCATCTCTCCCAGCCGCCTGCAAATCAGCAAAGACTCCGGCCTACTGATTGACCGATTCGCCCTGGAGCACCAGGATGAGGGCTTTTTCATTCACGGCACTGTCGCCACACCCGCTATGAGCGATTCCCTATCCATCAGAATGAACAATTTTGACTTGGGGCTCATCAGCGGATTTATGAACAGCGAAATACCCGCTTTTGACGGTATCATATCCGGCGAAGCCGTGCTGGGCCGCAAGAACGGTCGTTTCGGTGCAGAAGCGGACATCATCTGCGTCAACAGCCAATTCGACAACCAGGACCTCGGCACCCTTCTCATCACCAGTCAATGGGAAGAGGACATCAAACGCTACGCCCTGTCGATGGACAACAGTTACAACCACGCGCCCACGTTCCAATTGGATGCATCCTACTCACCCTACAACGACGACTATTTCCTGTCAGGAGATTTCAATGCTTTCGAACTGGGCATCTTCCGGTCTTTCGTCAAAGACATTTTCAATCGTTTGGAAGGACAACTCTCCGGACTGGTCACCATCGAGGGCAACTTCAAGGACAGCGGGCGCATCCGTATGGGCAGCAAGGACCTGCGACTGTCCGGAGCCCATCTGGGCATCGATTATACCAAAGTCGCCTATCAGGTCGAAAGCCGGCTGAAAGTGGACAACAACGGCGTTTCATTCATCGACGCCCTCCTGAAAGACCGGGCCGGTGCTACGGGCAAACTCACCGGCGGCATTCTCTGGAACGATTTCAAACAACTCAGCGCCGACCTGCACATTGCCGTAGATAAGATGGAACTGCTGGATATCAAAGAAAAAGACAAAGATCAATACAGTTTCTACGGACACATCTTCGGCTCCGGCAATCTGGATATCACCGGTCCGTTCAACGCCATCACCCTTGATGTCCGCGCGAACACGACGGGTATCGCCAGCGACTTCAACCTCTCGATGGAAGGAAGCTCCCAAAGCGACGGCTCCTCCCTGCTCAAATTCAGGGCGCCTGAACCGACAGGAAAAAAAGTCGTGGTACGCCGCAAGGTTCAGCCCCGGGCCCAAGGCGATTTGAAGGTCAAATTGGCGCTGGATGTCACCCGCGATGTGACCGCCCATATCGACATTGACAAATTCAACGGAAGCCGCATCACGGCCAACGGGAAAGGCCGTATCCTCATCGATGTACGCCCTACGCAAGATTTGTTCAAACTCAATGGAAATTATGAAATCGAAGAAGGAAAGGTGCGTTTTGTAGCCCTGGGACTTACGGCCCGTGATTTCACCGTCAGCAATGGCAGCAGCGTATCGTTCGGCGGTGATGTGATGGAAACGGCCCTCAACATCGATGCCATCTATAAGACCAAGGCCTCGCTGGCTGCCATTATTTCAGACTCCACGGCTGTCTCGTCCCGTCGTGTCGTCGAATGCGGCATCAAGGTCACCGACAAACTCAAGAATCCGCACGTCGCTTTTTCCATCCATGTTCCCGACCTCGAACCGACCATCAAGACGCGCGTCGAATCGGCCTTCTCCACCGAAGACAAAGTCCAACGCCAGTTCCTGGCCCTGCTCATAACGGGCACCTTCATCCCTGACGAGCAAGGCGGTGTCCAGGATAACACCACCGCCCTTTACGGCAACCTCAGTGAGTTGATGACCACGCAGATCAACAACATTTTCATGAAGCTGGACATCCCGCTGGATCTGGGCTTCAACTATCAGCCATCCAGCACGGGTACAAGCATCTTCGATGTCGCCGTTTCCACCCAGCTCTTCAACAACCGGGTGGTCGTCAATGGCAACATCGGCAGCAAGCAACGGATGACCGGCAGCGGCAACCGCAACGAAGTGGTGGGCGATATCGACATTGAAGTCAAAATCAACCGGTCCGGCACCCTGCGGACCAGCGCTTTCTCCCACTCCGCCGATCAGTTCACCAACTTTCTGGACAACCTGCAAAGAATCGGCGTAGGCATCTCCTGGCAGCAGGAATTCAATCATTTCGGCCATTATGTCCGCAACCTGTTCACCAAACGGGAGGCCAGAAGCATCCTGGAACAACAGGAAGAAATGAAAAGACGGCAGAGAGGCAATAAACGCGTAACGATTACAGAATGAAAGGAAAACTCTATTTGCTCCCCTCTCCCTTGGGAGACGGCCCCGTGGAAGATGTGCTCCCCCGCTCGGTGCTGGAAGCCATCACCCGTATACAGCACTATATCGTAGAGGAAGAACGGACCGTACGGCGTTTTCTCTCGAAAGCCGGACTGCGCGGACACATCGAAGAACTCTCGTTCTATCCCCTCAATGAACATACCACCCCCGAAACAATCGAATCATACCTCAAGTTATTTGACGACGGATGGGATGTCGGACTCATTTCAGAGGCAGGCCTTCCCGCCGTAGCCGACCCCGGCGCCGCCCTGGTCGCCCTCTGTCACACCCACGGCATCGAAGTGCGCCCCTTTGTCGGCCCCTCATCCCTGATGCTCGCCCTGATGGGCAGCGGACTCAACGGGCAGTGTTTTGCCTTCAAGGGCTACCTGCCCGCCAAGAACGATGCCCGCAAACAAGCCCTGCGGGCCCTTGAGAAACGCTCGAAAGCGGCGGACGAGACACAGATTTTCATTGAAACGCCCTACCGGAACGATGCGATGCTGGCCGACTTGCTAACCTCCTGCGCCGACAGCACACGCCTGTGCCTGGCCATCAACCTCACCTGTCCCGACCAATGTATTTTGACCCATAGTATCAAAGAATGGAAAAACAAAAAAATAACGCTCGGCAAACGCCCATGCGTGTTTCTGATGCTGGCCTGACGGACACGGCGGACGGCGGCCGGCGAATCGGCGAACTGGGTTTGGAAGGCATGGTTTTCCACGCCTTTCACGGGTGTTTCGAACAGGAGCGCCAGGAAGGCGCGACCTACCGGGTGGACCTGACGGTGCGCCTGGATATGAGCCGGGCTGTAGAGAGCGATGCCTTGGAAGACACGGTAGATGTGCAGCGGCTCTACGACATCGTCGCGGCGCAGATGGCTATTCCCCGCAACTTGATTGAGGCCGTCGCCGGAGCTATTCTCAGCGGGGTTCGCGCCCTTCCGGGGATTCTGGAGGCTGAAGTGACCGTGCGCAAATGCGCTCCTCCGCTCTCCGGCGACGACGAAGGCCGGACTCCCGTCTGCGAAGCCTCTTTCGTGCGACTCAAAGGATAAGACGATGAAGATTGCTTTTCTCACCCTGGGTTGCAAACTCAACTATGCGGAAACATCCACCTACGAGCGCCTGCTCGCCCGTGCCGGTTTCGAGGCTGTTTCCTGGAACAGCGGAAAGGCTGACGCCTATCTGGTCAACACTTGCTCCGTAACGGAACATTCCGACAAAAAAGGACGCAACCTGGTCCGCAAACTGCATCGGATCTCCCCTTCCGCCCCCATCTTCGTGGCGGGTTGCAGCGCCCAATTGCGCCGGGAGTCCTATTGCGCCCTGGAAGGGGTCGTTCGGGTGTTTTCCGCCGATGAAAAAGCCTTGGTCGCCCCACAGATACAAGCGTATCTGTCAGCATCCGGCAACGGGTCAGAAGCGCCGTCCGCCGTGCTGACTTCGAGCAGCGAGCTTACCCCCTGCCAGATGTTTCCGGCCTATTCCGGCAAAGAGCGCACCCGCAGTTTCCTCAAAGTACAGGATGGCTGCGACTACAAATGCCACTACTGCACCGTCCCCTACGCCCGTGGAGAAAGCCGCAACGCCCCCATCGCCCAACTGGTGGAGATGGCCCGCGAGATTGCCGCCGGCGGCACCCGCGAACTGGTCATCACAGGCGTCAATACCGGCGACTTCGGCAAAACGACGGGAGAAAGTTTCTTCGACCTGCTGAAAGCCCTGGAAAAGGTGGAAGGCATCGAGCGCTTCCGCATTTCCTCCATCGAGCCGAATCTGCTCACCGAAGCCATCATCGACTGGATAGCCGGGACCTCCCGCAAGTTCCTCCCCCATTTCCATATTCCCCTTCAGAGCGGGTGCGATGCCATACTCGAAGCGATGGGACGACGCTACCGTACGGCCGATTTTCGCAAGAAAATCCAATACATCCGCGAGAAACTGGGCCCCGATGTCTTCCTGGGCATCGATGTCATCGTCGGTTTCCCCGGAGAAAGCGAAACTGATTTCGAAGCCACCTACCGCTTCCTTGAAGAGGAAATCCGCCCGGCTTTCATTCATATCTTCCCCTACTCCCGACGCCCCGGCACCCCGGCCGCAACGATGAAAGACCAGGTGCAGGATTCTGTCAAGACCGAACGGGTCCGCCGTCTGGAGGAACTTTGCCGCCGCTTGCACGCGGAATTTGTCCGTGGCCAAATCGGACGGGAAGAGGAAGTGTTGTTCGAATCGTCGGACAAAAACGGATATATGTTCGGCTATACCCGCAATTACGTAAAAGTCAGGGCGCTTTGCGACACCGCCAGGATGGGACAACTTGTCCGCGTGCGGCTGGACGCATCGATGCTCTGTGTGGAGAATGAAGATATTTTATGACAAGCATTACATTTTTGGGAACAGGCACTTCTCAAGGCGTTCCGATGATTGGCTGCCAATGCGACGTGTGCCGCTCCGGTGACAGCCGGGACAAACGCCTGCGCTCCAGCGTCCTGGTGCAATACCAAGGCTTGAACATCCTGGTGGATGCCGGCCCGGATTTCCGCGCGCAAATGCTGCGGGAAGATGTTCGCCATCTCGATGCCATTCTGCTGACACACGGACACAAAGACCACACGGGAGGATTGGATGACGTACGTTCTTTCAACCTGCTGGAGGGGCATCCCATCAACATTTATTGCGAAAGTCAGGTCGAGACCTCGCTTCGCCGGGAATACGCCTATGCCTTTGCCGAGCCCCGTTATCCGGGCTCTCCGGAATGGCAGGTCCATCCGATTCTGCCGGGCGTACCCTTCACGCTCCATTCCAACACCTGGGAAGATTGCCTGCATTGGGAAAGCGGATGCGGTTACTATCGCACGCCTGCCGATGAAAAAGAAAAAGCGGCCCACCCGGAAACGGCCGTCGTCATTCCCATCCGGGGCTGGCACGACCGCTATAAAAAACTGTCGGTGATGGGCTATCGCTTCGGTCCCATCGCCTATATGACGGATCTGGCCCTGATTGAAGACGACGAGCTCGAGAAACTCAAGGGGGTCGAAGTCGTCACCGTCAATTGTGTCAAGCGGGCTCCCCACCTTTCGCATTTTTCGCTGGATGAAGCCATTGGCTTTTTCCATCGTGTCGGAGCTCCCCGCTCCTACCTCACCCACCTTTCCCATCTGCTGCCTGCCCACGCGGCGTTGGATGCCGAATTGAGCGTCCAAGGCATCCGTGTCGCCTACGACGGATTGCGCGTCGAAATAAAATAATTATTGCAGATATCCTGAAATTTTATAACTTTGCACCCGTAAGGCCCCCTTAGTTTAATGGATAAAATTTGGGATTCCGGTTCCTACGATAGGCGTTCGATTCGCCTAGGGGGTACAAATCATTTATGAAGGGTTATAACAAAAAGCTTTCTCAGATTCGTTCCAGCATCAAGGATCTCAAGATGATGGTCAATCATCTTGAATTGATCCAGAATCTTGTGTGCGATATTGAAAAGGAGCTCTCAATCATCGACCAGGAACTTCCCTCCGAGGAGGAAATCAATGCGATGCCCGAAGGAAAAGAGAAGGAACAGATTACCCATCTTTGTGAACTTATGCAAGAGGCGTTCGACCTCATTGATGAAATACTGGGAGCAACGGAGGAAGAGGAAAAAACGGAAGGGAACGGGATTTTCAGCCTCGATGACCTGCTGCAACTCTTGCCGCACGGCAAGCGCAATGATCTGAGCTAGGCGTATCCGAAAAGTACGGCGACACCCCCTTACTGATTTTTGATATGCACATCCATCTGCGGGAACGGGAAGCCAAACCCGTTCTGCGGAAGGAGGGTGTAAGCGCGCTGGTTGTAGTCAAAGTACACATCCCAGTAATCGGAGGCTTTCACCCAGCCGCGCGCAATGAACACAATCGCGCTGTCGTCCATACTGAAGAGCGCCGTCATCGGGTCGGCGACACCTTTGGTCTTGCTGTCAAGCACTCGCGGGTCCTCTTTCAGCAACTTCAGCAGCAGTTCCCGACAGGCCGGGGCGTCCGTGCCGTAGGCCAGGGACAATTTCCATTCCACGCGACGGTAATGATTGCGCGTGTAGTTGTTGATGGTGCCGTTGGAAAGCGCGCCGTTGGGCAGGGAAACGAAACGATTATCGGGCAGCGTCAATTTGGTACTGACGATGGACATTTCCGCCACCGTACCGGCAAATCCCTGCGCTTCGATAAAGTCCCCTACTTTAAATGGTTTGAAAGCCAACAACATAATACCGCCGGCGAAGTTCTGGACCGTGCCGCTCAACGCCATACCGATGGCCATACCGCCGGCGGCCAGCAAGGCGGCCAGAGAGGTCGTATTGACACCCAATGCGCTCACCGTCATCACCACCAGCAGGACTGTCAGGGTGAATGAAATGAAACTCGTGACAAAGGAAGCCAGCGTCTTGTCGGTCTTACGACGGGTGAACATCCGGGCAAGGACTTTCTTGATGCGGCCGATCACCCATATACCGATAAAATAAATGGCGATGGCGGCCAACACCTTCAATCCGAAATCAATGGCGTCCTGCCCCAGTTGCTTGAGAGCGGTGTCCGGGTCGGTCACCAGCGTCTGGGCGAAAGTGTGACTGGCCCGACGCACAGAGTCCATATGTTCTGCCAGTTCTTTGGGGTCAACGGCGGTTTGCAGGAGGGAAACGAGCAAATTCATCATTCAGTATATTTATTCTTGGCAAAGTTAAAGAAAAAAATTAAATTTGTCCTTTGTAACCGTTAACAAAACATCTTATGAATAACACTGTCACTCTTCGCCCGGAAGGCCGGCGCATTTTCGTCAAAGGTACACTCACGCAAGAAGCCATCGAACCCATTCGGGAAGCGATGACGGCAAATTCCATTTTCTGCCTGGATTTCAGCGAAGTGGGAGATGTAAATTTCGCCGCTATGCGGGGATTTTTGAACCTGCGTAAAATGGGACTCCCCATTTCCATTGTCAATGCGTCCGACGCCGTGACGGAAAAGTTCGAGGACAGCGGCCTGTCCACCTTCGTGAGCATCTGCCGCAAAGCCAAAGCCCTCGATATGTCCATCTACGAAGAATTTGGCGAGAGTTTCATGTCCAAAGCCTACAACAGCGCCGACGGCGACGCAATGATCAAAGTGTACGGCAAGCACGGTTCGCTGGAAATGGTCACCCGGGAAAAGGCCGTCGCCCGCGCCGTAATGGTGTTCGGCATTCCCACCCCGCTGGTCGGCACGATATACAGCGACGGCGAGAAATGGGCCTTGGATTTCGAGCGGATCGCCGGCAAACGCTCCCTCTCCCGCATCATTTCCGAAGAGCCGGAGCGGATGGAAGAAGTCACCGTCCACTTTGCGAAGATGTGCAAAGAGCTGCACGCGACCCCCTGCGACACGGCCGTGTTCAGTGACCGCCGCGAATTCTACCGCAGTTTCATCGCTCCCTCCAAGGCCATCTCCGAAGACACCCGCCGCAAAATCATGGCCTTCATCGACCGGATTCCCGCCGCCACCACCTGCCTGCACGGAGACATGCAGCCCAGCAATGTCATCACCAACGGCAAGGAATACCTGTGGATTGACCTCTCCGATTTCGCGTACGGCTATCCGATGATGGACTTGGCGATGTTCTATTTCCTGTCCAATGTGTCTGACGAGAAAATCATGATACACCTTTTCCACATGAACAAAGTGCAGATGCGCAAAATCTGGGATATTTTCTGCCGGGTGTATTTCGATACGACCGACCCCGCCGTCCTCGCCGCCAAGGAAGAAGAAGCCAAGCGCTACTGCATCCTGCATATGGTGTACCTCGGCTGCATGGCCGGTTTCGAGCCTTTCATGATTCCCATCATCGAAGAGGCCATGGCCCATTGGGAAGAATAAATATCAAAGAGTTTCTGCTTTCGCGCGAGGAATCATCACGTTCAACGCGCCAGGCAACACATCCAGATCAAACTCGGTACCGGCCTCGAAAGGGTCGCCGTCGCAATGTGCCGCTCCGGGTCGCGTCCGGGTAATATGAACTTTCGAAGCCGGGAAACGCAGGAAACGACGGCTCGTATCCGCCTTGCCCACCATCAGCCGGGTCGCCAGGTCCGGAATCTCCAACGCCGAGAACGGGTGGACAACCACCACGTCCAGCAAGCCGTCACGCAGGGAAGCCATCGGCGCAATCCGCGCCATATTTCCCCACTGGTTCGCATTGGCGATGGTCACGAACACGGCCGGTCCGCTCCAAATCACCTCAGATGGCGTTTCCAATTCTATTGTATAGGTATCGACCGGATACTGGTGCCAATCTTTCCAGGCCAGCGATATATAATTGCCCAAACCCCGCCGTTTGCTTTTCGCAAAATCCAGACTGACGCTCGCGTCCAGGCCCAGGCCGGCGGTGCAGAAGAAACAGGTTCCGTTCATACGGGCCACATCCATCTGCATCCGGCATCCCTCGTTCAGCACTTGCACCGCTTTCACAGGATTGCGGCTGATGCCCAGATGTAGCGCCAGTCCATCGCCGCTTCCGCAAGGAATCACGCCCAGACACTTGTCCGAATGCACGAGCCCCCGCGCTACTTCGCTGACCGTCCCGTCGCCTCCGACCGCCACGACCAGTTCCGCTTGGGTTTCCCGGGCCATCCTCGTCGCATCTCCCGCCTTTTCCGTAAAAAGAATTTCAGGATGGTAAATTCCGCCATCCAAGTATTTCTCAATGGCAGCTATCACCTTTTTTTTATCGATTCCTCCGGATATAGGATTGACAATAAAACGTATCTCCGTCATTCGTTTCTAATTATTAAGGCCAAAAGTACGATTTTTTTCTCACCAAGCATACAAATTCAAGGATTTTTGATTAACTTTACGGAAATAAAAATTTTCACCCGATGAAACAATACGATGTGATTATCATTGGAGGCGGCATTACCGGTGCCGGATGCGCCCGGGACTGCGCGATGCGCGGCCTGAGCGTCCTGTTGCTGGAAAAAGCCGACTTGACCAATGGCGCCACCGGACGCAACCACGGACTGCTGCACAGCGGCGCCCGCTATGCCGTCACGGACTCCGAAGCGGCGGCCGAATGCATCCGGGAAAACCGCACCCTGCGCAAAGTGGCCGCCCACTGTGTGGAAGAAACCGAAGGACTGTTTATCACGCTGCCCGAGGACGACCTCGCCTACCAAGCCAAATTTATCGAATCCTGCCAGAAAGCCGGCATCGACGCCCGGGCCATTGACCCGAAAGAAGCTATACGGATGGAACCGGCGGTGAACCCGGACCTGATCGGCGCTGTCATGGTGCCCGACGGAGCGGTGGATCCCTTCCGCCTGACCATCTATAACGCATACGACGCGCGCCTGCACGGAGCGGAGATTCTCACCTACCACGAAGTCACCGACTTTCTCAAGGATGACAGCGGACGAGTGGTCGGTGTACGTGCCCACAATCACATCGACGGCAGCGATCCCGAGTTCCACGCCTCCATCACCTTGATTGCGGGCGGTATCTGGGGCACGGTACTGGCCCGGAAGGCCGGCGTCAATGTCGGCATGTTCCCTGCCAAAGGAGCGTTGCTCATCTTCGGACACCGCGTCAACAATATGGTTATCAACCGATGCCGCAAGCCGGCCGATGCCGATATTCTGGTGCCGGGCGACACGATTTGCCTCATCGGAACCACCTCCACCCGCATCCCCATCGAGGAATGTGATGACATCCGGATTACCCCCGAAGAAGTGGATTTGCTGTGGCGGGAAGGTGTCAAACTGGCTCCTTCCCTGGCGGAAACGCGCATCCTGCGGGCCTACGGGGGTGTCCGTCCACTGGTTGCCGCCGACAACGACCCCACGGGACGAAGCATCAGCCGCGGCATCGTGTGCCTGGATCACGAAGTCCGCGACGGTGTTCCCGGTCTGGTCACCATCACGGGTGGCAAACTGATGACCTACCGTCTGATGGCGGAAATAGCCACTGATATGATTTGTAAGAAACTGGGCAACACCCAGTCTTGCGAAACCGCCACGACACCCCTCACCGGTTCGGACGGACCGGCCCTCAAGACGGACGCCCACACGCGCGGCAGCGTCAAAGCGGCTTGGGGACGGCACGGAAGCCACATTCAGGACATCCCCACGGAAACCACCTACGAGACCTCCCTGGTCTGCGAATGTGAAGAAGTATCTGTGGGCGAAGTCAAATTCGGCATCGAACAGCTCAAAGCCAGGAATCTGGTGAACCTGCGCCGCCGCACACGCCTCGGAATGGGCACCTGCCAGGGAGAGGTTTGCGCCTGCCGTGCCGCCGGCCTCATCGCCAAAGCCAACAACTGTGCGGAAAGCGCAAAAAAAGACCTGGCCTCCTTCCTCCAGGAAAGATGGAAAGGAATGTTCCCCGTCACCTGGGGGACGACCGTCCGCGAAGCGCAATACACCTCTATGATTTACCAAGGGCTCTGCGGCATCGACCAATGGGCTGCTGACGCCTCCACTACCCGGGAAAATCCCGTGCTAAGCAAGAAATAGTTATGAAATACGACGATATCATCATTGGTGGCGGATTAAGCGGACTGCTCTGCGCCATCAGCTTGGCAGAAAAAGGACGGAAATGCCTGATTATTTCCCAAGGACAAAGCACCCTCAATTTCAGCAGCGGATCCTTTGAATTCATCAATACCGAGGAAGGAGAAGACTTTGAACATGCCATCGCTGCGCTGCCGTCCCGTCATCCCTATCAGAAAATCGGAGTCGACCGACTGCCCCGTTTGCGCACATCCGTTGCGGGTCTGCTGGATCGCGCCGGCATCAGGACGGTGGGCGAAAATGAGCGGAACCACCTGCGCATCACCCCTTTCGGCGCCCTCAAACAGACCTGGCTCAGCCTTGCGGAAATGACACATTTCCAGAAGGACGAACTGCTCGGGCGTGTGCTGGTGGTGGATATTCGGGGATTTTTGGACTTCAATGCCTCCTTCATCGCCTCCTCGCTCGGGCAAATGGGCATCCAAGCGGACACCTGCGAGGTCTATGTGCATGAGACGGAAAGACTGCGCGACAATGCCAGCGAGTTCCGTTCCGCCAACATCGCCCGCGTGTTCAACGGATATACCATCGACCGCCTGGCTTGCGCCATCAACGAAAAAGCGACGGATGTGGACTTTATACTCCTTCCCGCCGTATTCGGACTGGATAAAGAAGAGCCCGCCCGCCGGATGCTGGAGAAACTGAACAAGCCGGCGGCTTTCATCCCTACGATGTCCCCTTCCGTTCCCGGCATCCGCTTGCAGCGCCTGCTCAAGCAGCGTTTCATTTCGCTCGGCGGAATGTTTCTCAGCGCAGACACGGTCTGCGGCGGAGAGATTGTGGACGGACGCCTGGTCAGCGTACGCGCCCTCAACCACGGGGACACCCGTTTCGAGGCGGAGAACTTCATCTTTGCCTGCGGCAGTTTCTTCAGCAACGGACTGAAGGCCACGCAGGACAAAATCTACGAACCCATTCTCGGACTGGATGTCGATTACGAGGGCGGCCACGGCGAATGGTTCGCCCCCGATGTCTATGCCGAACAGCCTTATATGAGTTTCGGGGTACGCACAGACAAGCGGTTGAATGTCAGCCTGGATGGGAAAACCCTGGAAAATGCCTATGCGGTAGGCCAACTGCTGTCCGGCGCCTCTCCCATCAAATCCGGCTGCACGGGCGGAGTCAGCGCCGTCAGCGCCGTCTATGCGGCAGATATTATCCTCAATCAACAGTAGCCTTATGCAAGATAACAGTTTCCAAGATTGCGTCAAATGTACGCTGTGCACGGCCTACTGCCCGATGGCGGCGGTCAACCCCTTCTACATCGGTCCCAAGCAAGCCGGTCCCGACGGAGAACGCTACCGCCTCAAAGACAAAGCCTTTTACGACTACGCCCTGAAATATTGCCTCAACTGCAAACGCTGCGAAAGCGCCTGCCCGTCCGGCGTGCGCATCGGCGACATCATCGCCAAGGCAAAACTGGATTCGGGACAATTCCACCCGGGCCTGCGCGAGATGATTCTGGCGAATACGGATATGATGGGCTCGCTGGCCGTTCCCTTCTCCCCCATCATCAATCCCGTCCTCAAATGGGACCTCAGCAAGAAGATGATGGACGGTATCCTGGGCATCGATCACCGCCGCACCTTCCCGGCTTATGCCGGACAGACTTTTGTACGCTGGTATAAAAAACACGCCGGAAAGGCACAGGAAGCCTTCTCGAAGCAAGTCTATTATTTCCACGGCTGCTATGCCAACTACAACTATCCCAAATTGGGACAGGACCTGATTAAGTTGATGAATGCCTGCGGCTATGGCGTGCGCTTGCTCGAAAAAGAAAAATGCTGCGGCGTAGCCTTGATTTCCAACGGAATGGGCGGACAGGCCAAGCGTCAGGCCCGTGTCAACCTTGCTTCCATCCGCAAAGCGGGCACCACCGTCCTCACCACCTCCACCACCTGTACGATGACTTTGCGGGACGAATATCCCCACGTGCTCGGACTGGACAACGCCGATGTGCGTGACAACATCACGCTTGCGCTTCGCTTTTTGTGCGAGAAGGTGGAAAGCGGGGAAATCAAACTCGCGTTCAAGAGCGACTACCGGAAGAAAGTGGCCTACCACACCTCCTGCCACGCCGAGAAACAAGGCAGTTGGATCTATTCCCTGCCCTTGCTCCGGCTGATTCCGGGCGTGCAACTGACCGTACTGGAGAGTTCCTGCTGCGGTATTTCCGGTACTTTCGGTTTCAAGAAAGAGAACTATGAATATTCCCAAGGCATTGGGGAAAAATTGTTCAACAACATCCGCCTGGCCAACCCTGACTATGTGGCGACCGAATGCGAGACCTGCAAATGGCAGATTGAAATGTCCACGGGCTTTGAGGTCATCAACCCCATCTGCCTGCTGGCCGACGCCCTGGACGTGGAAGCCACACGGAAGTTGAATCAACTATAATGTCAGCGATATCGTCCTTCACGCGCTTTGTCCTCGAACACGAGCGGGATGATATTTATGCGTTGCGCCTGGCGGCCGGCAAGTACAAGGACATCGATGTCAAGCGCGCTTGCCTGACCATCGAATGCCGGCGTAAAATAAAGGAAAAAGTTCCCTCCTTTTATGCGTGCCCCGAGTTTCGCTATGTGGCGTCGCTGCCCGCCGAACAATGCTCCGGCGAGAAAACGGCGTTGTTCAAGGCGAAGGTGGCGGCAGAGATACTGGGCGGCAGCCGTTCCAGCGCGTGGAAGATAGCGGACCTGACCGGTGGGATGGGCGTCGATGCGATGGCTTTCTCACAGGTGGCGTCCGAAGTCCTCTACAACGAAATGAATGGGGAACTGGCCGAAGCCACCGCCCACAATTTTGCGTTGCTTGGCATTGACAATGTCCGCTTCAGCAGCCGCGAGCTCAGGCCTGCCGGCACGGCAGCAAACGGGGAAGCGCTCCAAACTGCGCCCGGCAGCCTCAACTCGATTCTCTGTGACTTCCAGCCCGACCTTATCTTTCTGGACCCCGCCCGCAGGAGCAACAGCGGTTCGAAAGTATTCCGTCTGGAAGACTGCACCCCCAACATCCTGCAGCTCAGAGACGAGTTGCTTGCTTGCTGCCGTCACCTCCTGCTCAAGCTATCCCCGATGGCGGATATCAGCGCCGTCTGCAAGTCCCTCGGGCCCCGCGTCAAGCGCGTCATCCTGGTCGCCAGCGAGGACGAATGCAAAGAAATGCTCGTGGAGATGGACCGCGAGTACGAGGGATCCTGCCGCATTGTCGTCCACGAAGAAGGCGGCGATTTCGCTTTCATTCCCGAAGAGGAAAAAGCGCTCGCCCCGGTCCTCCTGCCCTCGTTGGAATTACTTCAGCCCGAGAACGGCTTGCTATTCGAGCCCGGCAAAGCGCTGATGAAATCCGGCGCCTTCAAGTTGATCGCGCAGCACTACGGATTGTATCAACTGGCGCCCGACACCCACATTTATGCCGTCCCGGCAGGACAGGAACCACCCCGCGGAATGGGTAAATGCTACCGCATCGTGTCTCGGGAGCCCTTGAGTTCATCATCTCTGGAAAGTTTCAAGAAGAAATGGCCACCGATGGATGTCACCGCCCGCAACATTCCCCTCACCAGCGAAGCCCTCAGTGGGCGTCTCTGGGGAAAGGCTTCCAAAGGGGACAAGCCCAAGCCTTCGACAAGCGGACAGAATCCCCTCCCCGGCGAACGTTATCACCTATTCGCCCTCGCTTGCGAAGACGCCACGGGCCACAAAGAAAACACCCTCTTCATCACCACCCCTGACCGAGATTGCTGACCATATGTCGCCGAACGTCCTCTCTCCCATTATTCGCCCGACACTTGTTGCTATAGAAAGGGTCAGTAGCCGACTTAAGATTACTCCCGCAAGAAGACTGCGCGTATGTGGGAAAGGTTTTCAAAACCAGAAAAATGGTTTTGAAATTCCTTTCGCCCCATACTCCCTCAACGCTCTCGCACGCTGCCGCGAACACCCCTATCCAGGCCGATGTGCCTTGTAGGGCCGTAGAACACGGATGGCTCTGGATACCCCCACCCTTCAAATCGACCCAGATCCAGGCCAATGTGCCTTACAACCCCGTAGAATGCCGATAGCCCTGGATACCCCTTCATGGCCGAAAATACAAGGCTCCGACGGAACTCGGGACATCCATCGGCATAACATCCGCATGGAGAGATGGTTTCCAGGGACAGTATCTTGCTATATCCTATGATGCCAACGCGCAGCACTTTATCCTTGAGAACCTTTTCAATTTATAGCTCGATTTCGCCTCGCTTTAGCATATTCTCATAGTACGTCAGATTGATTTTCCGATTGCAGCCGCTCTTATCGGCCTTATAATTCGTGCAGCCGAGGAATGGTGTGCGGTCTTTAGTCCGGACAATCAGATAGCCGTCCTTACAGCAGTCGCACTTGAGGATTGGCAGAATGCCGCCGGATAGGTCGTTGGTCATGAAGTCGCAGATTTCCGGCTCGTTTGTACATATCCAGAGTCGGAGGCCAAAGTCCTTCTTATGCTTGTACTGAAGCGGGTAGCCACAGATGGGGCAGCGTTTTATCATCGAAATGTCCGGCGAATCGGTCTTTGAGATGTCCAGGTCTCCGTTGACGCAGACTTTATCATATTCCTGTACCAGTTCTGCCACGAAGCGGGACGGGCGCTGCTGAGGTACGGCGATATATACTCGATTCTTAGTGCGTGTCATCGCCACATAGAACAGACGGCGCTCTTCGGCATACTCGATGGTGCGGTCCTCACGGATGACCAGTTTCATCACTGGATCGTCTTCAATCTTGGAGGGGAATCCATAGGTGGCGTTCACGGCGTTGATGATGATGACATTATCGTAACCCAGGCCTTTGGAACGGTGTGCAGTAAGGAAGGTGAGTTTGGCTTTTGGATATGCCCTCGACTTGACATCACCGGTGTTCTCGAAGTAGGTGAAGAGTCCGCTACGGCTAAGATTGAAGGCATCGAATCCATATCGGCCAATGAGAAGGATGGAGGAGTTCGCCGGTTTACCTTCTTTTTCGTTTGCTTCCATTATCTGGCCAATGCAGCGCTCTACCACCTGGGCCTGCAGGAAGAACTTGCCACCCTTTCCTTCGATGTCTTTCTTGTCGCCGTCCTCGGAATATGCCTCGATGATGATAGGGAAATCAATGTGCTTGGGGCTGATGAGCGACTTCTGAATCTGGGAGGAATTCTTCTGGATGAAGCTGCCGGCAATATCAATAACC
>JAGCUV010000030.1 GCA_017962705.1 Bacteroidales bacterium
CGGATGTCTTCAACATTCTCCTGCAGGTGCTGGACGACGGTCGTCTGACCGACAACAAGGGTCGGACGGTGGACTTCAAGAACACGATACTGATTATGACCTCCAACCTCAAGGAAGAGGAACTCAAGGCCACGATGCGTCCCGAATTCCTCAACCGTATCGACGAAATTATCACTTTCTCCGCGCTGACCAAGCAGGATATCTTGGAGATTCTGCACATCCAGGAAGCGGATTTGGCCCGCAAGCTGGACGAGAGCGGTATCCGCATCGTATTCACCGACGCGTTCGACGAATACTTGAGCGACAAGGGTTACGATCCGCAGTACGGCGCCCGTCCCATCAAGCGGCTGTTGCAGCGGGAACTCATCAACCAGATTGCGACCGCCCTGCTGGACGGCAGCGTCCATCGCGACAGCGTCATCACCGTCACGATGAGCAGCGGAGAAATCAAACTTTCATAAAAAAAGCCCGGCTCGACCGGGCGTTTTTGTGAATAGGCGAATAATTAGGTGGGTATTATAGAATTTCTATTATAGGATTTCTATAATTGAAAAAACCTTATTTGCAAAGCTATTCGCCGCTAAATGTCACCGAAAACATATAGATTTAGCGAGATAAAATAATTTTTAGTTGCTAAATGTGATTTGTTTGCCCAGTAACGCCGTCACCCCTATCCTGGCCATAATGCCCTACAGCCACGTAGAACGCAGATCACCCTGGATACCCCACCCTTTCGGACTTACCCCTATCCAGGTCTATGTGCTCTACAGGCACACAGAGCGCAGGTCACCCTGGATACCCCTACTACGCCATTAGGACTCTTGTGCGCGACTCGCGACCGTGATTTTCTGCTAGAATAGGATAAGGAACAGCACGGCGGCCAGGGCGGCTCCGACAAGGGGTCCCAGTACGGGCACCCAACTGTAGGACCAGCCGCTGTCGCGTTTGCCCGCAATGGGAAGGAGGCAGTGGGCCAGACGGGGACTGAGGTCGCGGGCCGGGTTCATCGCATAACCTGTGGTGGCTCCCAGGGACATGCCCAGGGACATGATCACGCAGGTCACGGGGAAGGCGCCGAGGCTTCCCATGCCCGCATTGGCGTTGCCGTCCGTACCGAGCATCAGAATCAGGAACACCAGCATGAGGGTCGCCACGATTTCAGAGAAGAGGTTGGAGCTCTTGTTGTCGATGGCCGGCATCGTGCAGAAACAGCCGAGCATCCCTTCGGGGTTGCCGGCGCTGGCGGCAAAATGGTCGCGGTAGAAGGCATAGACCAGTACGGCTCCCGCAAAGCCGCCCAGCATCTGGGCAATCACATAACCCAGCACTTCGCCCCACGCGAATTTGCCGGCAATGGCCAGGCCGAGGGTAACGGCTGGGTTGAGATGGGCACCGGAATACGGCCCTGCAATCAGCACGCCGCACATGACGGCGAAGCCCCAGCCGAGGGTGATGACCACCCAGCCGGCTCCTTTGGCTTTGGATTTTTCGAGGGTGCAGGCGGCGCAGACCCCGTCGCCCAGCAGGACCAGCACAAGTGTTCCGATGAACTCGAAAACACATTTTGTAAACAGCGATATCATAGTCTTAGAGGTTGTTGATGGTTCGTTGGATGGCGTCGGCCCAGCCGGCTTTGAGTTCTTGCACTTTTTCGGCGGGGGCCAGCGGAGAGAATGTCTTGTCCGCCTTCCACTGCCGCTTGATGTCGTCCAGGTTCTTCCAATAGCCGACGGCAAGACCGGCCAGGTAGCAGGCCCCAAGCGCGGTGGTTTCCGTAACTTGGGGACGAATCACTTTGGCTCCGAGGATGTCGGACTGGAATTGCATCAGCAGGTTGTTGCGGGAGGCTCCGCCGTCCACCTTCAGTTCGGACAGTTGCACGCCGGCGTCCTTTTCCATCGCCCCGACGATGTCCATCGTCTGGAAGGCGATGCCTTCGAGGGTGGCCCGGGCGATGTGGGCTGCCGTCGTGCCCCGGGTGATGCCGTGGATGCATCCTTTGGCGTATTGATCCCAATAGGGGGCTCCCATGCCGGTCAGCGCCGGCACGAAATAGACGCCGCCGTTGTCGGGAACCTGCGCGGCCAAGGCTTCGATTTCTGAAGAGGAGCGGATGATGCCCAGGCCGTCCCGCAGCCATTGGACCACGCTGCCGCCGACAAAAATGCTGCCTTCCAAGGCGTAGTTGACCGTGTCGCCGATTTTCCAGGCAATGGTAGTGAGCAGTTTGTTTTGGCTCATGATGGGGCGCTCGCCGGTGTTCATCAACAGGAAACAACCGGTGCCGTAGGTGTTCTTGACCGAGCCCGGCTCTGTGCACATCTGGCCGAAAAGGGCGGCCTGCTGGTCGCCGGCGATTCCGGCGATGGGGACTTCGTGGGCGAAAATCGTGGTCTTGGTGGTGCCATAGACCTCGCTGGAGGATTTTACGGCCGGCATCATTGAGGCGGGAATGCCGAACAACTCAAGCAGTTCCCCGTCCCATTCCAGGTTGTTGATGTTGAACAGCATCGTGCGGGAGGCGTTGCTTACGTCCGTGACGTGCACCTCGCCCCGCGTGAGGTTCCAGATGAGCCAGGTGTCCACCGTGCCGAAGCGGAGTTCGCCCCGCTCGGCCCGCTCGCGGGCGCCGGGGACGTTCTCAAGTATCCAGCGAATTTTGGTGGCGCTGAAATAGGCGTCGATGATCAGGCCCGTCTTCCGGCGGATTTTGTCGGTCAGTCCGAGCGACTTGAGTTCGTCGCAATAGGCGCTGGTACGGCGGTCCTGCCAGACGATGGCGTTATAGACCGGCTCTCCGCTGCGCGCGTCCCACACCATCGTGGTCTCGCGTTGGTTGGTGATGCCGATGGCCGCGATGTCCAGCCCGGTGATGCCGATTTCTGTGATGGCCTCCGCGATGACGGCCGCCTCGCTGGACCAGATTTCCCGGGGGTCGTGCTCCACCCATCCCGGCTGGGGGAAGTGCTGGGTGAATTCTTTTTGTGCGACGCTGCGGATGTTGCCTTCGTGGTCGAAAACGATGGCTCGGGACGAACTGGTCCCCTGGTCAAGGGAAAGAATGAATTTTTCCATGAGTTTACATGTTAAAGCACACAAAGGTAAGAAATAAATCATTATCTTTGCCGTCAAGGTATATTCTTTGTTAAGAGGGGTATGCTGTCGGCATATGACGGACAAAGAACTCATAGCGCTATGGACGGAGGGCAGGTACGAAGCGGTTTTCAATACCCTGGTCAAAGAGTATTCGGAGCGTTTGTATTGGCATTTGCGTCATTTCACTGCCTCCCACGAGGACGCGGATGACTTGTTACAGGAGGTTTTCATCAAACTGTGGCAGGTGCTTCCGACCTTCCGGGGCGAAAGTTCTTTCTTCACTTGGATGTACCGGATTGCGACCAATGAGGCACTCAGTTGGCTACGGAAGAAGAAGGTGCGCTCGGCCTTGGATTTCCAATCGCTGGAAAATGTGCTTTGCGCCAAGATTGAGGACGACCCCTGCTTCGACGGGGATGAGGTGGAGAAGGCTTTGCAGAAGGCCATCGCCACCCTTCCGGGCAAGCAGAAGCAAGTCTTCCTCCTGCGTTACTACGAAGAGATGCCCTATGAGCAGATTGCCCAGATTGTGGGCTCTTCCGTGGGCTCGCTGAAAGTGTTGTACCATACCGCTTACACGCGGATTAAAGAGATATTGCAGAAACAGTTTTAGAAAATGGCGGATAACGATTGGAAACAAAGGCTGGGCGTGGTTTTTTCCACCAACCCCGATTTCCAGTACCAAAGCGAGGAGCAGGAGAGTGTTGAAACCTTACCTGCGGCCCGGCAGAAGCTGCGGGTGGGCATCGACCGTCGCGCCCGCTCCGGCAAGCAGGTGACGCTGGTGAGCGGTTTTGTGGGGACGCAGGAAGATTTGGAGGCGCTGGGCCGTACCTTGAAGACGCGTTGTGGCGTGGGCGGCAGCGCCAAGGACGGAGAGATTCTCATCCAGGGTGACCATCGTGACCGCATTGTCGCTTTGCTGACGGAGATGGGGTATTCCGCCAAACGGGCCAACTGATATGGGTGTGTGGATGTGGATTCTCTGCGGGCTGGGCGTGTTGCTCCTGCTCTTTGCCATCCCCTTGCTGGTGGATGTGCTTCCGGCGTCCGTCGGGGGGTTGCTGCGGTCCAAGGAATTGATTCACTTCGAAAATACGATGAGCCTGTCCCGTGAACGGGATCTGTCGGTCTTGTTCCTGATGCCTCTCTTTCTCGTGGCGCTGGCTTATTACCGTGTTTTGCCCTCCCGGCTTCCGGCGGAGGGTTCGGTTGAGGCCTCTTTCGGTTGGACTGCCCTGTTTTTGCTGGCCTATTTCGTGTTTCGGAATCTCTGTTTCCGTTTGTTAGGCCCCAAAACGGACGATATGCGTATCCGGCAAGTCACCGGCCGCAGCATCTTTACTTTCTTCGTGCTGCTATGCATGTTGATGCTGCTCACTTATGTCGCGATGCTCCCCTTCCGCCTGCCGGACGCAAGCGTCACGCTCGTTTTCCGCAGGGAGATTGAAGCGATGTACCTGATTTTTCTGCTTCGCAAATTCCAGATTCTGCGGATGTATCATTCCATACCCAAGGCCGTGGGATTCTTTTTCTCGCTCGAAATGCTTCCCACGCTGCTTTTTGCGGCTTTGTTGTTCTTTTTCTAGAAGTTAAACTTCACGAGGGCTTGGACGCGGTGGTTGAGCACCCAGTGAAGATTGGTGGTGGCGTGCTTGTACTCATCTCCTTTGCCGTAATGGGCGGCGGTGAGCATATACTCGATGCCGAATTGCAAAGAACCGAGGTTGTAAATGAGCTCGGGCTGAATGCGGGCCATGCGGGCGAGGGTGCCGGCGTTGTTCTTCTGGTAGAAGGGAGCGGCTACGATGTCATTTTTGACGATGCCTTTGTAGCAGCCGAAATTCTCCAGATAGCCCAACAAAATTTGAGGCTGCCAAGCCCCGAATTTCGCCATCGCGGTGAACCAGCCTGAAAGGGTCTGGGTCGGGGTGTAGTTCCAGCTGATGGCGTCATCCATAATGCTCGTGACGCCATAGCCGCCCACGAGATTCATGTGTCCGCCATCCTGAGCGTAGGTCACTTTTCCTTTGAAGGTCCAGTTCTCCGCCTTGGTCTGGGCATAGACGAAAGCATTATAGGTGGTCAGGCGGTCTTTCACCTTGCGTTCCCCGTTGTTGTTGCGGGGCTTGATGCTCAGGATGTCGCCGCCGATGCGCAGGAGGCTCTTTTTCGTGCGGAAATTGAAGCCCAGATAGCACTCGGGGGTGAGCCCGTATTTGATGTAATCGGCTGAAGCGCCGTTAGGGCCGGTCGAGGTGTATTGCATCTGCCAGAGGACGGCGGCGGTCAAGCCGAACCAGTCATTGGCCTTCCAGTCGAAATTGATCTGCGGGCTGCGGTTGAAGGGGCCGAAAGGCGCGCCGCTCTCCAGAGAGAAGATGTCGGGAAGATCCGCTGCCATCGGGTGCCAGGTCTGTCCGATTTTCCAAAGGCGGCCGTCACGGGCCAGCGACACAAAAGCCTGCCGCATACGCAACTGGGCGGTGCCGGTGACTCCGTTGAGTCCGGCATAGAAGTCCGCCTCAATGCGGCCTCCGATATTGTAGGCGCCGAACTGGAAGCCCTTGACATCCACCCAAATGCGGGAGGTCAATGCCGCAAAGCGGAAGGACATCTGGTCATTAAGGTCTTCTCCGGCCGCGCTCACATTGACGTCTTTGGGCATATAATAATAGAGGTCTTCCGTACCCGCCAGACTTTCCCGGGTGTCAAACGCGAAAAAACTGCGGATGAAACCGTGGAACTCGAAATGGCTGAGGACTTTTTTGACGGTCTCCTTGTTGGCGGCTTTCTTGTCTGATTCCGCCGCTGTGGCGCTGAGGCTTCCGGCCAGCAGCAGGAATGCAAGGGCGAGGGTGTGCAAGTTTCTCATATTACAGGGTCATTTCAAAAGGGAAAATTTTGGTCAACCAGAAGTAGCCGAGCACGAAGCCGATGACTCCGATAATGATACCGACCTTGGCCATATCCTTGGTTTCCACCAAGCCGGTGGAAGAGGCGATGGCGTTGGGCGGCGTAGAAATCGGGAAGAGCATCGCGATGGAGGCGCAGACTGCGATGAAGGAAATCATCGCCTGCGTGCCGCCGAGGGCCAGGAACTGGGCGTTGTTGGCGGCGGAAGGGTCTGCCATACCTTCGGCAACCACAATCAGGATGGGAATCAGCAGGGCCGCCGTGGCGGAGTTGCTGATGAAGTTCGACAGGAAGTAGCAGACCAAGCCGGCCACAACCAGCACGAGGATGACGGACATCGAGCCGAAAGGAATGGCGTTAATCAGTACCTTCGCCAGGCCGGTTCCTTGCAGGCAGGTGCCGAGGGCAAACCCTCCGGCCACGAGCCAGAGCACGCTCCAGTTGATTTCCTTGATGTCTTCCTTTGTGAAGATGCCGGTAGCGGTCAGCACGCCGAGGGGAATGAGCGCCACGATGTTGGAGTTGATGCCCGTGAGTTTTTCCGTCGCCCACAGCAGAATGGTGCCGATGAAGGTGACCCAGACCACCACGGTCTTCCAGTCATTTTACGCTTGTTCTCGGGGATTTCCAACTTGATTTCTTTGGCTTTGAAAGGGAAGAAGAACTGCAGGAGCAACCAGGCTACCAGCAGCATAATCAATACATAGGGAATCATGCGCATCGCCCATTCGCCGAAAGTCACGTCGGCGCCGGCTTCCGCGAGGAATTTCACAGCCGTGGCGTTAGGAGGCGTTCCGATGGGGGTGCCGATACCGCCGAGGTTGGCTGCGACTGGAATGGACAGCGAAAGGCCGATCTTGCCTTTGTCGTCAGAGGGCAGGGCAGCGAGGACGGGGGCCAGGAAGGCGAGCATCATCGCGGCGGTGGCCGTGTTGGACATAAACATCGAGAAGACGGCGATGACAATCAGGAAACCCAGCAGCACCATCTTGGGATTGGTGCCGAAAGGTTTGAGCAGATAACGGGCCAGCGTTACATCCAGTCCGTATTTCTCTGCCATGATGGCCAGGACAAAGCCTCCCATGAACAACATCACGACGGGGTCGGCGAAAGCGGACATAATGCTCTTGAAGCCCACCAGCGTGCCGAACTGCGGGTTGCAGAAGTAGCCTATACCTTTGTCGGAGACCGTCAACAGGGAAATGACGATGACCAGCAGGGAGGTGGTCCAGTTGGGGATGATTTCAAAAATCCACATGAGCGCCGCGAATACGAAGAGCGCGATGACGCGCTGCTGCACGACGGTCAGGGCCTCGATGCCGTAAAAAGAGACGGGTACGGCCCATAGAAAAATGGTTATTGCCAGCACGATGGGCAAAAACACACAGTACTTCAGGTTTAATTTTCCGGTAGACATATGGTTAATACTTTATATTTTCTAAAAGCGGCGCAAATTTAGTGATTTTTTACGAGAATGAAAAGGATAATCCGTATGTAATAAAGGCTGACCGCAGTGCACGGACAGCCTTTATGTCGGGAAGGTGTGGGCTCCTAGTAGATTCCCTGCTCGATCATAGCGGTGGCGACTTTCATGAAGCCGGCGATGTTGGCGCCCTTGACGTAGTCGATGCTGCCGTCGGCCTGGGTACCGTACTTCACGCACTGCTCGTGGATGTCGCTCATAATCTTCTGAAGTTTGGCGTCCACTTCCTCGGCGCTCCAGGACAGGTGGGAAGCGTTCTGCACCATTTCCAGGCCGGAAGTGGCCACACCACCCGCGTTGGAAGCCTTGCCCGGGCTGAAGAGGACACCCTTGGACTGGAAGTAGTGGATGGCATCCGGCTGGCAACCCATGTTGCTGCCTTCGCTGCAAGCCCAGCAACCATTGGCGACGAGCGTCTTGGCGTCTTCGAGGCTCAACTCATTCTGGAAAGCGCAGGGGAGGGCGATGTCGCAAGGGACTCTCCAAGCCTTCTCGCCGGCGAAATATTTCGCCTTGCCGGGGAACTTGAGGGCCATGTCCTCGACATTGTGGCGGTTGGACTGACGCATGTCAAGCATATAGTCGATCATTTCCTGGTCGATGCCGCCAGGGATTTCGCACATACCTTTGCGGCCGGAGATGGTCACGACCGTGGCACCCATTTCGGTGGCCTTGATGGCGGCGCCCCAAGCGACGTTGCCGAAGCCGGAGATAGCCACGCGGCAACCCTTGATGCTCTTGCCGGCCTTCTTCAACATATTGTCGACGAAGTACAACAGACCGAAGCCCGTCGCTTCGGGACGAAGCAGGGAACCACCCCAGGTCAGGCCCTTGCCGGTGAGGACGCCGGTGCCGTGCTGGCTGGTGATTTTGCGGTACATACCGTTGAGGAAACCGATTTCACGGCCGCCCACGCCCACGTCGCCGGCAGGGACGTCCTGGTCGGGACCGATGATGTTCACCAGTTCCTGCATGAAAGCCTGGCAGAAACGCATGATTTCGGCGTCGGATTTGCCGGAGGGGTCGAAGTCGCTGCCGCCTTTCGCACCGCCCATCGGGAGGGTGGTCAGGGCATTTTTGAACACCTGCTCGAAGCCCAGGAATTTGAGCATCGAAGGGGTGACGGCGGGATGGAAACGCAGGCCGCCCTTGTAGGGGCCGATGGCGCTGTTGAACTGGACGCGGTAACCCAGGTTGGTCTGGACCTCGCCCTTGTCGTCCACCCAGGTGACACGGAAGGTGAGGATGCGGTCGGGCTCGACAATGCGCTCGATGATCTTCGCTTTTTCGAATTCGGGATGCTGGTTGTAGGTTTCCTCTACGGATTGGAGTACTTCACGCACGGCCTGCAAGTACTCGCTTTCGCCGGGATGCTTTGCCTCCAGGCGGGCCATAATCTCATTTGTGTTCATTTTTTAAAGATATGAATTGATTGTTGTACATTTCTAAGTTGTATCCGGGGCCGTAAACGACGCCACGCGTGGCGCTGTTGATCCAACCTTGCCCCTGTTTCTTCAACAAGAAACTTTCCTGGAGCAGGTCGATTCTTTTGTTTATAGCTTGATTTTCCCGATCGGGTAAGCCGGATTTCAAAATAAGCATGTACTTCATCAGGTCATATCCCTGAAAAGCGAACGCGGTAGGTTCTGTATTGTAAAGAGCCCTGAACTTCAGGAGGAAACGCTGTACGGCGGGATTGTCGTAATCCACATTGTACGTTGCAACCATCCGCAAGGACAGGCTGTGGAGATTTTCTACATCGATGGTCTCGAAAGATTTGATGCGGGCCGGTGCGTAAAGGACGATTTCGCAGCCATTGTGTTTGAGAATGCGGAGGTTCCGCACGGCATCGTTGACGAATGCCTGGTTGTCACTGGCAATGAATACACGGTTAACCGCGTCGGGGACCTGTGTGAATTTCTCGATCAGAATATCGGCGACATCGCGGCCGTCGAGAATTTTGTAACTGTAATGAATGGCGGGAACGCCGCAGGAATCAATCAGCGCATGGATGGGAGAATCGGTTTTCTCTTCCGCACTGCCAGACTCATAAAGGACAAAAAGTTTATCGTTCAAGGTGAATTCCTTCTTCATCCAGGCAGCGCACTGATCCCATTGTTGGGAAACAGGGGTGGGGGCCTGGATGAGGTTGCGGTGGAAGGGGAGCAGGGCTTCGCAGCGGGGGTCCAGCGGAGACACGACGGTGACCTCCCGGGGCAATACCCGTAAAGCTTCCCTTAAATCACCGGCCCCGACGGGACCGATGACGAAATCACAAGGCTCGAACTTGTTCCAGGCATCTTTCTCCTGGCGCGTATCCACAAAAGTGAGATTGACGCTGATGCCATTGCTTTGGCTCATTTCGTCGATGGCCAGCAAGGCGCCCCCGTAAAAGTCCGCATAGTTCTCATTGCCACCCTCGGTGCTGCCGAGCGGAAGAGCCAGGCCGGCGTTCAGGTTTTGTTTCCCGACAGCCAGCAGGCTGGAGTCGGAGAACGCCAATGAGTCTGTGCTCTGCCGGCCGGAGCCCAATGAATCCGCGGCAGCTGCGACAATGGGGATAACGGGTATCACCATGCTTGCCGCCTCCGTAACGGGCTTGGCTGCGGGTTGCGTCGGGGCGACGGTGGCCGGCCTGGCGGCGGGTTTCCTGGCCGGAATGGCAATCGTCATCCCGGGTTTGATGTCGGAGGGATATTGCAGGGAGTTGGCTTTCAGCAGTTCGTCCATCGAAATGCCGTGCCGGTTGCAGATGGTCTGCGCGTCTTCATACCACTTGACCTTATGTTCGATGCTTTCTTGTGCCGACAGGAAAAGCGCCGACAGAGCTATCAGGAAAATGCAAAGCAGTAATTTGCGCAACAGAGGCATAAAAAAGAACTAGTCTTTCTGGTTCTTGTTCTTGATGTATTCTTCGTTGAGGCCGGCAATGATTTCGTCCGTGATGTCCAGACCGCTGTTGGCAACCATGATGGGGGCGGCCGTCTGGTTGGCCAGAATCATCGCATATCCTTTGCTCTCATTATAAGCAGAGACAAAAGTCTGGATGGCGTCCATAATCTGGTTCATCGTGACCTGCTGCTCCTCGAGCATCTCGTTCTGCTTGGTGTTGGCCCATTTCTCCAGGTCAGCTTTCTGTTTGTCGAGTTTTTCGGCCTGTGCCTGGGCGGTGGTCTGCGTCATCAGTCCTTTCTGCCATTTCTCGTTGAAGGCGTCGAAGTCTTTCTGCAGTTTCTTCTGGCGGGTGGCAAGTTGCTCCTGCACATTCTGCATCTTGGTCTCCACGACACTGGTCAGGTCATTGGCCATATCGTATTCTTTGATCACGCGGTCAAGTTGGAAGTAAACGATGCTGCCTTCGGCGATTTCGATGGTTTCCACATCGCGGGTTTCATTCCCGCTCTTGGCGGCTGCTTTTTTGCAGGAAGGGCAGGTGGCGATGACGGTGTAAGCGCAAGCGCCGACGGCGATAACCAGGGCGACGATGCTGATGATGAGTGATTTTTTGTCCATTATTTCAATAATATTTCAAATTTCAAACTCGCAAAGATAAGCAAAATTTTTTTGTTCTATAGATTTTTTTCGCTCATTGCGTTCGCGATGGTCTCCAGATACCGGCGGATGGTTTCTTCGAGGCCGAGATAGAGGGCCTCGCTGATGAGGGCATGCCCGATGGAAACCTCTGCAATGAAGGGAATGGTCCGGAGGAAATAGCCCAGGTTGTCGAGACTGAGGTCATGGCCGGCGTTGACGGCCAAGTTGCATTCTTTTGCGGCCAGGGCGGTCTGCATATAGGGCTCAATCGCCTGTTCGGGTGTCGGGGAGAGGCGGGCGTACGCCTCGGTATAAAGTTCCACCCGGTCGCAACCGCATTCCGCAGCCCCGCGGGCCATCTCCGGGATCGGATCGATGAAAATCGAACTGCGTATGCCCTCAGCGCGTAGTTGCGAGCAGATATCTTGAAGGAAAGCGCGGTTTTTGAGGGTGTCCCAGCCGGCATTGGAGGTGATGGCGTCGTGAGCGTCGGGCACCAGTGTGACCTGATCGGGATGCACCTCGAGGACCAGATCCATAAAACCGGGAACGGGATTGCCTTCCATATTGAACTCCACCTCCAAGCGCGGACGGATGTCGCGTACGTCGTTGTAACGGATGTGCCGTTCATCGGGACGGGGGTGGACCGTGATGCCTTGTGCACCAAAACGTTCGATGTCCAGTGCAGCGCGGGTCACATCCGGCACATTGCCGCCTCTCGCATTGCGGATGGTGGCAATTTTGTTGATATTTACAGATAAGCGTGTCATAACAAGTTGCGAAGTTATGGATTATTCGGGAATTTTGTATTAAATTTGGCGTTTATTTGTGAGAATAATGAAACTTGCACTCTATAACAGACACCCGGAATTGTGGGAGGACCCGCGTTATTTGCGCTTGGAAAAGGCTCTGGAGGCGATGGGAGAGCGTTTTTCCTGCTATCGCCTGAGCCCGGAAGGGAAATGGGAGCCCGATACCGATATGGTGTTGGCGGTGGGAGGAGACGGCACGTTCCTTTCTGCAGCCAGCCTGGTTGCCCAAAAGGGGGTTCCACTTCTGGGAATCAATCTGGGACGTATCGGTTTTCTGTCGGAGAATAATCCGCAGGATGCCCTTGCCCGGCTTGCCGATGGTCAATATACGCTCGAAGACCGCAGCTTGCTGAGCGTGTGCATCAAAACCTCCGGAAAAGCATCCCTTCCCGAATGGCCCTACGCCCTCAACGAAGTGGGCGTGCTGCGCAAAGGCGCCGCGATGCTGGGCGTCGATGTCCGTGTGGATGGTGTCCGTCTTCCGACCTATTGGGCGGACGGCCTGCTCGTAGCCACCAGCAGCGGCTCTACGGCTTATTCCCTGAGCGTGGGCGGTCCCATTGTGATGCCGGAGTCCAAGGTATGGATTCTTTCTCCCGTGGCTCCGCACAACCTCAATGTGCGTCCCCTGGTCGTTCCGGACAACAGTACCCTTGACATAACCTTCCGGTCTCGTGATACGCAGGTGGGCCTGTCGTTGGACAATCGTCTGTACACCCTGTCTCCGGACGCGTCCCTGCACATATCAATGGCACAATTTTCGCTGAAGCGGGTCCGCCTCGCAGGGAGCAATTTCATAGGAGCCCTTACGGACAAGTTATATTGGGGAGAAGATTTGCGTAACGAAAAATAAAAGTAGTAAGATGGATTCCAGCAAACTGCCAGTACATATCTCGTTTATTATGGATGGCAACGGCCGTTGGGCGAAAGAACGGGGGAAAGACCGTTTCCAAGGCCATATCGAAGGAGTGGAGAGTGTGCGTGCCTGTGTCAAGGCCGCAGTAGAAACGGGTGTGCGTTATCTCTCCGTTTTCGCGTTCTCGGAGGAGAACTGGGGACGGCCCGATACAGAGGTCTTCAATCTGATGGACCTGATGGGCAAGGCGATGACTGCAGAAATGCCCTCGCTCAACGAAAATGGCGTGCGTTTCCGCGTGCTGGGCAACCGGGCCCGTCTGTCCGAGGGTTTGCGCAAGGAGATTGAGGCTTGCGAAGCGATGACCGCGGCCAACACGACCCTCGATCTGATTGTCTTCATGAGTTACAGCGGACAGTGGGATATCCTTCAGGCCGCCCGTAAAATGGCCCTCGACATCCTCGGTAAAAGCGCATCGATAGAAGAGGCAAAAACGGCCTTGCAGGCTGCCGGACCGCAGGATTTCCAGCAAGCGTTGGTGACGGCCGGCATCCCCGATCCGGACCTGATTGTACGCACTTCGGGCGAGAGCCGCATCAGCAATTATTTGCTCTGGCAATCGGCTTACAGCGAATGGATTTTCACAGATATACTCTGGCCGGATTTTCGTAGGGAGGCCTTCCTGGAGGTGCTTGAAATTTTTGCAAAACGCGACCGCCGCTACGGAAAACTCAAATAAATGATTATCTTTGCAGGATGAAATTGATTGGCCGGGTAGTTTTTTGCATGGTTGCGCTCCTCTCTGTGTCGAGCGTTCTTGCGGCGCAGCAGGCTCCGTCTGTCGATTATTTTCATCCCCGGAAATACTTCGTCGGAAACATTCGGGTGGAAGGCAACAAGTATTTTGGGGCGGACCAGATCATTCAGCTCAGCGGCCTGCGCAAAGGGATGCAGGTGACCCTTCCGGGCGATGATATTTCATCCATTGTCAACCGTTTGTGGGCCCAGCGCAAATTCGAAGACCTGTCTGTCCGTCTGGATTCCGTTTCTGCTGACCGCGACAGCGCCTATCTGGTCATTCACGTGGTCGAGCGTCCGAGGGTTTCGCGTTGGACCTTCACCGGCGTCAAGAAAAGCGAGCAGAAAGATCTGATGGATGAGCGTCTTTCCCTGCGCAGGGGTGGTGAATTTTCCGATTATGTAGAAAAAACCAGCATCGGCATCATCGAACGCTTTTTCAAGGAGAAAGGCTTCCTGAATGTCAAGGTGAAAGCGGAAGTCACCAAAGATACGCTCATCAAGGGAGCCATCCGTGTGAATTTCGCCGTCACCAAAGGCCGGAAAGTCAAAATCAAGAAAATTCGCTTCTTCGGCAACGACCACGTCAAGTCCACCCAGCTGATGTCTTCGATGGAGAAGACGCGGGATATGCGTTTGATGAACCTTTTCAAGAGCAAGAAGTTCGACGAAAAAGAATATCCCAACGACAAAAAGAAACTGATTTCCAAGTTCAATGAGAACGGTTACCGCGATGCCCGCCTGATTCGGGACACCATTTTTTATATCAAGGAAAACCGCCTGGGCATCAATTTCTATTTCGAGGAAGGAAGACGGTATTATTTCCGCGACATCACCTGGACTGGCAACTCCGTCTATTCCACCGATCAGCTCAACGATATTCTCCAAATCAAGAAAGGAGATGTCTATGATATGGTGACGATGGAAAAACGCCTGTTCGGCGGCGGCAAGCAGAACGAGTACGACATTTCCAAACTCTATCGCGACAACGGCTATCTTTTCTTCAACATCCAGCCGGTCGAGGTGAATATCCAGGGGGATTCCGTGGATGTGGAAATGCGCATCGTCGAGGGCAAGCAGGCGACGCTCAACAATATTATTATCAACGGCAACGACATCACCAATGAGAAGGTGGTCCGCCGACAGATTTTCACCCGTCCGGGCTACCTCTTCAGCCAGAGCGATTTCGAACGTTCCATCCGGGAAATTTCCTCGATGGGCCAGTTCGACCCCGAGGCCATCGCCGATCCGGCCAAAGGTTATTCCATCATTCCCAACCAGGGCAACAATACCGTAGATATTATATATAATGTAACGGAGAAGCCTTCCAGCCAGCTCGAACTCTCCGGCGGTTGGGGTGGCAACACCTTTGTGGCGAGCGTCGGTGTGAGTTTCAACAACTTCTCCACCAAACGGATGTTCCAAAAGGGCGCCTGGCGGCCGGTCCCCTTGGGTGACGCGCAGAGCCTTTCCTTCCGTTTCCAGACCAACGGTACCTATTATACCAGCCTTTCGGCCAGTTTCTCCGAGCCCTGGCTTTTCGGCAAGAAACCGACTTCGCTCAACCTGTCCTTGTACTACACCCGCCAGACCAACAGTTACCTCGCCATCGGCTTTCTGGATGACAGCCGCTACATGGAGGTGTACGGTTTTGCCGCCGGTATCGGGACACGCTTGAAATGGCCAGACAACTATTTCACCCTCTACAACCAGATCAGCTGGCAGACCTACAAACTGAAGAACTGGACGGGCTACTTCATGTTTGACACGGGCCTGAGCAACAACCTCAGTTGGACCATCAACCTTTCGCGCAACTCGACCGATCAGCAGATTTACCCCCGTACGGGCAGTGAGTTCTCGCTGGCCTTGCAGTTGACCCCGCCCTACTCCCTCTTCCGCAGATATACCTACGACGCCAACGGCAACAAGGTCCCCGTCAAAAGTTGGGAGGATGTGGATTACAATGCGACCGACGCCAATGGCAGGAAATTGTGGAGCGATGCCGACAAATACAAGTGGATCGAGTATCACAAATGGACCTTCAAAGGCGCGCTCTATACCAAGTTGGTCGGAGATCTGGTCTTGATGACCCGCGCCCAGTTCGGTTATCTGGGCCGATACAACAAGAAATGGGGCTACTCTCCGTTCGAGGGCTTCATCGTGGGTGGAGACGGTATGTCGGGTTACAATTTCTATGGTTCGGAAATCATTTCCCTGCGTGGTTATTCCAATTATTCGCTTACAGAAGTGCTTTATTTAAGCAATGGTACGCAGGCCTACGCGGGTTATTTGTACGATAAATTTACCGTGGAATTGCGATATCCCGTCATTTTGCAGCCTCAAAGCACGATTTATGCATTGCTCTTCCTTGAGGGCGGTAATTGCTGGTCTGACCTGAGCAATTTCAACCCCTTCCAGATCAAACGTTCCGCGGGCGTCGGCGTGCGCGTGTTCCTGCCGATGGTTGGTTTGCTGGGCGTTGACTGGGGCTGGGGCTTCGATGATCAGGTCAATGGCAAGAGCCAGTTCCACTTTGTGATTGGACAACAATTTTAATGGATAAACCAAATAATTAAAAAGAATATGAAAAAGATTTTTCTGTGCAGCATTATCGCACTTTTTGCCGGTCTGAGCGCTTCCGCCCAGGACGCCGCATCTACGCCGAAATTCGCTTATGTCGATTTTAATGTTCTCATACAGTTAATGCCCGAAATGGATGAGGCCCGCAACACGATGGAGGCTTCTTCCAATGAGGCTCAGGAGACCTACAAAGGAATGGTTGAGGAATACCAGAAAAAGCTGGAGCAGTATCAGCAGAAGGCTGCCACCTGGACGGCTGCCATTCGTGAGAGCAAAGAAAAGGAGTTGGGTGAATTCCAGAATCGCATCACCGAATTCCAGGAAGCGATTCGCCAGGAATTGCAGGAGCAGCAGCAGAAATTGATGGCCCCCATCCACAAGAAAGCCGTCGAATCCGTCAATGCTTTGGCCAAGGCCAAAGGGTTTACGGTCGTTTTCGATTCTTCTTCCGTATTGTACATCGATCCTGCCCAGTGCACCGATTTGATGCCCGAAGCCCGTAAGGCGCTGAACATTCCGGCGGACCGTACCATCGAAAGTCTCCAGGCTGAGTTGCAGGCCAAAGCGGCGGCCGCCGCGGGCCGTTAATCATCAAAACGAACCGATAAAAAATGCGGCCCGAACGGGTCGCATTTTTAATATTTATTTGGTCTTGTATGCAGTGGATACTTTCCCGCTGCTGATGTTGCGGAGTTTCTTCTCAATCATTTTGCGGCGGATGGGGGCGAGATTGTCGGTGAACACGTGGCCGCTGAGGTGTTCCAGCTCGTGCAGAATCATCCGGGCGGCGAACTTGTCGAAGGTCTCTGTTTTCCGTTCAAAGTATTCATCATAGTATTCCACCGTGATGACGGAGGGCCGGCGCACGTCCGAATAAATGCCCGGTACGCTCAGGCAACCCTCGGAATAGGTGCAAGTCTCTTCGCTGTGGTCCTTGACGACGGGGTTGATCATCGTCCGCCGGAATCCCTGAAGATAGTCGTAGGTCTCGGCCACCACGTCCCCGTCCACGATGAGCACGCGCAGCGACTCCCCGATCTGCGGGGCGGCCAGTCCGCATCCGTCGGCTTTGGCCAGGGTGTCCCACATATCCTGAATGAGGGTTTGGAGTTCTTCTTTTTTTGTCAAATCGGCTTCTTCGGCCACTTTTCGCAGGACGCCTTGTCCATACAAGTAAATCGGTCGTATCATATTATGCTTCTTTCTGCCCATTCGTCGCCTGGGCGTTGCGGCGGTCCAGCCATCCTTGCAGGATGAGGGCAGCGCTGATTTTGTCTACATTGGCTTTGTCCCGCCGGTCACTGTACTTCATGCCGCCGTCAATCATCGCGCGGTGAGCCAGTACGGAGGTAAAGCGTTCATCCTCCATTTCAACCGGAATCGCAGGAAAAGCCTTCTTTAAAACGGGTAGAAAAGCACGGATATCTTTCATCGCTTCACTGTCCTGTCCGTTCAAATTGTGCGGCGCACCCACAATGAAAGATTTTATCGTATCTTTTTCTGCCAATTTTTTGAGATATTCTATTAACTTTGCAGCTTGGACGGTATCCAGCGGAGATGCGAAGATGCCCAAGGGGTCGCTGATGGCCAATCCCGTGCGTTTTCTTCCGTAATCTATTCCAATGAATCTGTCCATAACAATTCGCAAAGTTAGTAAATATGTCTGATAAAAAAATAGTGCCCGGGAGCAAACTCCGCATCACGATCAATGAGGATGAGACGCACCGGATTATCTGGCGCAAAACTGTTTCCCGGCGTAAATTGACGGTGCTGGCGGTGGCTGCCCTGTTGTTGCTGGGGGTTGTTTTCTGGTTTTCGGTTGCTTATACGCCGCTTCGTTCGCTGATTCCCGGTTATCCGGATGCCCGTTCCCGCAAAGCCGCCATTGAAAATGCCCTGCGCATTGATACGCTGGAACAGGCCATTGCCCGTTGGTATCTCTATACAGAGGACTTGAAGCGGGTGTTGGAAGGAGAGCCGTCGATGGGCATTGACAGCATTGGCCGGCTGGCCGCCCGGCCGGTTTCGCCCCGTGCCGCCTCCCAGGACTCGCTGTTGCGGGCTGAAGTGACGGCACAGGAACAGTTTGCCTTGTCTTCCCGCAAGGGACAGGCCGGCATTGACGGACAACATTTCTTTACTCCGGTCAAAGGTGTTTTGTCTTTCCCGTTTGACCGTATCACCCATCCTTACATAGACATTACCCTTCCGGAAGATTCTCCCATCAAGGCTACGCTGGACGGGACGGTCATTTCGAGCAATTTCAGCGAATTTGACGGTTACAGCATTATCTTGCAACACAAGGACAATATCATAAGTGTCTATCGCCATTGTGACCGTCTGCTCTGCAAGGCCGGTGAAAAGGTATCGGCCGGCAGCGCCATCGCCTTTTTGGGCAAGATGAGCGACCACCTTCATTTTGAATTGTGGTACGATGGCGAGCCTGTTGATCCTGCCCTATATCTGCATTTCTGATGAAAAAGAGGAGAATCGCTTTGTTGGGATCTACCGGATCCATCGGGACCCAGACCTTGGATGTGGTCCGTCAGCATCCGGATTTGTTTGAAGTGGCCCTGCTGGTGGCCAACAATTCTTCTGAGCGGCTGATTGAGCAGACGCTGGAGTTTCATCCGGCGACCATCGTGATTACCAATCCCGAGAAATACCGCGAGGTTTCCGAGGGTTTGGGCGGGACAGAAGTTGAGGTCCTGTGTGGAATGGAAGCCGTCTGTGATCGGGTGTGCGCCCCGGATGTGGATATCGTGCTGGCGGCGATGGTGGGTTTCAGTGGCTTGCGTCCCACGCTGTCGGCCATTGCGGCGGGTAAGCCCATTGCGCTGGCCAACAAAGAAACGCTGGTTGCCGCCGGCTCCATCGTGATGAAAGCCGCCCACGACCATCAGGTTCCCATTCTGCCCGTCGATTCCGAACATTCGGCCATTTTCCAATGTCTGCAGGGGGCGGGAAACAACCGTTTGTGCAAGATTCATCTGACCGCTTCCGGCGGACCTTTCCGTACCTGGTCCCGGGAACGCATCGCTGCCGCAAAGGCGTCCGATGCGCTGAAGCACCCGAACTGGGATATGGGAGCCAAAATAACCATCGACTCGGCAACGATGATGAACAAGGGACTGGAGGTCATTGAGGCCACCTGGCTTTTTGATGTGGCCCCGGAGAATATCAAGGTCGTCGTTCATCCCCAGTCCATTATTCATTCAATGGTGGAATTCGAGGATGGTGCCGTGCTCGCTCAGATGGGACATCCCGATATGCGTCAGCCTATCCAGTATGCTTTGGGTTATCCGGCCCGCCTGTCATTGAATAATAAGAAATTGGATTTTGCCTCGATCGGGATGATGACTTTCGAGAATCCGGATGTAGATCGTTTTCCTTGCCTCGGGCTGGCCTTCGAGGCGATATCCAAGGGGGGCAACATGCCCTGCATCCTCAATGCCGCCAACGAAGAGGCGGTTGCCGCCTACCTGCGCTCGTCCATCGGGTTTTATGACATTCCTGACATCATCGCAGCCTGTATGTCCCGGGTACCTTTTTTACCGACCCCGACAGTCGATGATATTTTTGACACAAACGCAGCCGCTCGTCAAGCAGCCGCCCAAATCCTTTGCCGCTAATGATAGTATTGATTAAAACCCTCCAGGTTATACTGGCCCTTTCCATCCTGATTATCATTCACGAATTCGGGCATTTCTTCTTTGCCCGGCTGTTCGGCATCCGCGTCGATAAATTCTATCTCTTTTTTGATGTCGGCGGAAAAGCACTGTTTTCGACCAAAAAAAGTCGTCTGGTGGCCAAATTCTTCCCCCGTCTGGCCGCTTCCGAGACCGATTACGGGATTGGTTGGCTGCCGCTGGGTGGCTATTGCAAAATTTCCGGGATGGTGGACGAGTCGATGGATACCGAGTATCTCAAATCAGAGCCCCAACCTTGGGAATTCCGCACAAAACCGGCCTGGCAGCGTTTGCTGGTGATGGCCGGCGGCGTACTGTTCAATTTTATTCTCGCCATCCTTCTCTATATCGTCATTTTGGCCTCATGGGGGAGCAATTACCTCAGCAACGGGGACGATACCCGCATCTGGGCGGACGAACTGGCGGTCGATATGGGCTTCCGGACCGGTGACCACATCATCGGTTTCGACGGGAAGAAAGTCAGCGACTTTGACCGTTTGCAGGTCGATATGGCGAGAGGACGCGCCCGGACGGCGACGGTGTTGCGGGATGGGGATACCCTTACCCTCTATCTCGACCAGGCCCGTCTTCCCGAAGTCTTGCAGGACCGGGGCATGTTCGGTCTGGCCCTGCCTTTTGTGGTGGATACCATTCCTCCTTCTTCCCCCAATTATGGATGTGAACTGCGCCGTGGGGATCAGATTATCGCGTTGGACGGCCATCCCATCCAATATATCCAGGATTCCCGCCGCCTGCTGCAAAATTACAAGGGCGCCCGGGTTGAGGCCCGGTATCTGAGAGCGGCGGACGAAGGGTCATGTGGTGCTCAAACGGCTTGCGCGGACACGCTTGGTGCTCTTTTGCAGGTGGATTCGACCGGCCTGCTGGGGATTTACAGCGCGATGCCGCCCCTCGAAATCCGTGAGTACAGTTTCTGGGAGGCGATTCCGGCCGGCTTCAAGCTCACGTTCACAACCATAGGCGGCTATATTGATGATTTGAAACTTGTATTCAATCCCTCGACGAAAGCCTACAAATCCGTGGGCAGTTTCATCGCCATCGGCCAGGTGTTCCCTTCCACTTGGGATTGGTTCCGCTTTGTCAACATCCTGGCTTTGTTGTCCATTATGCTGGGAGTGATGAACCTGTTGCCCATCCCCGGTCTTGATGGCGGGCATATTCTTTTTGTGCTATTTGAAATAATTACCGGCCGCAAACCCGGCGACAAATTCCTGTATGTGGCCCAGATTATCGGAATGATTCTTCTGTTGGCGCTGATGGTGCTGGCTTTCGGCAATGACATCGGACGGCTTATTCGCTAATACCTTTAATATATATTATATGAGCATTCGAAATTCTTATAAATGGATTCTTCGTCCCGGCGCCTGGATTTCCGCCCTTTTGGTGCTGTCGCTTTTGTTGAGCGCCTGCGGCAACCGTCGCAAAGCCCTGCTTCCCAACGTCAGCGGCAAGGCCGGCGAAGTGATTATCGTCATGGACAAAGCTTACTGGAACGGCCCGCTGGGACAACTCCTCCGCGATTCACTCGCGGCAGACTGCCCTTTCCTTCCCCAGAAGGAACCGCTCTACAATCTGGCTGATGTTCCGCCCGCCTCTTTTTCCAAACTGTTCCAACTTCACCGGAACCTCATTCTTTGCGACATTTCTCCCAAGGTGGAAAAAGCGGATATTCATTTCGGGACCGATGTATGGGCTACTCCCCAGTGTGTCGTGCGCATCAATGCGCCCGATGAGGCATCTGCTATCCAACTTTGTCGGGAGAATATGACGCATGTCATCAATTATATAGAGATGGCGGAGCGCAAACGCGTCATTGACAACACCCGCAAGTACCAGGAGGCTTCGTTGCGCGCGCCGGTCAAGGCCATCTTTGGCGGCAGCCCCTATTTTCCCTCCGGTTATGTGCTGAAGAAAAAGAATGAGCATTTTGCCTGGATCGCCTATGAGACGACTTATGTCAACCAGGCCATCCTGATCTATCAGTTCCCGGCTGTTGGCAATGACTCGGATTTCAGCTTGAAAACCCTGGTGGACCATCGCAACGAGATGATGAAGGAAGAGGTTCCGGGTATGTTCGAGAACACCTATATGACCACCAGCATCTTTGCAGAGCCATCCCTGCGCTTTGTCAAATACGAGGGCCGTCATTTTGCCGAACTGCGCGGCTATTGGGAAGTGTATAACGACTTTATGGGCGGACCCTTCGTGTCCCATTCCTTCTATTCGCCAGACGGAAAGCGTGTTGTCACGGTGGAAGCCTTCGTTTATGCCCCCAAATTCGACAAGCGCCATTACCTTCGTCAGGTGGAATCTTTGCTCTATTCCTGGTCGGAAGAATAAAGAACTTGTTAATTTTTTTTGCAGGTTCAAAAATATTGGCTACCTTTGCAATCCCAATTTTGGCGGCAAGTCAAAAAGGACGTGTGCGGCGGGTTCGTATAACGGTTAGTACGCGAGATTTTCATTCTCGAAACAGGAGTTCGATTCTCCTACCCGCTACCAAAATATAAAAAAACGAAAAAATGGCACATCACGCATCTGCAAAGAAGCGCATCCGTCAGAACGAGAGGCGCAAGTTGCATAACAAGTATTATGCAAAGACAACCAGGAACGCGATCCGCGACCTGAGAAACACAACCGACAAAGCTGCGGCAACCGCCAACGCCCCCAAGGTCTATTCGATGATCGACAAACTCGCCAAGATTGGCGTCATCCACAAGAACAAGGCGGCGAACCTCAAGAGCGGTCTCGCGGTTTATATTGGAAAGCTTGCTTAAATGAGAGGCCGCCAATCACGGCGGTCTTTTTGTTTCATCGTCCGGTAACGGACAACGGGAAGTAGCGCAGTTGGCAGCGCACCACATTCGGGACGTGGGGGTCGGGCGTTCGAGTCGCCTCTTCCCGACAGAAAATCCTCGGAGTTCCGGGGATTTTTCTTTTATACGCCCTCCTGCGTGCAAAAAAGTAGTAAAAAAATTTGGTAGTTCGAAAAAGTTGCGTATCTTTGCAGCCCGTTTGGGGAAAAGTGCCCAATCGGATAAGTTCATTGACAATATTGAAAGAGTAGGAATTTGATACGAAATCGCCGTTTCGCGCAAGCGTTTCGTGTGAAGCGTATCAGATTTCAACAGATAACG
>JAGCUV010000031.1 GCA_017962705.1 Bacteroidales bacterium
AGCATTCTTCACGGCAAGGACATAATGCTCCTTCCTTTGCCGGCAAGTCTTTTCCAAGCTTTCCAGACGCTTGTGGTCATAGAGCGTGGTCTCATCTACCTTCGCCTTCTTCACTGCCTCTTTGTATCCCACGGTCATCAATTCTGTAGCAACCGACAAAAGCAGGGCGTCCGTTGAAAATTTATCGCCATTGGAGACACGGTACACCGCTTTGTCTGTCAGCCATTTGAGGAGTTCTTCATTGTCTTTCCCTTCGTCCAGCGAATCCAGAATCCTATCCACACACTCCCCAATCAGGGCATTCCGGTCCAACTCGACCTGGTAGGAGGAATACAAGCCGATTTCGCGGGAGAAAGCACGCAGGACCAACTGGAAGAAGCTGTCTATGGTACTCACGGAAAAAGCCCCGTATTCGTGCAACAAATGGAAAAGAATCTCTCCGGATGCTTTCTGCAAGGCCTCGTCCGTACAGGAAAAGTATTGGACAAAATCCTTATGATAATGCGATTGAGCCGGGTTTTTGGACAGAATGTTCAACTCCTCCAGAATCCGCTCCTTCATTTCTGCCGTCGCCTTGTTGGTAAAGGTAACGGCCAGCACATGGCGATACTGGTACACATCCTTCGGATGCTCCGGATTGAAATACCGCTCCAGCAACAGACGGATATAGGTTTTGGCCAGAAAATGGGTTTTTCCCGAACCTGCGGATGCGCCGCGCAACAGTATAGGTTTCTCGTTCATCGCCCACAAATGCTTTTAAAGTCACAGAATTGACAGGTCTTCTCATCCTCCGTCTTCGTAAAAGGCTTGGCCGGGTCTTGCAGGTCTGCAATAACGCCCTGCAATTTCCTTTTCATCGCATCGGCAAATGGCAGACGAACCTCATAATCTACCGGAACGGACTTGGAAGACAAGCGGAACGGAACATACATGGTATTGACCAGTTGTGCTTGGGAGGAAGGGAAAAGTTCGCCGTCCTTTCGGGAAGAGGCTTGCAGGGCCGCCTCATCATACAGGAAGAACTGGATCGCCGCCTTGTGGTGGTAATCCGTAAACGGCAGATCGACCTTCTCGTCCGTTAGCCCCAGACAGTCAGGATTGTCGCTGCCCGTCTTATAATCCACCACGCGCACGGGCCCGCCTTCCACCCGGTCCACACGGTCAATCAGTCCGGCCATTTTCACATCCAGAAAATCCATACAGAATTTGTGCTCAAGGGAGATAATCTGGAAACACGAAGCTTGTTTTTCTTTCAAATAGGCCACATCCGCGTTGAGGGTATTGATCACATATTGGCAAATTACATCCGCCATCACCAAGTTGCGGCCCGTCACTTCCGGGACTTTCAGCACCTCGCAAATCAAAGATTTCACTTTCCGGCGTATCTCCTCTTTCCGCTTGAGCCAGTCCTTCAGATAATCCATCGTAATTTCATGAGGAACTGTAGGTTTTGGAATCAATCCACCGGGCTTCATCGCAGCCGATGAGGTATAGAGCGCCTCCATGGTGCTATGAAAAACCGTCCCCAATGTAGAGCCATCCAGGTATTCGGAGACTTCGGTCGGGGCCACCAGACCGACAATTTTACTGAAATAGAATTTCATCGGACAAGCGACATAGGTTTCCAGCGAGGAGGCCGAGAATTCGAGATTTTTGATGACAGCCATATTTTCCGCACTCTTCATAACCTCGCTATCATCGACCTTGTCGTCTTCCGTCTTATCAGCTGGTTCCGCAAGCGGCTTCGCTTCAATGTGTTCTGTCCAATCCGTGATATCCGCTCCGAAATGATAGCGTAATTGCTTGATAAAACGGCTCTCCTCTCCCCGCTTGAGCCCTTCCGTGCGGTTGTCGTACAAGAGCCAGACCTCCGTTGCCCGGGCAATCATCCGATAGAAATAATAGGCCCACATTTCATCCTGATGGTCGTAGGACGGCAGGCCGAAGCCCACGCGCAGCTCCGCCGGGATAAAAGAGGAACTGACGCTCTTGCGCGGGAAAACGCCCTCGTTGCACGAGAGCACAATCAGGTTGTCAAAATCGAGACAGCGGGACTCCAGCGGTCCCATCACCTGCAAACCCTTGAGAGGCTCCCCTTCAAACGGAATGGAAATACCGGAAACGAGCCGGTCCACCAGTCGGGCAAAAGTAGCTGGCTTGATGGGAAGAGGATAAGATATCAGCTGATTGATGGCGTTATAGGCCGCTTTGGCGAAACTGGTTTCAAAGGTCAATGGTTCCTTTTCACTCATCACGGGTCCCACAAACAAGATGATTTCCTTGAGATACTCCGCAAAGCGGCGGATCAGTTGCGGGTCAGGCGTCGAGGACGTTGTGCCCGCCTTGGCAGAAGCATCCGCGGCAGGTTTGTCCAACACCGGACGGAAAATGGTTTCCAGCACCACACTGCCGCTCAATTCGCTCTGCGGAATATAATAGGACGACTTATTCTTGATGGCATCCACTTTATTCTCCAAGTCGGGCTCTTTGTAAAAAAGTTTGAATATGGGCGAGGCGAAAATCTCCCACACGGGTTTGTGGTAGAAACGGGCCTCCGAAGCGTCTGTTGCGGACGAGCTGCCCCAACGGACATTCAACTGCAAATCCATCAAGCGCAGCAGGAAAGAATGAAACTCGCTCTGGGTCATCGAGTAGCCCATCGTCACATTAACGGAGTCGATTGGCGTGGGAATCGCATTCAGCACGGACATCAACAAGCCCTCATCCGGCAAGACGATGGCGCAGGATTCCGGCCGCAGATTCGAATCGGAGAGGGATTCTGTCGCATCGTTCCCCATCAGCCCGCATTCTTTTAAAATGGCAGGAATCTGGCGGGTCTGTCCGACACCGGAAGCGACGGGCAGCACATGAATATGCGGGTGAGCGTTAAGCTTCTGCAAAGCAAACTCTTGCGGGAAGTCACTAATGTTTTTCTGAAGGAAAGATGCCTTGTTATATGGGTTGGCGATCCAGTCGCCGGGATAATCCCAGCAGAAAGCCGCCAGACCGGGACGCTTGCTGATTTGCCGCAAAATAAAATGTTCACATTCCGTTAGTTTGGTCAGTCCGGTGAACACAAACTTCTTCGCACGGGGAAACAACTCCTGCAGTACATCCACTGCGGAAACAGCAGAGTTCGCCATCTGTTCACGCGCCTTGCGGTAAACGCGGCCTTCATACGAAGCCCCCGTATCATCCAGCACCTCGTTGAAACGGGTGTAGAGAGGAAAGAGTATGTTCCAAATCTGTTGGAACGGCCGGCGCGCATCGTGCTCCCCCGTTTTCCTGGCCTTTTCCGACTCCGGATTGAAATAGTTGAGAAAGCGACTGAGCGCCTCTTGCTGCTGTTCGTTCAACGAATCCAGCCCCGCATCAATGCTTTTGAAATCACTGACATTGGCAAAAACCACCTTCGGGTCGCAATAGTATTTGTCCACATCCGAAAAATCCCCCAGCAGGACATCCCCCCAGAAGATAAATTCATCCAGCGGTTCGGCATCCTGCCGCAAAGCCTTATAACAATCATAGAGGGTCAGCAGCAAACGGACGCGGTCCGTGGGGTATTCGCCCGCCAGCCGATAGAGAAAATCGTTGATGGTGATCATCTCCGGGGCCAGCATCGGTTTGTCAGACAGCTGTTTGAAATGGTTTTGCAGGAAAAGCATCGAACGGCGGTTGGGAAGCACAAAACACAGTTCTTCCAAAGACAATCCGTCGGAACCGGAGTCTTTTGTCACATTCAGGAAATGTCCGGCTACCTGCCGGAGAAAAGGCTCAGTATTCATCTTCGTCAAAATCTTTCAAATTTTCATCCCATTCAGCCAGTTCGTCCTCCAGTTCCTCCAGCCACGCGTCTTCGTCAAACTCACGTGCCGGAGCGTTTTCGTCCCCTCCTTCGCGTTCGCTCGCCCTTTCACCCCGCCGGGCCCCTTTCGCGTTTAGTCCGGACCCGGACAACGTTTCTTCCTGCTCCCCATCCGGCTCGTACGCCCAGTCCATATCCACCCCGGCGACGAGCGCATCCAGCAGCCGCCTGTCTTTTTTGGTCGGACGACCCGCCCCCGGGTCACGCCGGAAGGCGATGGTTTCCACCGGACGCGCGAGTTTGTCCAACTCGCTCTGCGGGGTGAGGTTTTCCGCAAAGGCCGCCACATTTTTCGCGCCCTGGCGTTTCTGGACCAGTTCCATCACCTTGTACGTATAGGTCGCCGGCCCTTTGCGGACCGTAATCACATCCCCGATTTTTACCTCTTTCGACGGCTTGGCATCCGCCCCGTTCACGCGCACCTTACCGCCCCGGCAGGCCGTCGTCGCTTCCGACCGCGTCTTATACGCCCGGATGCTCCACAAATATTTGTCTATTCTTACGGAATCCATTATAACAGAGAAACTTCGCGCCAACAGCGGAGGAAATTGCCGCCGGCGATTTTTTCTATATCCGAAGCAGACCATCCGCGACGGGAGAGTTCGTCAAAGATACGGCCCATTTGAGAACAATCTTCCAACCCTTCGGGCGCCACGCAGATGCCGTCAAAGTCGGAGCCGATGCCCATGCATTCGACGCCGCCCACCTTGATCGCGTGCTCGATATGGTCCACAATGCGCGTCCAGGACGGGCGCTCCAAGGTCTGCAGGCGGTCCATCGCCGCATACCAGGCCGCACGTTTTGCTTTATTGGCAGGGTCGGCGATAAATTCGTCCTCCATGTCGGAGGCCCAGTCGTACAGGCCGCTGCCGCGAATCATCTTGGAAAAGGAAAGGTCCAGAAATTCGGGATAGAAGGCAATCTGCACCACTCCCCCCTTGTCGGCAATGCGACGGATGAGTTCGTCCGGGAGGTTGCGCGGATGGGCGCACAGGGCCTGGCAGGAGGAATGGCTGGCGATAATCGGTTTGGAGGATATATCCAGCGCGGCGGCCGTCGCAGCGGCGGAAGTGTGGGACACATCCACCAGCAGCCCCAGCTCGTTCATCCGCCCGATAATCTCTTCCCCGAAGGGGCTCACGCCGCTTTTGCGCCCGGCACCGGAGCCCGAAACCGTACTCCCCGCCCAACGTGCTTCCTTGGGCGTGCAGCTGTCGCAAATCTGGTTGTGATTGCCGTGCGTCAGCGTCACATAACGGATGCCCCGCTTGTAATAATAGTCCAACATGGCCAGGTCATCGCCAATGGGCTGGCCATTTTCGAGTCCCAAAAACACTGTCAGCAGGCCGGCCTTCTGGTTGGCCAAAGCCTCGTCGGGTGAGACCGCCAGGGCCGCCGTCGAACGGTTGGCCTGCAAACAGGCATCCACCGCCCGCAGCATTTCTTCCACCTTTTCCCGCCCTTGTTCGACCGAAAGCGAATTGGAAGTATACAGCGCGAAGAAAGCGCCATCCACCCCTCCCCTGCGCATTTTGGGGAAATCCAACTGGGCATGGTCGTTATCCAAAGCCAAATCCCGCAGCCGCACCAGCTGCGAAGGCGTATCACAATGCGAATCCAGAACAAACATAATCGCGAAATTACAAAAAATTCGGTGAATATGCGACACAAGTCACCCTCGGCAGTCCTTATACATCCCAAGAATGTGATGGTAATAGTTTCCGGGGGTATTATTCACTTCGTCATTCATTTTGTAAGTGAGTTTGTGGAAGGATACTTTTGACAGCAATTTCTCCCACGCTTCCTTTTTGTACGGTTTATCCAAATGATGGCCGAGAGCGAGTGCATCAGGACTATACGCGTAAGGCATAGCAGCTATCCATTGGGGCCTTTCTTCTGCCAGAAGGTCAAAGAACCGGTGAAAAACAAAGTATTCCAGCACAAAGTCATAATCTTCCCAATAGGCATACAAGCCATCCCTCAGGGCCATCAGCAGAGGATGGTTGGAACTCGAAGTGATAAACCAGTTTGAAATCCCGGCATAGGGGCTATCCTCGCTCTTCTTATACTGGTAAAAGAACAGCGCTGCATCCAGGCTTCCTGCGACATAATTATTTCCCGTACATAAAACCGTGGGATCCATCCATGTACCACCGTACCGAGCCAGCAGTTCCAAGCGAAGCAAATCCGCAAAAAGAGCGGGCGGAATTTGTTTCTTGGCCCATTTCTCCTCAATATGGCTGGGAAAAGCCACATACCGGTGACGGTTGTTGTCATCGACGATTCGGATTTCCTTTTCGGGCAAATACTTCTTCAAGGAAGCCAGACAAACTTGAATAATCTCTGGAGCATTCTCCATTCCTTGCAACCAACAGAACCAGATGACCTCCGCCCGCTGATGGGGCAAGGACTGATTTTCATAAAAGGCCAAACGGTCCCGCAAAAGGGGTTTGTACTTCTTTTGCAACGCAGCCACTACCTGGAGTTGAAAAGCATCGTAGATATCGCCAAGCGGCTTTCTTTTCAATATGCCTTTGACGCACTCCAACACCACCCGGCCCAGCACTCCCAAGCGGACATACGCACAAAGAAGACGGACGCCCCCATACTTCTTGTTGAAAAGAAAGAATATTTTCGGCACTGTTAATTTAGCCATTGTCTATATATTCATGCTGCCCCTGCGCAAATAGATTCGCGAATTTACAGAAAAATTGTTATCTTTGCAAGATTGCGCGGGAGGATTCGGCGCAAGTTGGAAAGAAACTATTATTTTTGAGCAAGATGGATACGCAAGCGAAGTATTACGACCCTTCGAAAGTGGAGGACAAATGGTATGCCTACTGGCTGAAGCACAAGTTTTTTCATTCGGAGCCTGACGAAAGGCCCGCCTATACGATTGTGATTCCCCCGCCCAATGTCACGGGCATCCTGCATATGGGCCACGTGCTCAACAATACGCTCAATGACGTGCTCATCCGCAAGGCAAGGATGGACGGCAAGAACGCCTGCTGGGTCCCCGGAACCGACCACGCCAGCATCGCCACCGAAAACAAGGTCGTCGCGAAGTTGGAGGCCGAAGGCATCAGCAAGGAAGACCTCACCCGCGAGGAATTCCTCAAACACGCCTGGGAATGGAAAGAAAAACACGGCGGCATCATCCTGAACCAGCTCCGCAAGCTCGGCGCCAGCTGCGACTGGGACCGCACCAAGTTCACGATGGACCCGGACCTGAGCGAAGCCGTCATCAACACCTTCGTCTATTTCTATAAGAAAGGATACATCTACAAAGGCGTCCGCATGGTCAACTGGGACCCCGTGCGCCTGACCGCCGTCAGCGACGAAGAGGTCGAGCACAAGGACACCCCCAGCAAGTTCTACCATATGCGCTATTTCGTTTCGGACGGAAAGGGCAACGCGACAGACCAATACATCATCGTAGCAACCACCCGTCCCGAAACCATTATGGCGGATGCCGCCGTCTGCATCAACCCCGCCGACGAACGCTACCACTGGCTGAAAGGGAAGAAAGTCCTGATTCCCCTGATTAACAAGGAGATTCCCATCATTGAAGACAGTTATGTCGAAATGGACTTCGGAACGGGCTGCCTGAAAGTGACCCCCGCCCACGACGTGAACGACTACGAAATCGGCCTGCGCCACCACCTGCCCGTACTCGACATCATCGACGACCACGGACGGCTCAACGAAGAGGCTCAAATCCTGATTGGGGAAGACCGTTTCGCCGCCCGCGAAAAAATTGCCCAAATGCTCGAAGAAGCCGGCAACCTCGAGAAGACCGTGGACTACATCTCCCCCATCGGTTATTCCGAGCGCAGCCACGCCGTCATCGAACCCAAACTCTCCGCCCAGTGGTTCCTGAAAATGGACGCCCTGGCCAAGGACGCCCTCGAAAGCGTGGAAAGCGGAAAAGTCAAACTCATTCCCGACAAATACCGCAACACCTACAAACACTGGATGGAAAATGTCCGCGACTGGTGCATCTCCCGTCAGCTCTGGTGGGGACAGCGCATTCCCGCCTGGTACCTGCCCGACGGCCGCTATGTGGTGGAAAGCACCCCTGAAGAGGCCCTGAAGGCCGCCCGGGCGCTCGACCCCGCGATTCAGGCCGCCGACCTCGTGCAGGACGAAGACGTGCTCGACACCTGGTTCTCCAGCTGGCTCTGGCCCATCAGCGTGTTCGACACGGAGAAAGCCGGACACCCCGAAAAGCCCGGCAACGCCGACCTGCAATACTACTACCCGACCAACGACCTGGTCACCGGACCGGACATCCTCTTCTTCTGGGTGGCCCGCATGATTATGGCCGGCAACGAATTTATGCGCGACGTGCCCTTCCGCAATGTCTATCTCACGGGCATCGTACGCGACAAACTGGGCCGCAAGATGAGCAAGACCCTCGGCAACTCCCCCGACCCCCTCGAACTGATTGAAAAATACGGGGCCGACTCCGTGCGTCTGGGTATGCTGCTCTGCTCCTCCGCCGGAAACGACATCCTCTACGACGAGGCGATGATCGAGCAGGGGCGCAACTTCTGCGCGAAAATCTGGAACGCCTACCGCCTGGTCGGCATGTGGGATGCGGACGAAACCAAAGCCCAGGCGGAAGCGGCCGCCCGTGCCGTCGAATGGTTTGACGCCAAACTCTCTCTCACCGTCGAGACAGTGGGCGACCATTTCTCCAAATTCCGCATCAGCGACGCCCTGATGAGCATTTACAAATTGTTCTGGGACGATTTCTGCGGCTGGTATCTGGAAATTATCAAGCCCGGTTTCGGGGAAAAGATCGATGCCGCGACGCTCAAGGCCACGCTTGGATTTTTTGAGGCCCTGCTCAAGATGATTCATCCCATCATGCCCTTCATCACGGAAGAACTCTGGCAGGACATGACTGAGCGCAAAGAGGGCGAGACCATTATGGTCCAGGCCTATCCGAAAGCCAAAGCCTTCGACGCAAGCCTTATCTCCGATTTCGAAACGGCCGTGGCCGCCGTCAGCGGCATCCGCAGCATCCGTCAGGAGAAAGCCATTTCCCCGAAAGAAAGCCTGAAAGTCTGCTTCGAATCCTTCCCCGAGCGCATGCTCCCCATCGTGGTCAAACTCGCCAACATCGAGCCTGCGGCCGGTCTGGACGGCACCGCCAGTTCCTTTATGGCCGGCACCAGCAAAGTCAGCGTATTGCTCGAAGGCTTCGTCAACAACGAGGAAGAGAAAGCCAAACTGACCGCCGAACTCCAGCGGCTCGAAGGCTTCCTCAGCGGTGTCCGCAAGAAACTCTCCAACGAGAAATTCGTCAGCGGAGCCCCGCAGCAGGTCGTCGCCCTCGAAAGAAAGAAAGAAGCTGATGCGCTCGCCAAGATTGAGGCCATTAAGGTTGCTTTGGAGAAACTATAACCCCGCCTACGAACTGCCGCTGAATGATTTCGATCAACTCGCTCACCGTCGCCTTCGGAGGCTTCACCCTGCTGGACAACATCAATTTTCACATCAGTGAGAACGACAAGATTGGTCTGGTAGGCAAGAACGGTGCGGGCAAATCGACCCTGCTCAAGCTGATTTGCGGTCAGCAGACGCCCACCGCAGGCAAAGTGGAGGTCCCCGGCGGAATGGCCATCGGCTACCTCCCCCAGATCATGCAGCATCACCGCGGGCGGACGGTCATGGAAGAAGCCCTGACCGCTTTCGCCAAACTGTTTGAGATGGAGGCGCAACTGGAGGCCATCAATGTCGAACTCGCCGAGCGAACGGATTATGAGTCGGAAGCCTATTCCGGACTCATTGTCCGGATGAACGAACTCAACGACCATCTGGCCGTGCTGCGCAGCGACGATCCGAATGTACTGGCCGAGCGCACGCTCAAGGGCCTCGGATTCAAATCGGAGGAACTCTCCCGCCCCACGGAAACCTTCTCCCAGGGCTGGAATATGCGCATCGAGCTGGCCAAGATTCTGCTGGGAAGCCCGGACATCCTCCTGTTGGACGAGCCCACCAACCACCTGGACATCGAATCCATCGAGTGGCTGGAGAATTACTTGAAAGAATACAGGGGTTCGCTGGTGCTGATTTCCCACGATAGAAAATTCCTCGACAATGTGACCAACCGCACCGTCGAGATTATGCTGGGACATATCCACGACTACAAAGTCCCCTACAGCCAATATCAAGTGCTGCGGGCCGAACGCATCGCCCAGCAGCGGGCCGCCTACGAGAACCAGCAGCGGATGATTGAGAAAACGGAAGAGTTTATCGAACGCTTCCGCTACAAACCGACCAAGTCCAACCAGGTGCAATCCCGCGTCAAGGCGCTGGAGAAACTGGAACGCATCGAAGTGGACATCGAGGACAAGGCGGCGATGACCGTCAAGTTCCCTCCCGCTCCCCGCAGCGGCGACATCGTTTTCAAAGCTGCGGATTTGGTGGCCGGCTACCCTTCCACCAAGCCCGGAGACAAGCCCAAAGTCGTTTTTTCTGATGCACAGATAGAAGTGATGCGCGGGGAAAAGGTGGCGCTGGTCGGACGCAACGGAGAAGGAAAGACCACGCTGATGCGCATCCTGATGCGGGAATTGGATCCGCTGGACGGCGAAGCGAAGACCGGTTACAATGTCAACATCGGCTACTACGCCCAGAACCAGGAAGATGTGCTGGACAAACAGGACACCGTCTTCGGAACCTTGGACCGCATTGCCGTAGGCGACATCCGCACCAAACTCCGCGATATCCTCGCAGCGTTTCTGTTCAAGGGCGAAGATATCGACAAAAAGGTGGCCGTGCTCAGCGGCGGTGAAAGGGCCCGTCTGGCGATGGCCAAACTGATGCTCCATCCCTACAACCTGCTGGCCCTCGACGAGCCCACCAACCATATGGACATTTTGTCCAAGGATATCCTCAAACAGGCCCTCAAGCGCTATGACGGCACCCTGAGTATCGTCTCGCACGACCGGGATTTCCTCGAAGGGCTGGTGGACAAGGTGTATGAGTTCCGCGACGGGCGCGTCAAAGAGCACCTGGGCGGTATCAACGAATTCCTGCGCAGCCGGAAGATTGAATCCCTGAGCGAATTAGAGCGAAAAAACGCGTCCCAGCCAGCCCAAGGCTCGAAAACGCAGCCCCAAGGCTCGCCGAAGTCTCAGGCACCGGCCAAGTCGGCTCCAGCCCCGGCCCCCGGCGGAAACCCCAAGTTCTTGTCCAAAGAACAGCGCAAGCTAAAGAATCGTGTGGATTTCCTCGAAAAAAGCATCGCTCAACTCGAAGCCGCGCAGAAAGAGATTGAAACGCACCTGCAAGCCCCCGGCCCCAGTGATGACATCATCGAACTGACCCGCAAATATTTGGAAAACAAAAGAGAAATTGACAACCAGACCGAAGAGTGGCTGGAACTGTCGCAACAACTATAAGCCTTATGCAAAAGCTTTTTGGCACCCATCCCGTCATCGAAGCCCTGAAAACGGGCAAACAGATTGACAAGGTCCTCATCAAACAAGGAATGGAAGGGCCCGTCTATCGGGAACTCATCACCCTGATTGGCGAACGGCATATCCCCTACCAGTATGTTCCCGTGGAGAAACTCAACCGGGAAGCCCACGGCGCCCACCAGGGCGTCATCGCCTATCTGGCGCAGATTGATTATGTAGACCTGGAAACGCTGGTCAACAACGCCCTCGCCACCGCCCCCGACCCCGTCATTGTAATTCTGGACGGCGTGAGCGATATCCGCAACCTGGGCGCCGTCGCCCGTACCCTCGAATGTGTCGGCGGACAAGGCATCATCGTCCCTGCCAAGGGAGGGGCCGCCATCAATGCGGAAGCGGTCAAAGCCTCCGCCGGCGCCTTGCTGCGCATCGACACCTGCAAAGTCCCCAATCTGCGCCTGGCCGCCTACTACCTCCGGCAAAGCGGATTCAAGTTGGTCGCCGCCACCAAAAAGAGCGACAATCTTATTTATAATGTAGATTTCCACGGTCCCGTCGCGATTGTGATGGGCTCTGAAGGCAAAGGCATCAGCGACTCGCTGCTCGCCCTCTGCGACGAAAAAGCCGCCATCCCGATGGTCGGGCAGACGGGCTCGCTCAATGTCTCCGTCGCCACCGCCGTCGTGCTATACGAGGCCGTCAGGCAAAAAAACGTCTGACTATTCCGTTAATTTCTCCCAGTAAACGCTCTGGCTGATTCCCAGAAGGGAACCTTTGATGCGGAGCCTGCCGTCCTGTTCAAAACAGACGACACATTTGGCCCGGATTCCCTTGGTGGGATCGTACACATCCGTACCGTCCCAGCGCTTTTTCTCGGCATTGTATTTCAGGCCCCGGATCAGAACAATCTGGTCACAGGGTGTACTGCGCAGGCTCTTGTCCGGATTTTTACGATCCAGTTTTTTACGCCCCTCCTTGTCTTTGTCCACTTCCACCCAATAAACCTGCGCCATATAAGTGCCGTCCGCACTGCGGGAGACCTTGACCTTGCTGACTTCCCCGCCTCGCGTCGCGCGCCAGTTACCCAGAATGTTGTCCGCCTTGTCGTTCAAGCCCTGGGCGGAAAGACCACAGACAGTCAGGAAAATGAACAGAAATGTGAGAAAAAACTTTTTCATACCTACAAATAGAATCATTATTGCCTGCAAAAATACAAAAAAATAGTAAATTTGCAGTCGTATAATTACACCCTATGAGTTAATATGAAAAAAGCTATTATTTTACTGTCCTTGCTGTTGGCCGTCGTCTCTTGCGGGCCGAAAAAGCAACAGAAAGAAACCGTTGTTCCCGTTGCGGTAATGGAGGTACAAGATGTCCAGAGTTCATACACACGCAGCTATATCGGCACGGTGGTTTCCAAACACACGACGGTCCTTGTTTCTCCCTATGGCGGGACCGTTGTCGAGCTGCCCGTTCATCTGGGGCAGAAAGTTGCCGGAGGCACACTGATTGCGGAAGTGGATTCTCCCACGGCCAAAAATATGAAAAAGACTGCGGACGCCACGCTTTCCCAAGCGCAGGACGGGTATCAGCGGGCTGAAAAGGTGTATAAGGCCGGAGGAATGTCCGAGATTCAATGGAAAGATATTTCCACCAAACTCGTCCAGGCTGAGGCGACGGCTGAGATGGCGGACAATATGGTGGATGAATGTCATGTCAAAGCTCCTTGGGATGCCGTCATCAGTGAATTGCATGTGGTGGTGGGAGATGAAGTCAAGCCCATGTCCCGCCTGGCGACGATTATTGATGAAAACAATCTTGAAGTCTCCATCGGCGTTCCTGAAAACGAGTTTTCCCGCATTCGTGAAGGAATCAATGCCGAAGTCGTCATTCCCGCATTGGATTATCTCTCTTCTTCAGCGAGTGTAAATGAAATCGGAGTAATGGCTTCATTGATCAGCCATTCGTACAATGTACGCCTTACTTTCAAACAGCAGCCCAAAGGACTGAAAGCCGGTATGGCTTGCAAAGTGAGTCTGCAGACAGACCAGAAGAGCCGGCTTATCGTGCCCGCCTCTGTCGTCAAAGTGGATGACAACGGCCGGTATATCTGGGTGGTCAATGCTGAAAACCGGGTGGAAAAACGCTCTGTCACAGCCGGTAATTTTGCCGGAACGGGTGTTTCGATTGAAACGGGCGTCAAGCCGGGAGACCGCATCATCGTGGAAGGCAGCCAGAAAGTAAGTACCGGAATGAAAGTGCAACCGAAAGTCGTGGAAGCCCTATGAGAAAGCCCGGTGATTTCTTTCAGGGAGTCATAGAGGGCTCCAAAGCCGTCTATCTGGTGGTGGCGGGCCTGATTGTGGTCGGCCTGCTGGGTGTCTGGAAGATGAACAAGGCGGAGTTCCCGACCGTCCCCATCAAACAGGGACTGGTAGCGGCCATTTATCCCGGCGCTTCCGCCGAACGGGTGGAAGAAACTTTGACCAAGCCATTGGAAGAAGTTCTCCTGGCCTGTCCGGAGGTGGACCGCAAGTCCTTGCATTCGGTTTCCAAAGACGGCGTCTGCTATATCTATGTGACCTTGGATGTCCCGTCCGACCATTTGCGTCAGACCTGGGCCGATATTCGTTTCAAGTTCCAGACGCGCAAACTCACCTTACCCCTCAATGTGCTGGCTATCGTCGTACTGGATGATTTCTCCAATGTCTCTTCCATCCTCGTTTCGATGGAATCGGAAGATAAGGGCTGGAGCGAGATGGAGGAATATGCCCAGGATCTCAAAGAGCGCTTGCAGGCACTTCCCGATGTGGCGAAAGTCCAGATCATGGGCACCCAGAGCGAGGAAATCGCGGTGACGGCCGACATGGACCGGCTCGCCGCCTACGGCATCAGCCCCCTGGCCATCAACCTGACCTATACGGCCGAAGGCATCCAGCTGCCCAGCGGTTCGTTTGCCGGACAATACGGAGATTCCCGGATTTATATCGATGAGCCGGTTTCATCCGAAGAGGCGGTTGCCAAGAAAATCGTGATGAACGAACCGGCCGGCGGCATCGTCCGCATCGAAGACGTGGCGGAGGTTGAACGGCGCATCCAGAAAAAGTCCACGGCCATCCAGTTTGATGGGCACAATACTTTGCTGATGGGAATTTCGATGCGCGAAAACCGTGATATCGTGGCTTTCGGCGCGGATGTGGACAAAGTACTCAAGCAATTTGAGTCGGAGCTGCCGGCCAGCGTATCGCTGACGCGTGTCACCGACCAGCCGCGCGTAGTCCGGACTTCCGTGCTCAACTTCCTGCGCGACCTCTTCATCTCCATTCTGGTGGTGATTTTCGTGATGCTGTTGCTCTTCCCCTTCAAGAGTGCGGCGGTTGCTTCTTCCGGCGTACCGGTTTGTACGGCCGTCGCCCTGGCTGTAATGTATCTGATCGGAATGCCTCTGAATACGGTGACCCTGGCGGCCCTTATCGTGGTGCTGGGTATGATTGTGGATGATTCTATTGTAACGATTGACGGTTATATGGGCAAATTGGCGATGGGAATGACCCGGACAGAGGCCGCCATCGCCAGCGCCAAGGAGTTGGTGATGCCGATGCTGATGGCTACCTTGTCCATCAGTTTGATGACGTTCCCTATGCTCTTCATCATCAATGGTAACATCAAGGATGTGTTCTTCGCTTTCCCTTGGGTGATGGCTATCACCTTGATGATATCGCTGGCTTATGCCCTTACGGTCATTCCTTCGCTGGAAGTCCGTTTTATCGAAGGGCTCAACACGGAAGCGCCTACGGGCTTCGCCAAGGTTCAGGCGACCTTCTTCAACGCCCTGCAGAACGTCTATGACAAGGCTGAGCGGGTGTGCTTCCGTCATCCTCATTGGACCCTGACTTGCGGAATCGCGTTGGTGGCGGCGGGCGTAGGCATGTTTTTCATGCTCAATATCCAGATGCTTCCCAAGGCCTCCCGAGACCTGTTTGTGATTGAGATGAATCTGGAAGAGGGCTGTGACCTCAAAGCGACCCAGGAGAATGTGGACAGCCTGACAAAATGGATTATGACCGACAAACGGGTCCGGAATGTCACGGCTTTTGTCGGAAGCAGTGCGCCTCGTTTCCACGAGACCTATGCGCCGGCTCTTCCCGCCCCTAATTTTGCCCAACTCATTGTCAATACCGTCAGTGAGGGGGCAACCCAAGAGATGGTTCCCGAGTATGAGGAGAAGTATGAATTTATCTTCCCGAATGCCCTGATCCGTATCAAGGAGATGGATTATCAAGGGGTGGCCGCTCCCGTGGAGATGCGGGTGATCGGCAAGAACCGTGACCTGATGATTCCCGTGGCGGACAGCATTGCCGCATTCATGCGGGCGCAGAACGACATCATGAAGTGGGTGCATAGCGATTATGCCACCATCCCGTCCATTGACATCACTTTGGACAAGGACGAATCCTCCCGTCTGGGCATCAATCCCTCGATGGTCGGATTGTCGCTCGGCCAGGAGTTTTCTTCCACCAATCTGATCAATTCCAATACGGGCGGCCTTCCGGTAGCTTTGTACGGTAAAGAGAACACGGACAGTTCTACCTACGATGTGATCCGAAACAAATATATCCGGGCCAACATCCCCAACCTCCGCGTACCTCTGCGCCAGGTGGCGACCGTTACGCCCGGCCTGGTCCCCGCCCAATTGGTCCGTCATTCGGGTACGGACAATGCCATTACCGTGCAGGCAGATATGAAGGCCGGTAAGTCCCATCCTGTGGCAGTCCGGCGCATCAAAAAGTACCTGGAGAGCCTGTCCATCCCGGATGGCGTCCGCATCAAGGCCGGCGGTCTGACCGAAGTGAACGAGGTGCTGATTCCCGCGATGGGAGCCTCCTTTGTCGGGGCGCTGGTGGTGATGTTCATTTTCTTGCTGATTAATTTCAAGAAAATCAATATTCCCGTGCTGACGATGTCCCTGTCATCCCTCTGTCTTTTCGGCAGTTTCCTGGGGCTTTATCTGTTCCACCTGGATGTGGGAATGACAGTGTTGCTGGGCGTGATTTCACTGGTCGGCATCATCGTACGCAACGGCATCATCATGTTCGAGTATGCGGAAGAACTGCATTTCAAGGAAGGCTATTCCTACAAAGAGGCTGCGATGCTCGCCGGTTCCCGCCGTATGCGCCCTATTTTCCTGACCTCCTGCACCACCGGTCTGGGCGTGCTCCCGATGATTATCAGTGCGGATGCCCTCTGGATGCCGATGGGTGTGGTGATTCTCTTCGGCGTGGCCATCACCTTGCCTTTCACGGTGCTCATTATGCCAGTATCTTATTGGAGATTATTTGCGAAAAAAGATGAAAAGAAATAAGTTTATATGGGTCTTGTTATTGCTGATTCCGGCGTTATTGCCGGCGCAGACCCTGCATGAGTTTACCCTTCAAGAG
>JAGCUV010000032.1 GCA_017962705.1 Bacteroidales bacterium
CCTTTGCGGGCCGACAAAGCCTTGGTCAATTCGAAAACGCTCATCTGACGGCTCAGACCGATGTTCTCCTCAATGTCCTCCACCCGGATTTGGGTCGTCCCCTCGGGGAGATTCTTGCGCATTTTATCCGTCTCCAACGCCACTTTGCCGAGGTCTGTACCGGCGAATTCCGCCAGCAGAGCCGCTGCTTCGGGTGCGATTTTCAGGCCAAGGGAAGCATAATGTTCCGCTATCCATGCGGTCATCTTATAGTCCGGTACCGGCGCAGATTCCAGTACGATCCCGACTTTCTGCGCAGCCTTATACAAGCCCCTGCGTTTGTCGGCCCTGGCACCCCGCAGGCACAGCACGAAAACGGTGCTGTCCAGCGGATTTTCGCAATAGGAAGCCAGGGATTCGTAGTCCTTCATCATCTGCGCTTCCTTGACCATCACAAGCTGGCGCTCGGCAAACATCGGATAACGCTTGGCCGCCGTCTCCACGTCATCCGCTGTGACATCGGCCCCATAACAGACGGTCTGGTTGAAATCCCGGTCTTCCTCGGGTATGGCGTATTGGAGAATGGCATCAGCGACGCAGTCGATATAATAGGGTTCCTCCCCCATCAACAGGTACACAGACTTGAAGATGCCCTTGCGGACATCTTCAATGATTTGTGCGGCGACAGAGGCCGCGTCTTGTACTGCTGCTTTAGCCATGGGCCTGATGCTTTACAAAATATGTAGCTTATTCGTTGCGTTTTTCCTTCATCCGAGTAAGTTTCTCCTTCAAGATATCCACACATTCGTTGATGGCGGTCTCGAAGGAATTGGCGTTGCGCTCGACGACCACGCTCGTACCGGGAACGGCCACATTGATGCGCACGTTCTTGTTTGCGTTGTCGCTCAGGAGGGAAAACTTGACGTCCACAGACAGGACGGGGTCGAAGAACTTGTCGAGTTTGGACACCTTCTTTTCGGTGAATTCAAGCAGTTTGGCATCGGCGTCAAACTTGATGGACTGGACATTGATGGTCATAATTACCTCCTTTTTTTGGCCCTGGGATGGGCGGATTGATAAACTTTTGACAGTTGTGCGATGGAACTGTGCGTATAAATCTGGGTCGCCGCCAGCGAGGTATGTCCGAGAAGCTCCTTGATTGAATAGAGGTCGCCCCCTTCGCTCAAAACTTCCGTGGCCAGCGAGTGCCGCAGCACGTGGGGAGAAAGTCTCCCGCTGATGCCCTCGGCCGTTCCCAACTCCGCTTTGACCGCCCTGTCCACAAAGGAAGGATACAATTTTCCTCCGGCAGGCGTCAGCAGCAGCGGGTCTCCTGACCCATACGGACGCTCCATCAACATGTCAACTGCATTCAAATATACTAAAATTTCTTCAATCAAAGAAAAAACCAAAGGAATTGTGCGCATTTTATCGCCTTTTCCGCGAACTTGAAGCACTTTTCGCTGAGGATCGAAGGAGGCACGCGTAAGGGAAATGAGCTCCGCCCGGCGCATGCCCGTCGAATAGAGAATGGAAATAATCAGACGGGAAAGCCGGCGCATATAGGCCTCTTTGGCCGTCTTGCTGCGGTTCAAATCCCCCTTCTGTCCTGCGTGCAAATCCAAAGATTCCCGCCCCGCCCACCAGGCGGTTTCCTGAAAATACTTTTCCAGCGCATCATCCCGATAGAATTCGGGCAGACGCTGTTCCTGCTTGGGCCGTTTGACGACAGAGACAGGATTGGAGGCCAGCATCTTCCTCGAAATCAGGTAACGGCAGAAGCTGCTCAAGGCAGACAGATGCTGGTTGACGGTACGGGGCTTCATCCGGCAGGCGTCCAGGAGATAGACTTCATAATTGCGCACCTGCGTCGGTGTCAGGGCTTTCAGCAGCGCGGAGGAAGCGTCCCCATCCACACAATAGCGTATGAAATTCTTCAGGACATCCTCATAAATTTCGGCCGTCCTGGAAGAATATCGCCGTACGAAACGTACATAATCGAGATATTCGTCAAGAATCGCCATCGCGCTGAACCGGTTGCAAACCCATTTCGGCCGCCTTGCGGAACATCAGTTCGCGCGCAGCCTCCCATTCATTGGGAATCTCCCCTTCCAGAATCGCTTCCTTAATATAATCTTTAATGATAGAAATATCGTGGGAAGGCGGAATCCCGAACACTTCCATAATATAATCCCCCGTAATCGGGTTTTTGAAATTGCGGATGCTGTCTTTCTCCTCGACCAGAACCATTTTCTGCTGCACCCGCTCGAAATTTTCATGCAACCGTTCCACCTTGCGGGGATTCTTGGAGGTGATATCCGCGTGGCAGAGCAGCATCAGATCATCAATATCATGCCCGGCATCGAACAGCAGACGGCGGACAGCCGAATCCGTCACATCATCCGTCACCAATGCGATGGGGCGCAAATGCAGGGAGACCAGTTTCTGAACATATTTCATCTTTTCGTTCAAGGGCAGTTTGAGCGAAGCGAAAATACGGGGCACCATCTTGCCGCCGAGATATTCGTGGCCATGGAAAGTCCATCCGATGCCCGGCTCGAAGCGTTTGCAGCGTGGCTTGGCGATGTCGTGCAGCAGCGCCGCCCACCTCAGCCACACATTGGGCTTGGTACGAACGCTTGACGCCCATTCATTTTCTTCCAGCAGGTAATCGTTGAGCCTCCCCTCAGCAATCGCTTCTTCCTCCAACGCGCTGA
>JAGCUV010000033.1 GCA_017962705.1 Bacteroidales bacterium
GGACGGAACCAGCATTTATACCGTAACCATCGAAATCCCTTCTGCCATCTATTTGGTCAAGGTGCAAATCAAGGTAGATGATCTCAATGATGTAGATAAATGGTTGGACGAGGATGATACGGACGAAGAGACAGATTCCGAAAGCACATTGCCAGATGACAACATCTCTCAATACTCCGGCGGTGATGATGACGCCGCTGACGAGTAAGGAACGCAAGGACGGTACGCCGTCCTTTTTTGTATGGCCGTTAAGAATTATTTCAATACCTGGGATGACCACCGTAAGACTTTGGTGCTTTCGGTGTTGGTGGGTGTGCTTTGCGGTCTGGCCGCCGTGTTGCTCTACGGGGGGATTCGTACAATCCAGCAGGGTTTGACCGGCTGGTTCGGAGAGAGCGTGTGGTGGAATTTGCTCTACTTGGTTTACCCTGGTGCGGGTATGCTTCTCGCCCTGTTGTTTGTCCGTTATGTGGTCAAAGATGACATCGGACACGGGGTGACCAAAGTGCTGCTGGCCGTATCCAAAAGCGAATCCCGCATCAAGCCCCACAATACCTGGTCTTCCCTGATCGCCAGTTGTGTAACCATCGGTTTTGGCGGCAGTGTGGGCGCTGAGGCCCCTATTGTTTATACCGGAGCGGCTATCGGTTCCAACGTGGCGCAAAGGGCAGGTCTGCCTTATCGCAATATGACCATCCTGTTGGGTTGCGGTGCGGCGGGGGCTGTGGCGGGCATTTTCAAGGCTCCGCTGGCCGGTGTGCTGTTCACACTGGAGATTCTGCTTTTTAACATTTCGATGTCATCCATCCTGCCGTTGTTGCTCTCCACGGTATCCGCAACGGTGGTGTCTTATGCCTTTCTGGGGATGGAGCCGCTTTTCGAGGCCTTTATTGCCCCTTTCTCGATGCGCAATCTGCCTTTCTATGTCATATTGGGATTGTTGTGTGCAGCAACCTCGTTCTATTTCACGCGGATGACCCTCTATCTGGAGGATAAAATCAAGATCAAGGGCTCTCCTTACGCTCGATGGGCACTTTCTGCCCTGGCCCTCGGTCTTTTGCTCTTCCTGTTCCCGCCGCTCTATGGGGAGGGTTACGGAGACGTGCGTGAGATGCTCCTGGGCAACGATATACAGCCCGCCGTGCATACCCCCCTGGCCTTTATGCTGCAAAGTCCTTGGGGTGTCATCTTTTTCTTTTTTCTGGTCTTATTGCTGAAAATCTTTTCCATGACCCTGACCAATGCCGGAGGAGGAGTCGGCGGTACTTTCGGTCCCACCTTGTTCGTGGGGGCGCTGACGGGCTTTTTGGTGGCCCGGGTTATCAATCTTTCCGGTATTGCTACCGTCCCCCAGGCCAATTTCGTGTTGGTCGGTATGGCCGGCCTGATGGCCGGCGTGATGCAGGCTCCGATGACCGCCATCTTCTTGATTGCGGAGGTGACGGGCGGATACGGACTGTTTATCCCTCTGATTCTGACCGCTTCCATCTCATTCGGCTGTGTGCGCATTTTTGAAAAATATTCCATCTATACCAAGCGAATCGCCCAAAGCGGAGACCTTCTGACCCACGATAGCGACCAGGCGGTGCTGACTTTGCTGAAGACCTCCGATCTGGTGCGGGACAAGTACCCCCGGGTACACCTGGACTGGACATTGCGCGAAGTGGTGAAAGTGGTCACGCAGAGTACGGCGGCCGTGTTTCCCGTGGTAGATGAAGACGGACATTTTCAGGGAATTCTTGAGATGGATACCATCCGCCCTTATATCCTCAAAGTGAAGCAATACGACAAGTTGTATGTGTACAATTTGATGAGTGATCCGCCCGAACGGGTGTATGTGGATGAGAAAATGGATGCCGTAATGGCCAAGTTCGACCGAACCGATGCCTGGCGCCTGCCGGTACTGACTGAGGATGAACGCTACCTGGGTTTTATCTCCAAGTCCCGCATTCTGCTGGCCTATCGGGAGGAGCTGAAAGAAATCACCTCGCAGGATATTTAATTTTTTTTACTATTTTTGTAAGACTTAAAAACTCAAAACTTATGGGAAAGATTTTAGATACTTTGAACAACACGCTGCTCCCGGTGGTCGCGTCCGGAAAACTACTTGTTTTCGATCATCCTATGATTCAACACAAACTGACTTTGATGCGCGATAAAAATACCGGATCCAAAGATTTCCGTACCCTGTTGACGGAGATTTCTTTGCTGATGGGGTATGAGGTTACGCGTGATTTCCCTTTGCACGACGTAAATATCGAAACCCCGATTTGCCCGATGGTCGGCAAACAGATTGACGGCAAGAAAGTAGCCATCGTGCCCATCCTTCGTGCCGGTCTGGGAATGGTAGAAGGGCTTTTGTCGCTGATCCCCGTGGCAAAAATCGGCCACATAGGCCTTTATCGCAATGAAGAGACGCACGAACCCGTTGTTTATTATTGCAAACTTCCCGCCGATATCCAGGAGCGCAAAGTCGTTGTCACTGACCCGATGCTCGCGACTGGCGGAAGCGCCGTGGATGCCATCACGATGCTCAAGGAAAGAGGCTGCAAACACATCCGCATGATGTGCCTGGTAGCCGCTCCTGAAGGGATTATCCGGGTACACAAGGCGCATCCCGACGTGAAAATCTACGTCGCTGCAGTGGACGAAAAACTTAATTCGGACGCATACATCGTTCCCGGTTTGGGGGATGCCGGCGACCGCATATTTGGAACAAAATAATTTTTTATGGCAAAAGCACACGTATTTCCCGGTCAGGGGTCCCAGTTTCCCGGTATGGGGCGGGACTTGTACGAGCAGAGCGAATCTGCCCGTACTTTGTTTGATCAGGCGAACGCGCTGCTGGGATTTCGCATCACCGACATGATGTTCGAGGGGACGGAGGATGAGCTGAAACAGACGCGCGTCACGCAACTTTCTGTTTTTCTGCATTCCGTCATTCTGGCGTTGACGGCTCCGGTTTCCAGACCGGACTGTGTGGCCGGTCACTCACTGGGTGAATTTTCAGCACTGGTTGCGTGTGGCGCGCTGGCTTTTGCCGACGCCGTGAAGCTCGTCAGCATTCGCGCGCAAGCGATGCAGCATTGCTGCGAGCAGGTAAGCGGTACGATGGCAGCCATCATTGGCTTGGAGGATGAAATCGTTGAGAAAATCTGTCAGGAAACGCCCGGTCGGGTAGTGCCGGCCAATTACAACAGTCACGGACAGGTGGTGATTTCTGGAGAAAAAGAGGCCGTTGCCGCCGCTTGTGAAGCCCTCAAGGCCGCTGGTGCGAGGCGGGCTCTTCCCTTGCCCGTCAGTGGTGCTTTCCATTCTCCTTTGATGGCTCCGGCCCGTGACGAACTGGCTGCTGCAATTGAGGCGACTGTTTTCCAGCGTCCTTTCTGCCCGATTTATCAGAACGTTACGGCTTGTGCGGAAACGGATCCCGAGGCAATCAAAGCCCATCTGGTAGAGCAGCTGACTTCGCCGGTCCGTTGGGTGCAGACCTTGCGCAATATGGCAGCTGCAGGCGTGGACGCTTTCACCGAATTCGGCCCCGGAACCGTACTGCAAGGGCTTATCCGCAAGACTTTGGGGACAGAATCCGTATCAATTGATGGATTTTCTTTGTAAATATTTTGCAAATCATCGAAAAAAGATTACCTTTGCAGTCCCAAATGAGAAAATAAATAGTAAGAGATATGAAACGGACATTCCAACCTTCTATTCGTAAGCGTCGCAACAAACACGGATTTCGTGAGCGTATGTCTTCCCCCAACGGCCGCCGCGTCCTCGCTGCCCGCCGTCGTCACGGTCGTAAGAAACTCACGGTCTCTTGCGAAGATCGCTTCTAAAAAGTTGTCTACTTTTAAAAGGATGACCAAAATGTCTTTTGGCCATCCTTTTTTTGAATTCGTATAAGAAAATCACTCGCTGACTCCGCATCTTTTGCTCTATGGAAAATGACGATATTCGCTTTATGAGGGCTGCCCTGGAAGAAGCGCGCGAAGCCTTTGCTGCCGGAGAGGTGCCCATCGGCGCCGTGGTGGTAGCCGGCGGACGCATCATCTCCCGCGGACACAATTTGACCGAAACA
>JAGCUV010000034.1 GCA_017962705.1 Bacteroidales bacterium
ACAGATCCGTGCTTAAAGTAAAGCTGAAACGGTTCTCTTGTGCATTTTTGATGGGCATGCGGCAGGTCTGCGTCCCTGTCAGTTCAACCTCATCTGTCGCGGAAGGGCCGCGACCCCCAAGAACCTGCAATTCAATGGTTTCCCCTGCAAAGCACTCGATTTCATCCGGAAGGACAATGCCCGACATGTTGAAATCATCCGGAATAACGGATTCCGCCTTCGGGGTGCAGAACATGGCGAAAAGCACCACTGAATAGCCCAAATGCTTGATAAAACTCTTTCTCATAGTCAATTAGGCATTTGGTTCGTGGCAAATATAAGCTTTTATTTTTCATTTCCAAAATTTTTTATGCTAATTGCAAAAAATCGTATTTTTGCATTTGTGACGCGGCAGATGTTACTGTTCTTCCTTTTGGGGCCGCTGGCCAGGCCCACCATCATGCACAAGGCCATTCTTCCGGCACTGGCTATCTTTGCCTTTATGCTCCTTGTAGCACGTCCTGTAGCCGTTTTCGGGATATTGACCCCCTTCCGGAAATACGGGTTCAAACAGCAGTCGTTGATTTCATTTGTTGGCCTGCGCGGAGCTGCATCCATCGTATTTGCCATTATGGCGAAGGTAGATCCGGCTTTCCTGCAGAACGACATCTTCAACATCGTTTTCCAGGATAGTCCATCAAGAATCTTGGACTTCCGCAAAATGTGCTCATTGTCCTGATTCGCCGAGGCGATGAAAACATTATTCCCGGCGGAGACACCATCCTCCAGGCCGGAGACAGAATCGTCATACTCGACCTCAAGTAAAAATGGCTAATTCCTCTAAAGTGCAATTCAAAGTGTCATTTTGGCACTTTGGGATAGCAATATCTGTAAATCTCGATTTATCTGTCTGCAACTTAGTTGATCAAATAGCGGGGAACCCGTTTTTTGTATTCGATGTATTCCTCTCCGAAATCGGCCTCCAGGCGCTTCTCTTCCGAACGGACTTGCAGCGTGAGCAAGATTATCTCGACCGCGAAAACAACGATGGGCCACCCGCTTTGCAGCCATAGAAGCACACCGATGTCATAGATGTAAACACCCACCAACATAGGATTGCGGGTGAATTTGTAGGGCCCGTCGGTCATCAAATGCTTGGTTCTTGGCGCCACTTCGTGATTGTAGGCATCGAAGGGATTGCCCTCCCCTACCTTTTTCATATATACGATGGACCAGATGCTCAGCGCAAGGCCGAGAATCATCAGTAGCAAAGACGGAACGACCCAGGGCAAGGCCGGCATCCAAGAGAACGGCCGTCCGGACATCCAAACCATCAGCGCCGGAATCCCGGCCACAAAGACCAAGAAACCGAGAATGTAGCCAATTGCGTTTTTCATCAATTTATAACGCGGCCAATGCCGTTATCTTACGCAGGGTTTCATCAGACTTCTGTTCGTCAATCTTGGCAGAAACGAAGCCCATATTCTCGACCTTCCAGTAGTTGCAGATGTCACGGAACTCGGCGATGGCTCCGTCATAGACGCCGGGAGAATGAGAGGACATCAGCAACGCCATCTTCTTCACATTGGCAGGCTTGTTCACGCAGTACATGCGTTGGATGGGGGCCTGAATCTGGGCGCAGAGGGTGAAGTAGTAGATGGGCGCGGCCAACACCAACACTTCCGCCTCGTTCATCAAGGGATAAAGTTCCTGCATATCATCCTTTTGGATGCAGGCGCCGTTCCCTTTGTTGCGGCAGTAACCGCAGGCCATACATCCGGCAATCTTCTTGTGCGACACATTGACCAGTGTCACCTCGTGACCTGCCGCCTCGGCCGCCTTCTTGTACTCTTCCGCCATCCAGGCCGTGTTGCCATTGGCTCTCGGAGAGCCTTGTAAGATCAATACTTTCATAATTATTTACATAATAGTTCCATTGACGTATATTGAGGCGCCATTCCCTGCGCTTCATAGAATGCTTTTGCGCCCGGGTTATCTTCCCAGACGTGAAGGGTAATGTTGTGGCAGCCTTTTTTCTTCGCAAACGCCTTCACATAATCGAACAGGGCGGTCCCAATGTGAAGGCCACGGGCCGAATCCAGGACACATAAATCATCCAGATACAACGTTTTGAGCGGCATCAGCGCTCCGCTTTCCTGATGCCGAAGGACACAGAAGGCGTATCCCAGGACGCGTCCTTCCTTTTCATAGACGAAGACCGGGGAATCCGGATTTTCAAAGATGGATAGGATTTCTTCGTCCGTGTACTTTTTTCCTACCGGGCGGAACAAGTCCGGCCTGCTGGCATGATGCATAGCCAGCACCTGTCCAAGGAGCGTATTGACCGCCTCCAAATCACGTGGTTCTGCCAGGCGTATGATGAAATCTGACATAACTTACATTAGAAAAATTAATACTTTATCTTGAAGTAATCAAGCAAGGCTTTGTAGTTGTCTTGCGCGGAGAGACAGGTGTCTGTGAGATAGCCGTTGATGTGGCCCCATTCTCGAAGACCTCTGCAATAGAACAATTTGAGTTTTTCGGTAATAATAAATGGTTGGAATTATAGGTGAGGTCAATCTGGGTTCGGTGATAGATTCCGCCGCTGATTTTGCCCTCTTTCTCCTCACGAAGACGTTGCAGCAAAGGACTTTCTTTCTGTTTACCTTTCCGGGGCAACGGGGCGTCGGCAGGAACGTTCCAAGTCTTCCCCACAAGCACAGCCCCTTCCATCTTCCCGGCCGCGCACCAGTTCCGGACCGTGCGTTCGGAGAGATTGTGTTGCTCCGCAAACTGACTAACGGATATATATTCCATCTTTATCGGCAATTATCTTGTCTAAACCGGGCACGAAGATAGCAATCTTTGCCGATATCGGCAAGAATTAACACAAGACATGAATGAAGCCAAAGGAACTCATGGATTAACACCGACAAACCGTCATCGCACCTTCCAGCCAAAGCAAACTAAGCTTTTTGTCGATGCCTCCGGCATATCCGGTAAGCGACCCGCCGGTACCTACAACACGATGGCAGGGGATGATGAGCGAGATGGAGTTGTGGCCCACGGCCCCTCCGACCGCTTGGGCGGACATTCGGGCGACACCCTTTTGCTCCGCTATTCGTTTCGCAATCTCTCCGTAGGTCATTGTCTTTCCGTAAGGAATCGTGAGCATGATTTCCCAGACGGCCTTGCGGAAAGGGTTGGCACGCATGGTGAGCTGCGGGGTGAATCCCGGCTCCCTGCCACTGAAATAGATGTCCAGCCAGCGGCAAGTATCCTCAAAAACGGGAAGCATCTTTTCTTCGCGCTCTCCGGAAAGCGCATCAGCAAAATACTTCTGCCCGTCAAACCAAAGGCCGACGAGCGAAGTGCCGTCACTGGCGAGGGTTATCCCACCGAGGGGAGAATCGTAATGCCTGATATAATCCATATCAGACTCCCATATAGGTATTGGAATCGGCAGGAGCCTGTTCCCGGTCGGTATCGGAATACTCCCGAATTGCCTTGCTGGGCGAACCATTCGGTGATGAGTTGGCTGCCGAATTTGTCGGGCAATGCATCTGCAATCAGACCAGGAAGACCGCTAAAACACGTCGTTCTTGCATTCGCCGGAAACGAAACGACACCACGGGATTTGGCCAATGGCATCATCAGCGGCGCTATGTCCAACCCAGACCTGCGAAAGCGGTCGTCGAACTGGAAATCCGCACAACTTCTTTCCTCTTCCCAAGACATAGCCCCCACGAGCCTGCCCCACAGAAATATCTGTATGACCGGTATCTCTTCCATTTCCTACTCCTTCTTGGATCTCACCCTCTTCACTTGCTTACCTTGCGTTCTCAACAACTCAAGGGGAGATGGTTTTTGTTCGGGCACAAGCAAGTCGAGGTTCTCAAGCAACCCAAGCGTCCTCAAGATGCTGACAAGCAGCGAGAATGCTACAGATTGCCCGTTCTCTATTTTGGCAATGGTGCTTACTCCGACACCCGACTCGGCGGCCAGTTCCTGCTGCTTCATTCCTCTGGCTATGCGACAGGCTTTCAGCCGGGTTCCAAGTGTCTTCAAT
>JAGCUV010000035.1 GCA_017962705.1 Bacteroidales bacterium
AGGCGCAGGAAAGAACTCAACAAACCGGTCTTTCCACCTCTGTGCGGGTCGCTGTAGTTGGCGTCCACTTCTTTTTTCAAGCCGGCGGAATGGGCGACATCGCTGATATTCCCGAAGAGCGTAGGACGGAAATGATTGAGCGTATGCGCCTTGGTGAACACTTTGCCCAAAGATTCCCGAACCAGGTCAATAACCGTGGTCTTGCCCGAACCGTCCGGTCCGGTGAAGCCGACCGTGAAGCCCGTATCCGAACACAAATAGTTGCGCAGCCGCCACGCTTCGAAGCGGATGAAACGGCCGAAATTCGCAAAGGGAGAACGCAAAAAGGCGTGCAACAGCATTTTGCGGGAAGCTGCCTTGTCACATGCCTCCAACGACCCGGTTCCAAAGCATTCGCGCACCTTCCCAAGCACGAGGGAATCCCCTTCCACCGCTGCAAGGACTGCCGCGTATTTTTCCGGATAGGAGGCCCCCACCGCCCTGTCATACAGATATTTGTCCAAGAACGCGATGCGGTCGGACACGATATGCACCGGCACGGGACCTTCGAGCACCCGGGCACCATCAAGCAATTCCTCTGTCGACAGCAAGCGAATGCCAAAAACGGAAGTGTCGAAAAAGAAGTCCCACTGCATAACGCCTTCGCGCGAAGCCACCACCCAGGTAATCAGACGGTCGCTGCGAAGATAGGTAATGACTTTCCAACCGGCCATTTCCACCAGGCCGAACAGTTCCGCACAGATGGACCGGTAACTCTTTTTGCGCAAAACGATATCGATATCCCGGCTTTCGCAATGGTCCGGAAGGCCCTCCCAATTACGCAAAACAGCATATTCGGCATGCGTATTGAGAAAAGAAAAAAAGGTATTCAACAGTTCTGCGGGACTCATTTTTTCACAGGAGGATTAGAAATATGGCTCATATAGAAGGGCCAGAAAATACCGACCTTCACACTGCGCTGGGCACGGATATAATGCGGCGCGGAGAAATAATCCGTCGAGCGCATAGGCCATCCCATATTGGCATTTTCCAACTTGATATAGATACAGCAGCGCTTCCACTGGATATTGAGGAAGGCATCAAAAATGGGCGTATCGCCGTACTTGCTGTCAAACTGGTTGTAAAATGCCCCCGTAGCGGGGTTGTATGCCTGCATATACCATTGCATCGTGTACCAGGCATTGATGCCGAACTGCATTTCCATCACCTTTTTCACGACGGTGAACTGGAAATACCAGCGCAGGTTGGCGCTCAGATAAGGCAGGGGCAGAACTTGCTCGTTGGTGGAATACTGGGCCAGGAGGCGGTTCTCGAAATGGAATTTCCAAAGTTTGAAATCTTTCCGGGCCTCCAGCGTAAAGACACTGAAAGGCTTGTCGCACTGCTTCGGAAGGGCATCCGTATCAAAATAGATATAGTTGCCCAGCAGGGTGTAGTCGAACTTTACGTTCATGTCCCAATGAGGAATATCGATTCCTCCGCTGAAATTTGTCCGGGAGACTTTCTTGAAATCGTTATCCCACTTGAAATGATTGGAGAAATAGTGTTGCAAAAGCAAATCCGGCGTTTTGAGGTCGGTTTCCGCGTGGAAAACAAAGGACAAGGGGCTCTTACGCGCCTTGCGGAAAGGATAGAAACTAAACAGGATATTACCCCCGACATGGAAGCCTCCTATCTCTGCTCCGGCAAAAGTGTAATGTCCCTGCGCGTTCCAGTCAACATACTTCTCGTACTGCCCTTTCACTCCGGCATAGACATAGAAAGTGTTGCGGGACATATCTTTTGATTTGACCAGATACATATCCGGCGTCGGCATCGAATAATACAGGAACCGGTCTGCCACTCCTACATCCAACTTGGAAACAACTCCGTCGCTCTTCCAAGGCTGCAGGCGGATATAGAGCTTGTTTTCCAGCTTCAGGCAACGCAACGAGTCGTTGGATACATAGGGATAGAGATAATTATGGGCATAGAAGGCTTTGGCCGTAGCGCTGGTCAACTGATCCTTATAGACGCGGCGATGGACGCTGAACTCCGAACTGTGGCCGATGAAGGCGCTGGTCACATCCCGGTCGAGACTGTCGGCGTCGAAGCGCGCGGTCGTATCCTTCTTTTTGAGGAAAGACATTTGCATACGGTAATTCTGGTCGAGGAATGCCGTGTAACGCTTGATGGAACTGGTCGTGTTGGACAAACGAACCGGAATTTCACGGGAGTCCACGGTGGTATCCCGAATCCAGTTGACACCCGTTTGAGAATCCTGGTCGATGGCACCGCCGTTTTCCGAACGCTCTATATGGTTGTAAAGAAAGCCCGAGTGCATCGTATATTTCTTACCCAAATAATTCAGCCCCACGTGGGCCGTACGGTTGACCGTTTCCTCATTTTGCAGATACCCCTTGGCGCCGTACCGGTAGATGCCGAGCGTCAAATTGAGGGCCGGCGTAAAATTCTGGCTTACCAACACGCCCACATTCAGATCTTCCTTTTCCTGTCCATTGAACAAAGTGCCGGAATACCACAATTCGGTGTACGGAGTCTTTGTATTATATTGGGGAAGATTCTCGGGCGTGAAGGTCCAAGGCAAATAGGGGGAATAGAAGAAAGCATTGTCCTGCTCAGCCCTTTTCAGGAAATTGAAAGATTGAACGGGCGAACCGGACACCCCCAGCCAGTTGGCATTGACATCGTCACGATAGAAAGGATAATCGGGATAATGGTAATTGTAACTCGTATCTTGCGGGACTATCTTGAGGTCATCGAAAGTCCGGTCCAGGTTCCACATAAGCAGACGCTTGTAATGAAGACTGTCGGGCAGCGCCCAGGTCTCCAGAATCCGTGGCGTATTCTCACGAATGGAGTCCCGTATCGTTCGCAGCGAATCTTCACGCGCATCTTTTGCCTCCAGGTAGGCCAGGCGCGCCGCATTGCGGGCGGCCAACTTCCTGTCCTTGTCGTAAGCCTTGCGCTCCTTCTTGCTCAATCCCCAGTACCACTTGTCGAAACGCCATTGGGCGGCGGCCGTGGAATCCAATTTCCAGATGGAATCCAGGGTTTGCAGCGTCAGGGTGTCGGAACGGGCCAGCAGGCTGTCCCGCGCCGCCGCCCGGATGGCGGAATCCCGCAGTGCCAGGAAATACTTGTAACGGAAGGTATCACGAAACTCCAGACTGTCCGGCACCTTCATCGTATCAATGGGATAGAATATGTATTCGGGGTCTTTGAGAATGGAATCTGTAATAAAAGTGCTATCCGCGCACAAAAGAGAATCCAGCCATTGGAAAAAGATCGAGTCCGGCCCCGCCTTGGGTTCCACCCGTATGCCATTGCCCTGGGAACGAAGAGGGAAAACCTGGGCAAAAACACCCAGAATCAAGAGGATGGCTGCGGCCAGAATTGTCGTCTGTCTTCTCATCAACAATACAAATCTTTCGGCTTATCCAAAAGATTCGCAATTTACGCATTTTTCTTGAAATATCAATCATTGATGCGGCATCGGCGCAGCAAATCCACCCGAATCAAGCCATCCGCCTCCAGGACAGATGCCAGTGAAGCGAGTTTTACTTCCGGACAATGCAATTGTCGGGCGAGTTGTCCGAGGGTGATGCCACATTCCGTGCGGATGAGGGTGAGCATGCGGGCGCAAAGCTCCGTATCGGAGCGGGACACCCGTTCGGAGCCGGGTATGACGCACTCCGTCCCCCCGGACCCAATGGGAGAACTTCCCCGTCCGGCCCCCGGGCCATGCACGACAAAACCCAGCGAATCAAGCCATTGTTCCGGCGAGCAAACCGCCTCCGCCACTTTCCCGGCAATCAAACGGTTACATCCTTGTGAACGAACATCTCCCATGCGACCGGGGACGGCATATACCTCCCGACCATAATCAAAAGCCAGGCGTGCCGTGATTATTCCCCCTCCTTTTTCTTTGGACTCCACCAGCAATGTCGCCTTCGCCAGCGCGGCGATGATCCGGTTGCGACGGATGAAATGAATCGCGAGCGCCCCCGTCCCGAGCGGGTAATCGCTCAACAAAGCACATCCGGGCTGCGACTCCATCCGGATCGCATCGTCCCGGTGCCGCCAAGGATAAATCGTATCCACACCTGTTGCCATCACGCCCCAGGTCGGCAGCCCGTAACGCAAGGCAGTCCGATGGGCACACATATCAATTCCGAATGCCAGCCCGCTGACAAT
>JAGCUV010000036.1 GCA_017962705.1 Bacteroidales bacterium
CAGGGGGCGGGGCCCGTCGGCAGCGAGTTATCGCGAAGCGATGACGAAGATGACGATGGGAGGGGCCGAAGTGCAGAACGCCAACGGCGTTCGAACGAAGTCCCACGGCCAGCCCACCCTCGCGCCAAAAGCACAAGGAAGGGGTATCCAGGGCTATCTACATTCTACGGGCCTACAGGCCACATTGGTCTGGATTGGGGTGGGTTCAAAGGGTGGGGGTATCCAAGGTCATCCGCGTTCTACGGCGGTGTAGGGCACATTGGCCTGGATTGGTTATAAAGATTAAGGGCTGAAGCGCGAGGCGTGCGTAAGCGTTGATGGAGACCTCGCGCGCGGTGCAGCAACTTCGCCCTCGCCCTATTCCAGATACCGGTCTTGGAGGACTTGGCGGTCGGAGGGAGAGACGAGGAGGATTTCTTCGAGATACTGGTCCATCGAGCCGTACTTGCGGTCGATGAGGTCGAGGGCATCGATAAAGTAGTCCTCATTGGCTCCCACCAGGGAACGGGCCACCGTCAGTTCCGCTTCGCCGCCCCCCTGGGAGAGGATAAGTTGCGTCGCGCGCTCGATTTCCGGGGCAAAGGCGTCATTGGTCAGCCGGTAATCCACCAGCACCGTTTCGCAGGAAGCCCCCAAGGCAAAGAGGATGAACGCCGCCCCCAGACCGGTGCGGTCCTTCCCCTGCGCGCAATGCCAGAGGATGGCCCCCTCCGGCGTAGACAAGATTTTCTGGAAAAAGGCGGCATACTGCAACTGGGTATATTCGCTGTCCACCATCCCCACATACATCGTCCGCGCGAACTCCTGCACAAAAGGATGCGACGCCCCCTTCGACACGAAATCGCGGTAGCCCCGGATACCCGTCCCCTGCAGTTTCTCCATACTGACCTGCGCTTCCTTGGCATCCAGCGTAGGCAGGAAGAAATACTCCGCCCCCTCCACCGGACGGTCGGGAGACTGACTGACCTCCATTTCCATCCGGAAATCGAAATCCACCGCCAAGTGGAACTCCTCTTTCAAACGTCGGATATCCCGGTCGGACGCCTGGCTCAAATCACCGCTGCGAAGAAGACGCCCCGCCTTTACCCGGCGGCCATCCTGCATCACATACCCCTTCAAATCCCGCGCATTGGGGATTGAGTCCATCCGGAGGGATTGAGACTCCAGACTCATAGAATCTTGATGATATTGGAAAAACCGGTGATGTCAAACACTTCCTTGACCTGCGTCTGCATATTCGTCAGCACCATCTTTCCGCCACGGCTCTGCACTGCCTTCTGCAGCATCAGGAACACACGCAGACCCTGACTGGAGGTGTATTCGAGCTCGGAACAATCCAACTCGATATCCTTCATGTCGCCTTGCATGATAAAGGTCAAATCTTCTTGAAACTGGGCGGCATTGGTCGTATCGACCCGGCCCTTGATTTGGACAAGCACCTTGTCCACAGGACTGATAACTTTTACTTCCATAACTATACAAAATTTTCAATTTTCTTCTCCATAATCAAAACATTGCACCCATCTTCATAGTGGTACTCCACATGATCCATCATCTGCTTGCACAAGAAGATGCCCAGCCCGCCGATGGGCCGATCCTCTGCAGAAAGGGTGATGTCCGGGTCGTCCTTGTCCAACGGGTTGAAAGGCACGCCGGCATCCTCGAAACGAATCTGCCACACGCCGGCGCACAAGCAGGTCTCCACCGCCATATACCCGGAACCGGAATCATAGGCATAATTCACCACATTCTCCACGACCTCCTCGACACAAAGCCGGATGCGCATATTCAACTCAAAAGGCAAGTTCGCGACCTCAGGCGTAGCCATCACATCCTCTATGATAGCGCCCGACTTGCCTGAAATGGGATCATAACGCTTTTTCATTTTCCAAAAACGTCGTCTATCAAATGAACAAATTCCTGATAGGCAAAAGTGTCTTTCAACTCGCTCAGGCTGTCCGCCAGCCCGCGATAATGCCACTCGTGGTCGCTGCGTTCTTTGGCGTGAAATATCTTCCAGAGCTCATCGCCCTGCTGCTGATAGTCGCGCCAGATGGCCCGCATATTGGAAAGTTTGTCCCCCATCGCCACAATTTTGGCATCGTAGGGAGCCACCTTCAAATGGTCGATGGCCGCCTGCTTACGGGAATGCCAGGAGGCCTCCTCGCTCACCCCTTCCGCAAACTTGTCCGACTCGGCTTCCACGATGGAGGCCACCCTGGGACCGAACTCCCGGGCAAGATCCTCCACGCGGATGGAAGTATCCTCCACCGTATCGTGCAAGACGGCGGCCGCCAGCAACTCGGGATCGTTGGTGATGGAAGCGACTATCGACATCGCCTCCAGGGGATGAATGATATAGGGAAAACCTTTTCCTCGCCGTTCCGTACCGGCGTGCGCCTGCAAGGCGAAGAGAATGGCCTTGTCCACAAAGGCCGTGTCCATTGCTTTGTTTGCCATAGTGTTATTCTATTATTCTCATTCTGCTGCTATACCCAATAAACGAGCCTGTCCCATCGCTCGCTCCGCCCGGTGGCGGTTGTAATCAGAAGGCCCGGAGAGGATTTCATACATTTTTTCCAAATCATTGACGCCGCCCCCCTTGCGAACCATCGCCACATTGCACAGACTCTGCAAGCCGATGGAAGAGGTCAGGATGTCGATGTCCGTACCCCCGATCTGGTGAACGGCCATCCGATAAGCGTCCCCGCCATGTTCCTTGATGATTTTCTCCACATCCCCCAACGTCTTGCATCCTATATATTGCAGAACCCCCAGATAAGGGAAAAGGGAGATATCGTGAATCTCCGCCTGGTTGACGGCGGCGATGGACTGGTTCAACGTGTCGAAGGGATGAAGCGCCAGATAACTGCGGAACGAATCCCCGTCGAGCGGGACCTCGTCAAAGTGCCCGCTGGCCACCATCCCCTGCACCTTGCGACGATAGTCGCTGATGGCCAGACGCATCCGGCTGAACTCATCATCCACCAATTCCAACATACCGGCCAGACGGCTCAGATTGCGCAGATAATTGCGGGGAACCTCCACGTCCGACTTGTAACCGGTGTCGTGATAGATGGCCGCCCAGATGTGCTGCAAGGTGGTACGCATCTGTACCTCAAAACGGTAGTTCACAATCTCCGGGCACTCCGGATCCTCATAGGCGCCATCCGGAATCCGGCAGATATAGTGGAGAGAATTGTAGCCGAAACTGTCCAGACTGTGGGTGAGGCGTTTGTCCACCGAATTATCCCAGTCCACATTGAAAAGACTTTCAACGATGGCGGCAATCTTGTCCACATCCCCGACATAAAGGGTAATGACACGAATCCCCACCAAATCAGTGATATCGTTCAAAAAGGCATACTTCGAGCCCTTGAGTTCCAGTTTTCCCGCCAGCGAATCCTCGGTCTTGACCCGGCTCTCACAGGCCGTCACCATCAATCCCGCCTTGTCAATGGCCTCTTTAATCCGATGATACGCCCATTTTTCCAGGCGGCGCAAAGCCGGCTCCATCGCACGATACTCGTCCAGTATCATCGTGCAATGCAAATCCAACGCTCTTTCATTTTTCTCTTCCATTTATTGTTGTTCTTTAAGTTGGGCCTTTTCTTCTGCCGAGAGCTCCTGTCGGGACACAGACGTAGAATAACCCTGTTGCATTTTCGTTTGTTGCAGTTGTTGTGAAATCCGGTCATCGCTGAGAACCTTGTCCGCCCCGATGTTGAAAATACTGCCGATGGAGCGGGAAAGGCTGATACGCCCTTCATCAATCACCGTGCTGAAAGCCGGCACGCTCAACGACTTGTAGCGAGGCTTGCAAAGGGAGAACTTCCAATCATCGAAATTGCCCCACAGATCCACGCCGAACTTGATGAGAACAGGCGACTTGATGACCGAAATGTGATAGTTGAAATCCGAGCTGACATTCTGAATGCCGCTCATCGCCAACGAGTAGCGGTCGATTTTCAGCGCAAAGGGAAAAATCTCAATCTTGCTGTTTTCGAGCCGTCCTTCCACCCGCAGGTTGTCCACATAACCCACATTCTTGTTCTTGAACATCAACACCTTGGCCAACTTGGTAAACTGGGGCGTATCATAAATCTGCAAATCGCTTCCTTCGATACGTATCACGCCCTTGGCCGTCGGAATGATGAAATTCATATGGGTATCCATTTCGGAGGTCATCGCCAAATCGCAAGACAAGAGTCCCGAGAAATTGGACAGAAGCGGCATCAGCGTATCAAGCGCCGGGAACAGTTCAATCACCCGCTCGGCGGTGACATCGACAAGACTGAGGTTGAGACCGGCTTTCAAGTCCTTTTTAGTACGCGTAGAATAGAATCCCTCAAAAAACACATTGCCCACATTGGAGGTCGCCATGGTATTGGTGATGCGGGCCGTACGCTCGCGCATATCCAAATCCAGATTCACGCTCATAAACTCCAGGCCGGAATAACGGATTTCGTCGGCAGCCACCTTGATGTTGGCAATGACATTGGCCGGAACCACCATCAACTCGGATACCGTATCCACCTTCTCGACTTTGATCTCGGCCACTTGTTTGTCGAAACTGTCGTCATCCAGGGCCGACAAGCGATCGCGCTCTTCTTCACTGATGCTTCGGCCCGTCTGCCAGGCGGCCATCAGTTCATCCCCGTCAATTTCCTGGGATTGCAGACAAGCATCCAGCAACACCGGTCCACGTGCGGCGAGGAAACGACGCAAACCGTCCACCTTTCCGCTCAGTTTCAAATCCGATTTTCCACTGAGCACTTTCAAAGAGTCCAAAATGATGGTGTTGTTATTGAAACTACCGCCCATCGCAGAAACATCTGTTTTCAACGGGAAACGAGGCGTTACCATCGTCAGCCGTCCCATCGAAAGCGTGCCGTTCAAATCCCATTCCTTGAAATACTTTTCGAAAGTTCCCGGCAAAGAGAAATGCAGGTCTTTTTCACGGAAATCCTTTTCGCTCAAGAAATCCGGCATGGTCCGTTTGGGCTGGCTCCTCACCCAATGCCGAAACAGGCTGTCACGCGAAACATCGGGATAGCGCAGAGCCAACGTATCAAGAAACGCTTCCCTGCGCCGTGCGCGATCAATGGTATTCATCTCCGCCCGCACATCCAGGTTGAGCTGACGGATACGCATACGATCGGCTCCGCTCTTGTAGAGAATACGGCCGTTGTGGCTCTTGAGTGTCAGGACAGGCGTCTGTCGCTGTCCGCGCTTGGGACGCACGGAAAAGGACTCCTTGCCGTCGCGGAGCACGGCGACCATTCCGTCTGAATCTTTCAACCGCAAACGGCCGATATCAAGCAATCCCGAGAAAGGATAAAAAGCCTGTCTTTCTTTATCAATCAAAACATTGGCAGAATTGAAAATGCGCAGTTCCAGATTTTTTCCATTGACATCAAACAGTTGCTTATACAGCACCTGCAGGGAATCCATTCCTACCGTCAAGGTCAACAAACGGCGTTTCTTACCCCCTTCCCGGAATTGGCGTCCCGAAGCGCCCAGGCGGATATCCAGGGAATCGATGGCTGCATCAATGGTATCGGCGGGCATCGCCACGGCCAGATGCCGGGCAAAGAATTTGCCCTCCAAGTCCGCCTTGGCAAATTCAGACACGGACAACTGCGATTGACGGATATTGCCTTTGAGCGAAGCATTGAGCACACCGTCCAAATCGATGGGCAATTTCTCCGGAGAGAGGGCCAGCAGACCCTTGAGGTCCGAGGTGAAGGAAGCATCGATCTGATAGAGCGCGTCCGATTTTCCTACGGGCTTGGAAGTGGCTTTGAGAGAAGTATAGAAGCGTTTTTCATCGGCGGTACCGAGCCGCATATCCACGCCCATTTTGCCTTGGTTGGTCCAGGCCGTCCCCTGCGCCTTGAAAGGAATATCAAAAGCGCTGAGTTCAAAACGGTCGAGGTTCAGGAAATAATAGGCGGAGTCACGCCTGATGATACTGGCCGCCAATTCAATGGGAACGCGGGTACGCCCGATGGAGGCCAGGGCCAGTGCGGAACGGGCGGAAGCTTCCACTGTCACCGTATCGCTGCGACGCTGCAAAGAAAAATTGTGCAAACCGAAGAAGACAGTATCTTTCTTCATACGACCGGCCACAAAAAGCGAATCGATGGTCAATTTGCCCCGCAACTGATGCAAGGAGTCCGTACGGATGTTGCTGCGCAGCAGGATTTCCTTGGCCCGCATGGAAGCGAAAAGCGTATCTTGAACGGAACAATAGAATACGCGGGGATTGTCCTTCAAACGGATGCGGTTGATATGGATGACCGGGAGCGACAAGCCGCTCTCACTCGTATCCGCCACACTGGTGGTGTCGGATTTGAAGATATCCCAGTTGACCTTCCCGCCGTAGTCCTTGGCATAAATATGGGGCTTTGAGAGTTCGATGAAAGGGACATGGAGGGTTCCGTGTTCCCAGAAATCACTGGCTTTGAGCACGACTTTGAGAGAAGCGATGCTGGCGAGCGTATCCCGGGCGTTGGAGTCCAGGACGGGAACGACGGGAGTCCGGGAGACGGAAGGAGCGGCGCCGGGGACATTCGCTCCCCGACGACGAGGTTGACGATAATAGCCCTGCTTGCCGGAATATGCCATCCGGCTCAAGGTATAGGCGATACTGTCCTCCCGGGCAAAACGGTCGGAAGGATAGGTCAACACCACATCCTCCAACTGGACGGACCAGTGCGGAAAGTCTTTCCAGAGCGAAAGATAGATGCTGCCGAAATGTACATCTGCATCCACAAACTCGACGGCATAGCGGTTGACGATGCGGGTCAGCGCTTTCTCGGACAGCGCCCATTGGACTACGAGCGTCAACACCAGCAAGAACGCCAGCACCGAGCCGAAGACGGCTGCAACAATTTTCAGAACCTTTTTCATTTGTATTTTTCCGGCAATTTATGTCCTACGGTGGCGACAAAGCGCTTGTAGGTGTCGGCATCCTTGGGGCAAATCAGCAGAATGTCATCCGTGTCGATAACCATAAAAGAATCCAGCCCCTGGATCGCCATCATCTTGTCCCGGGAAGTCGTCACCATCAGACAGTTCTTGCTATCGCCCGGATTCACGGTCCCGCCCCTGATGACATTTCCGGCCGGGTCTTTATCCTCGACCATATCATAATAGGTCTGCCATTCGCCGATATCATCCCAACGGAAACGGACAGGATAGACCCGTGCCCGGCGGGACTTTTCCAGAATTCCGTAAGAGATGGACTGGCGTTCCAAACCGCCATAGATCTTCTCGATGAATTTTTTCTCACCGGACGTCCCGAACACATCCTGCCAGCCCTCGAACTGACTGGCCAGCAAGGGCAGGCACTCTTCGATTTCCTCCTTGATGGTCTTGACATTCCAGATGAAGATGCCCGCATTCCACAGAAACTCCCCGCTGTCAACAAAGATTTTCGCCAATTCCGCACCCGGTTTTTCCGTAAAAGTCTTGACCTTGAAGGGCGGTGTATCCTCGGGACGGCCGGGGGATTTCTGAATATAACCGAAGTTGGTATCCGGCCGGGTGGGGACTGTACCCAACACAATGAGTTCATCGTGCTTCGAGGCATAGTCCAGCGCATGTTTGAGCGTATAGACAAAAGGACGCATATCCCGCAGGAGATGGTCGGAAGGCGTGACGATGACCGTGGCATTCGGATCACGAAGCATCAATTTGTAGGTGGCATAGGTCAGACAGGGGGCCGTATCCCGGATATAAGGCTCGACAATCAGATTTTCGTCGCTGAGTTCCGGCAGGTGGTTCTTGACAAGCTGGACATACGGTTTGGTCGTGACAACTAGGATATGGTCTGCCGGAACGACCTTGGAAAAGCGATCGAAGGTATGACGGAGGAAACTGGTACCCAATTCCAGGATGGGAACGAACTGCTTGGGCAGAACCTCCCGGCTGACCGGCCAGAAACGCTTACCGGCGCCGCCTGCCATAATAATGCAATAATGGTGTTCAGAATTCATCATTATACGAAATAGGGGATAAAGGCTTGTGGATAATACCGGGGCTGTTGCCCGTCAACAATGAGAACGACATCAAAAAACGCTTCCAACTCCCGCAGAGCAGCGTGGGAAGCAAGGTAATGACGGGCGGCCGATACGATATTGCGTTGCTTGCGCTCATCGACGCTCCCCGCAAGAAACTTTTCGTCCGTACGGTCCTTCACCTCGACAAAATGTACACCGGCCGGGTCCAGCGTAATCAAATCCAATTCACGATGACCGCTGCGCCAATTCCGTTCAAGCACGGTCTGCCCCTTTGCCACCAAAAGGTCACAGGCCTGCTGCTCTCCGCGACGCCCGAGTGCTGACTGATGCGATGCGTTCATAACAATTTTACGACAGTCACCCCGCTGCCGCCCAGGTCTATGTGTTCATCTTGAACGCTTTCCACCCCGTGGGTGACGCGTAGGAGTTTTTGGATTTCCTCGTGCAGGACACCGGTACCTTTACCGTGAATGATGCGCACGTTGGTTACGGACAACATCATCGCATCATCGATGTACTGTATCACTTTTTCAAGGGCGTCCGCCAAGCGCTCTCCCCGCACATCCAGTTCGGGGCTGAAACTCAACTTACGGCGGGAAATGTTCTCATCGACACGAATAACGCTCTTTCCGGCATTCGCCTTGGAAATCGTCTTGAACTCGCCGGCCGTAATCCGCTCCACTTCAACGGGACGCAGGCGCGAACTGATGCTCCCGATGACTACGGTCACACTGTCCCGACCGACCTCAATCACTTCTCCCACCATATTGTGCCGCTTGACCCGGACCTTCTCGCCTACCTGCAAAGGAGCGTTGCGAAAAGCCTGCTCCTGCTGTCTTTTGGCTTCCGCTTCGACATCCTGCGCCGCCTGTCTCTCCCCTGCTTTCCGCGCCTTCCGGGCTTTTGCCCTTTCTTTTCGGGCATCCAATTGGGCTATTTTCTTCGCAATGTAATCATCTTTGGCTTGCTGCTCGTTCTCCTTCCGCTGCGCCAGCACGCCCATAAAATCCGCCAGGGCTCCCCGGGCCTGCTGCGTCTGCTGCTTATCAGCCTGCGACTCGCGGATCGTGCGGATGGTTTTCTCGATTTCCCGGTTGGCACCCTTGACCATTTCTTCCGCTTCTTTGCGCGCGGTGTCCAAAATATCCTGACGCATCTGCCGGATGTTCTCCAATTCGCCGCGATATTGGTCGGTGATGCTCTCCAAAGCCTTGTCAGTGCTGCGGACATGCTGCAGTTTTTCATCCAGAACCTGACGGCTGCGCTCAATTTTGCGCAGGTTGCGCTCCATATCGACAAAGTCTTCCCCCGCCCGTTTTTCGGCATCCTGCACCATAGTCTCCGGGAGTCCCATCTTACGGGCCAGTTCAAAGGCGAAGGAATGACCGGGCAAACCCATCTCCAGCCGGAAAAGCGGAACGATATTCTTGCCGTCAAAAGCCATGGCGCCATTGACAGCCCCGCAGTTGGGGGAAGAGGCGTAGAGTTTGAGCTGGGTGTAGTGCGTAGTCATCACGCCATACACCCCGGCGTTGTCCAACCTGTTGAGGATGGCCTCCGCAATCGCCGCTCCCGCCGCCGGTTCCGTTCCCGCGCCCAATTCATCAATCAGCACCAGGGTATCTTTGTCGGCCCGGGCTACCATATCCTTCATTTCCGCCAGGAACGAACTATAGGTACTGAGGTCGTTTTCCAGGGACTGGTCGTCCCCGATACTGACCATGATGCGTTGGAAGACGCGCATTTCAGAGGTCTCCGAAGTCGGTATCAGCATCCCCCATTGAAACATATACTGCAGCAGGCCGGCTGTCTTCAGGCAGACGGACTTTCCTCCGGCATTGGGGCCGGAAATCAGCAGGATGTGCTTGCGGGGGGTCAGGCTCATTGTGATAGGAACCATTTCGCGGCCATCCCGCTTAAGGGCTTCTTCCAACAAGGGATGACGCGCCTTGCGCAGGTGCATCTCCCCTTCATGCGAAATCAAGGGCAATCCCGCCCGGTAATCCAGCGCCAATTTGGCTTTGGCCATGATAAAATCGATTTCACCCAGAAAATGGGCCGCATCGGTCAGAGCCGGGACTTCGGGACGTATGCTGTCGCTGAAGGCCCGCAGAATGCGCAGGATTTCGCGCTTCTCGTCGAAATGCAGTTGCGTGATTTCATTGTCAAGCTGGACAATTCCGGCCGGCTCGATAAAGGCCGTCTTGCCACTGGCAGACACATCATAGATCCACCCGTCCAGTTTTTTCTTGTCGGCAGCGTTGACAGGTATGAGCATCCGACCGTCGCGAACGGTCAGCGTGGCATCCGCTGCTACGATGCCTTCCTGCTGGGCTCGGTGAAGGATGGAAGCCGCGCGTTTGGCCAGCATCCCCTCCTTTTCCCGCAAGGCCGCACGAATGTCGTACAGCGCATCGGATGCCGTGTCTTTGATTTGTCCATAGCGGTCCAGGATGGCCGCCATCTCTGCCTCGATTTGCGGAAATGAGGCGATATCCGCACTCATCCGCTGAAGCAAAGGATAGATGCCGTCCTTCAATCCCGAGAAAAAGCCGGTCACCGCCCCCACGGTCTGAATCATCGTGCGCAGTTTTCGCAAAGAAATCAAATCGAGAGAAGCATCCGCCTGTTGCAGCGGAAGCAGGAAGTCCAGACAATCGATAAAACCGCTCTGGGGGAAAGCCTCTTCGAACATACAGACCAATCGCATTTCGTCAGTCAGGCGCAGACGGGAAAGAATGGTCTCTTCCCGAACGGAAAAAGCCTCCGACGAAGCCCTGTCCCGGGCGTACTGGGTACAGCAACGGGACGCAATGGCCTCCCGGATACGGTCGAAGCCCAATTTCCCTTCGAGTTTATGATCAATTCTGTCCATTATCGGTCTTGTCTAACAGTAACCGAAGTTCGCTGATGCTACCCACTTCCGTCAACACACCATAGGACACCAGCGAAATGCCCCCCGTCTCCTCCGAAACCACGATAATGCACGCATCGGACTGTTCCGACATACCGATGGCCGCTTTGTGGCGCATCCCGAACTGGGGCGGAATATCCTCGCGCTGGGTAATGGGCAAAGTACAACGGGCTGCCACCACGCGATCATCGGTCAGGATAACGGCCCCATCGTGAAGAGGTGAATTCTTGAAAAACAGATTACGGATAAGGCGGCGGTTGATTTTCGCATCGATCACATCACCGGTTTCCACGATATCTTCCAACTGGTTCTGACGGGTAATCACAATCAAGGCCCCCACTTTTTCGGCAGACATATCCCGGCAGGCTTCACAGATTTCCGACAGGGCCAGACTGTTCATCCGGTTTGCTTCGGACTTGAAAACGCGGGAAAGGGCGCCGTTGCGCAAATGGCTGTAGCGTTTGCCGAAATTAACCAGGAAACGACGCACTTCGGGTTGAAAAATAACAATCAGCGCCAACAAACCCAGATTGAACACCATATCAATCAAGGTTGTTATCATCTTCATCCCCAAAGAAGAGGCGATCACCCGGAAAACATAAAGGGAAATGACGATAATGAAAATATTCATCGCCGAAGATCCCCGCATCCACTTGAATGCAAGGAAAATCAGCAGGGCGACCAACGCGATATCCAGCACATCCACCCAACTTATGGCCAAAAAATCCAGCATAGTAACTTATTTCGGGACGCGCCCGTTATATTTTTCAAAGATAGCATATTTTTACTAAATTTGCACGCTGATTATGAATCTTTATTCCAAGAAACTTTTGACAGGACTGTTGGCGGCCTGTTTCACTTTCCCTCTTGCGGCGCAGGAAAAACCTGAGCAGAAAGAGGTGAATGTGGATGAATTGGCGATTAAGGAGGCAGAAAGGCTGGCCGAACTGCTCAAATTGGAAGATTGGCAGGTGTTTTACGCCGATTCCATTCTCCGGCACGACTATGGACAGTTGCACGAAGAAATCAAGCAGTTGCAGCTGAGTCATTTTTCGCAACCGGATATCTATCAGCGCGTGCAGGACAAGTGGATGGAGAAAGCGGACCATGCCCTGGAGAAGGTGTTTACGCCGGCCCAGTGGAAAAAGTATTTGAAGGATGGCGCGGCTAAGCGCATCCGTGAGCGTGAAAAAAGAAAAAAAGAAAGATAGCGATGAAAGAAAAGATTGACCAGATTCTCGCCGAGATTGAAAGTCTCACATGCAGCAGTTTGGCTGAAATCGAGGAAGCCCGTGTGCGTCTGTTGGGCAAAAAAGGGGAAATCACGGCTTTGTTCGAGGATTTCCGTACGATAGCGCCGGAGCAGAAGCGGGAGTTCGGGCAGAAACTCAACCAGCTCAAGAATGCGGCTGCCGGCAAGATTGAGGAGATGAAACAGGCGGCGACGGCGATTGCCGACAAGGTGGCGGCGGGCCAGATTGACCTTTCCCGTCCCGGTGACGACTATCCGCTGGGTTCCCGTCATCCGGTGAGCATCGTACGCCAGGAAGTGGTCGATATTTTCCGCAAATTCGGTTATGACGTGGCGGAAGGCCCCGAGGTGGAGGACGACTATCACGTGTTCGAGGCCCTCAACTTCCCGCCCGACCACCCGGCCCGCGAGATGCAGGACACTTTCTTTGTCACGGACAAGAGCCAGCCGAACCCGATTCTGCTCCGCACCCACACATCGAGCGTGCAGGTGCGTTGCATGGAGACGATGAAACTGCCCATCCGCGTGATTTGCCCGGGCCGCGTGTTCCGTAATGAAGCCATTTCCGCCCGTGCGCATTGCATCTTCCATCAGGTGGAAGGCTTGTATATTGATGAGAATGTGACTTTCGCGGCTATTAAACAGGCCCTTCTGCTGTTCGCCCGCGAGATGTTCGGTCCCGAGACGCAGATTCGCATGCGTCCCTCCTACTTTCCGTTCACCGAACCGTCCGCCGAGGTGGATGTGAGTTGCAACATCTGCCACGGC
>JAGCUV010000037.1 GCA_017962705.1 Bacteroidales bacterium
CATAGACGACGGTCAGCCCGGTCCCGTCCATGCGGATGCCCTCCGAGACAATCTGTATGAAATTACGCAGCATCGTCAGTCAAGGTCAAAATCATCCAGGGACGAGGATCTTCCCAAATCCTCCAGGTCGTCCAAATCATCGGAATAACGCTGACGGGAGCGCCGGGATACGGCTTTGCTTCCTGCGTTGAGCAGGAAAAGGATCAGCAGCACATTCAATACAGCCATGACGGTAATGGACAGGGTCCTGGCCCTTTTCAGTTTGCTTTTCGCCACATCAGCCGCCCCTTTCACATAACCGCCGGCCATATCGGAAACTGACAAGCCGAAACGGTCCAGCCCGTACTCTCTTTGCAGGTCATCCACCTGCCCTGCCATATTTTTTGCGCCCTCTTCAAGCGAAACCACATACTGGAAGGCTTTTCCGCTGCTAATCGCAACGGTTCCCGCCACCGTACTTCCCACAACGGCCAACGCCGCGACAAGGATATGCACCGTCTCCGGAGAGAAACGGGAATAGATGCCTTTCACAACGAGGAACAGCACCAGGGCTATCCCCAGCGATATAAGAAAAGCGATGGCAATGTTGGAGAACATTACATCCTGTAGCCGAGCAGGCTCCCCGCCCGATATTGTACAAAAAAGTGTGGAGCCTCACGTCTATCCGAATATAGGCTCTGGAATGGCCACGATACGGGATAAACCACCCAGATAACATATGGATAAAACGTACACTTTCTTCACACAGGTCAGTCATCCCATTGGCTGACTTGCAAATATACTTATTATTTTCAATAATCCTATGTAACCGCCACAACTGAACGAGGCTTTTCCGTTTATCTTCCAGACATTAAGAAAAAACCCGACACGCTATCAACGAAGCGACATTCTCCGGAGAGGGCGGAATACCTGGAAAGCCAGGGAGGATCGTCATCAATTATGAAAATAAAACGGCCGAATGGCAATAATTGGCTGAAAATCAGTTCAATTTAACCGACGATAAAACGCGACAAATATACAACATTTTTTCTTCAGAATTGCAATATTTTTCAAATTTTTAACTCCTTATCTTTCAAAGGAATATCGCAGTTTCAGCCCCGACGGAAGACTCCTTCCGCCGGGGGCATTTTTTATCGTCCCATAAAATGGATCCACCTGGATGAGTGCTGCCCTTACATACAGCTGGTACGCGGCGCGCACGCGATGCGGTCAGGAACTGAAGGTTCGTGACCGGCTGCTTCGCGCCGGTGTGGAGCACTTCATCCCGACGGTGCGCTCCGTTGGCTCCCGGAAGGAGCGTGCGTTGGTGAACAGTCTCGTGTTCCTCCGCGCCACAAAGCCGGAGGCGCTGGACTTGGCGAACGTGGGCGGCCTCCCCGTGAAGTACATCATAGACTGCACCACCCGTACGCTTCTGGTCGTTCCCGACAAGCAGATGGAGGACTTCCGCCGCGTACTGGACCTTTCGTTGGAAGGAAGTGTCCCGCTGGACCGTCCTCTCTCGCTGGGCGACAGGGTGAAGGTGATAAAAGGCCCATTGAAAGGTGTGGAAGGCTACGTGGTCGAGTTCAAGGGCAAGTATTACGTGGTCGTCTCCCTCCTCGGATGCCTCTTCGCGAGGGCCCAGGTGCCTCGCTGCTGGCTGACCCTGACTTAACCTGATAACAATAATACTACGCCATGCCGACCAAACCGACACAGACGAAACGCAAGTACAAGTCCCACCCGTTCTCCGAGAGGAAGCGGGTGGTGGAGCTGTACGAATCGGGCCTGGGTTGTAAGCGCATTGCCCGCGCGATGGACCTTGACGCCTCGACGGTTCGGATGTGGCTTCGGCGTTACCGAGCCAAGGGTCTGGAGTCGTTGCGCCCGTACGACGGCAGGGGCGCGGACGGCCATCCGCCGGGCGTCCATACCGCCCGCGGGATGGCGAACGAGCGCCTGTTCTCTCCCGCGTTCAGTGTTTACGCAACGACGCTCGAACCCGTCGCCTCGATCACTCGCCGTTACGGGCTGGACTACAACGGTTTCCTGTACCACGTCCGTCGCTATCATCCGGAAATGGTTGCGCAAAGGGAACAGTTGCGGGTAATCAGGTAATTAATGTTTAAAACCAACTATATGTACTGTACAAAGAAACACAAGCACCCTTATGTCCCGCCGCTGGTCGTCCAGACGGTGGGCGTCCTGCTGGAGCGGGAGTTCCTGGCTGCATCCCTTGTGGATACGGCCATCGTCGTGTCCGTCGGCCAGGAAGTGGAAGAGTATGGCTTCTCCACCGATGAGTTCAATCACCAATGGGAGTAAATGGGAGTAGGAGTTATGAGAAAGAATTGCAAGACCCTGCTTCTGTTCGCAGGAGCGGTGCTGCTGGTCGCGGGATGCGGCAAGCAGAATTGGATGGAAGGGACGTATTCCCGCCGGGCCGGAGACCCCGTGGTTTTCGGTGTCGGGACCAGGGACATGGAGACCCGAACCGTTTACGGCGACGTGAACACCGTCAGCGGCAAGAAGATCCAGGACATCAACTGGGTGTCCGGCGACCGGATCCGTGTCTACAGTCCGGACTGCATCCGGGCATCCTGGAACGATTCCCACCAGTGGGCGGACTACGTCGTGAATCCCGTCACGGGCACCTTGAACCGGGGAACCCTTTCCAACGTCCAGGCGAACGGATTGTCGTGGGGTGACGCCGGGGACCACACGTTCTATGCCATCTATCCTTCCCCCGGAACCTCTGAAGCGGAGAATCCCGCGGGTGCCGGTGGAGCCTTCACGTATTCCATCCCTGCGAGTCAGGAGGTGTCCGCCCAGATGCAGTATGCCTACATGCTGGCTGCCGCGAGCGCGTCCAATAACAAGGTGAGCGGCGATGCCGTGGAACTGGATTTCACCCCGGCGTTCACGGCCTTCGAGTTTCAGCTCCGCTCCGCGGATCCCGACGTCCAGCTCCTTTCCATCGAGATCGAATCGGCATCCATGGCGCTTGTCGGGGACGCGACGGCCCAGTATGACGCGGGAACGGACAAGTACGCCTATGCCGGCCCGGCGAGGACCGACTCCAACAAGTCCGTGTCGGTGACGGCGGCGACGGGTACGGTCCTGGCGACCGATTCGGATTATGTGCTGACCGTGTTCGGCCTCCCGCTGGACCTGACCGGGCTGACGCTCAGGCTGACCGTCAAATACCCCGATGCGGACAGCCCGGAGACCAAGAGTCTCGCCCTGAAGTATTCGGACACCGCGGCGACCCATCCTGGCGAGTACGTCACGTTTGGCGCTTGCAAGAAGCACATCATCAAGGGCGTGCATCTCGAGAAAGGCTGGGTATTGATATATGCCAACGGCGAAGACGTCCTCTGGGACGTGGAAGGCTGGGGTGAAAACCTCATTTGGGAGACTCTTTAGTTGGAGAGAATAAGAGATTACAAACAAAAAACATATAGAATAACATGTTACAGATGAAAAACAAGACAATCCTGCTCATCGCGGCCGCTGCTGCCGTTGTGATGGGATGCAGACAAGAGGAAGAGCTGTCTCCGCAGAAGATGGAGGGTACCATCCTGACAGCCCGGATCGAAAACGGGGTTACGCGCACATCCTACGACAGTGTGGAAGGCAAGTTCGCGTGGAATGGGGGTGACGAGATCGCCATCCACTACAGCAACGGGAGTTACGAGACGCTGGCGGTGAATCCGACGGACGGTTCGGTGCAGGCGCAGGCCTCGACGGCAACCCATCAGCGGGATTATTATGCGGTCTATCCCGCCTCGGCGGCGGACGCGGCGAATTACGGGAACACGGCGCTGAAGGTGACGCTTCCGAACAGTTACGACATCTCGGACATCGTGTCCGGCACCGCGACGGGGAAGACCTCGGACTTCTCGCCGATGCCGATGGTAGCGGTGAACGCTGAAACGACCAGCCTGCTGGACTTCTATCATGTGGGCGGCCTGCTCCGTATCCTCTGCTCCGGCCTGAGCGAGAACACCCATAAACTGACGGTGACCTTTGACAAGGATGTCACTGGCAACTATACGGTGGCATTTGCTGACGACGGGTATGGCAACATGCTCCCCTCCATCACGACCGGGGGCACCTCGTCCAACAATGTGGTGACTTTTACCCTTGCAGAGACCACCATCGGTGCGGAGCCCGATCCGGCAAACCCTAGGATGTTCGTTCTCAATGTCCCTGTTCCCTGCGGAACCTACAACTCGGTGCAATTGAGTGCCTTTGACGCCTCTGATACTTTCCTCTCCTCCCGCAACTATAACCGCAGGCCGATGGTCTTCGCCCGCAACCGCGGGAAGAAGGTGGAGTTCGGTGAACTGAGCTTCAACTTCTATTTCGGGACGCTGAACAATGCTTCGACGACGTATCAGGGTGGAACCCGGAACCTGTCAAATGAGTTCGTGAGTTATAAGACCGACGGAGTTACCACGGAGCCGGTTCCCTTTACGTTGGAATTCTCCGAGGATGGCGGAGAGACCTGGTCTACGAATGCCCCCAACTGGGTTACTCCGGATGCTAATATCGACTACAACGGTAGCCTTTCGAGTGATCCACAAAGTCTGCGCATGACGGTGAAGGCGCAGGTGAACAGTGCTTCCGACCCGCATCATGACGAACTGGCGGGCCGAACGCCGACGGAGGACTTCGATTTGTCCACCATCAATGTCGCCACGGGCGAGACGGTCTCCACCAGCACGGCAAACTGCTATGTTATTCAGGCTCCGGGAACGTACCGTTTCCCGCTCGTCTATGGAAATGGACTGAAGAATGGGGCTGTCAATGGGAATGCTTTCACGAAGATGTCGACTACTGATTCACAATATCTTCTTAGTTACTATCTTGACCATTTGAACAATCCAATCAAAACCGAGGCGAACGGTGGAGTCGGCCCGTACATCGCCGCGCAACATGAAGGAAAAACCTTCTATGCAAGAATTCTTTGGACGGAAATCCCCGGACTGGTGACCAATGCAGAGTATCATGCTGGAATAGATTCGGACCTGACGGACGACTACATTTCATTCGAAGTGCCGGCGGAAAAAATCACGCAAGGGAATGCGTTGATCGCCATCTTTGCAAATGACGTGATTGCCTGGAGCTGGCATATCTGGGTGACGGAAGAAGATATGACAAACGTCCGGCCGGGTCCTAACAACAGTTATTATTTCGCGCCGGTCAATCTTGGAACTGTCGAAAAATCCGCGCATCAGTTTGTAGGCCGGAGTTGCATGGTCCGCGCCATCCAGAATGTTTCGGGAGCATCTACAAGTTCAACCATCACGGAGAACGGCGGCGGTTTTGATTATTCCTATCATAGCCTTCATTATCAGTGGGGCAGAAAGGATCCAATTCGTTCCTATAACACGAATAACTCTAGTGATATAACTCGTTTCTATCCTTCCGGTGTTTCATATCCGTATGCACAGGTCACGGGCACCGAACAAACAATAGGCACTGCTATTCAAAATCCGACAACTGCCTACGTTTATTATATTAGTCAGTGGTTCCCTCAGAGTTGGTGCAAGCCGACGGATGGCTTTGCCAACCTTTGGAATTCAAGATGCTCTGGCGTCCGCAGTGATGCGGCAAGCTATGAAAGCGTAATAAAAACCATCTACGATCCTTCTCCCGTTGGCTATAAAGTATATCAGAACTTAAACAAGGATTTATATACACTGACTGGTGACGATGCAACGTTCCCGAAGTTTGAAGCAACAAATGATCTCCCGGCCGGTCGTTATTACGATGCAAATGGGAACCATGTTTTTGATGAATCAGAAGAGGCATACTTCCCCATGCTGGGACTCTACGCTCAATACAACAGCAACATCCGTTATTACTCAGGGTCTGGGGGGTATTGGTTAAATAATGCCTGGTATCACGATAGATATGGGACGGATGCCAATAATTTCAGTTTTACTGCAGATGGTTGGTCGGGTATGGGGAATGGATCTAGTCGTGACTGGATAGCAAATTTGTATAATGTCAAGCCTGTAAAAGAATAAGACAGTAATTCAGCAGGAATTCTCACTTGACCTCGATGGTAATTGTTGAGATTGTCCCGCTGGAAGAAAAAGAATACAGAATAAAAGTCCAAGAATCTCTGTTTGGCCTGACTCACAGGAACAAAAGAAGTTTTGAGAAGATTCGGAACTTGCGCTAAAGGTGAGGCTGACCAAAAAGTCAAGTTGACTTGAGGTCAGCCTCTTTTCATTTGTCATTTTGTAAGAGTGAGGAGGCAGGGAGTACCCTCCCGGAGGACTCCGTTCCGCGCTATCGCGCTCCACTCCGGCCCCTCCCACCATCTCCTGCGTCCCCGCGAAGCGGGAACTTGTATCTGGCGGGCCCCTCCCCCTGCCCGTGTCCGGGGGTGGACACGCCTCCGTAAGCATCCGAACAAGTACGACTGTCGGATGCTTACAAGCAAGAGTGTGATTGTTCCTTTGAAAGTGGATGCAAAACTGAATTGCCGCGAATAACTTCCAAATATCCAACACCGAGCTGCCCATCGACAGGAAGGACGCCCCAGACATCGACTGGGACAATACCTGTATGGTGGTGGAAGCAAGCCGCTGGGATCGGGGCTTTGCCGCTAAACGCGGCAGGCTTCCTTGTCCAGCGTCAGCTGCGCCTTCAGCGCATCCAGTGTGGGGAAATGGACCTCGTCGCGGAGGCGTTTCAGGAAAGTGATCCGCAGCGGGAGGCCGTATATGTCCTCGTCAAAGTCGAGGATGTGGGTTTCGATGGTGGTGAAGGAGCCGCCGACGGTGGGGCGGGTGCCGATGTTGGTCATGCCGCGCCAGGTCTTTCCAAGCACTTGTACCTCAACGACATACACTCCCCTGCCTGGCACCAGCTTCAGCGGTTCGTAAAGC
>JAGCUV010000038.1 GCA_017962705.1 Bacteroidales bacterium
AATCATCAGGGAATGGAAGCCGTTCAGGTGGAAATTGGACAGACATTCCGTACCGCCGGCCACCACGCGTTCCGCCAGGCCGCAGCGAATCAGGTTGGCGGCGAAAATAAAGGCATTGGCGGCGGAAGAGCAGGCCGTAGAAAGGGTCGTCGCATAAGAGAAACAGCCGAAATACCGGGAAATGGCATCGGTCGCCGCCCCGCAATCGTGGTAACGGGTGAAAGCCGGGAAATGTTTCTCGCTCATATCCATCCCGCCGACCGTAGTCCCGGAGACAAAGGGGAAGGGCTCCTGTCCGGCCGGAAGTCCGGCTTCTTCCAGAGCCTCCTGCATCGCCAGGATGCCCAGCAAAGAGGTCCGCGGCACCGAATCGTCCAGGCCCAGACGGGCGAGCATTTCCGCATCCGTAGCCGGCACCTCACCGACCGGAAAATCGAGCAGTTCCGTCTTCAGGTAGCGCACGGGAGCAATCCCGCTGCGAGTGTTGCGCAAGGCCGCAAGATGCTCCTGCTTGCCGAAGCCCAGGGCGCTGACGACGCCGCTGCCGGTTATGACAATCTCAGGATTCACTTGGTACGATGCTCCGCCACATATCGGGCGATGACGGCAAAACTTTGGAACACCTCTTTCCCTTCCATCGGAGAGGTCAGGCGGATGCCATAATTTTTCTCCAGCAGAATCAACAATTCAAGCACATCGATGGAATCCAGCCCCAAGCCCTGGTCTCCAAAAATGGGGGCGTTGTCATCGATGTCCTCCGGGGTCATCCCTTCCAGATTCAAGACATCAATCACTTTGGTCTTCAATTCTTTGATGAGTTCTTCCATATTATTGGGTTTATTTTTCGATTAAACTTACCTCACAAGTCCAGTCCGTATCCGAACGGACATCCACCCATCCCACGATGGCGGAACGGGTCGTCCGGTCCTGAAACGCCTCTTCCACGACGTGGCGTATCCGTTCCTTGTCGTACTGCTCCAGTACAAAAGCCGATGTTTCCCCCCGGTAGTTGTTGCGGATGGCAATCTCTCCGGCGACGATGTTGGGCAGGGTGTAAACGAAAAGGGAGGGAGAGGGATAATCCTCCATACTTTTCGCAAAATGGCTGTCGTCGCAGACGCTTCCGCTCCGGCTGAACAGCAGCACTGCCCGGTCTTCGCGGGAGATGAAACGGTCTGCCTCTCCTTCCAGCAGCAGTTCCGTCGCCAGGAAGCCGAGTTTGGACAGGGTGTCCATCTTGAAAAACTTCGGATAGTTCCCCACCTTTTCCGCATAGAGCCCGGTCAGCGATGTGTTGCCGGGAATCGTTATGGTCTTGCACACCCTCATCGCTCCCCTCCTTTTCGGAACAACAACGCTCCGTTGACGCCGCCGAAACCCGACAGCAACTTGACAAAGGCACGGCCCGTACAGGACTGCGCCTGTGCGGACACCCGCAAGGGTTCGCTCACACCGAGGGTCGAAAAGCCCCGGGTAGGCAGGACGCACCCCTGCTCGCAAGCCTGCATTGAAAGGATGGATTCGAGTATGCCCGCCGCCCCCATCGTATGGCCGAAACAACCCTTGAGGCTGTTGACCGGAACACCCGGCAGGCCTGCACGACGAAGGGAAATGGCCTCCATCTCATCGTTGTAACGGGTGGCCGTTCCGTGGGCGTTGACAAAGGCCAGTTCCTCCGGCGCGAAGGAGGAAAGCACATAACGAAGGGCATTGTAACTGCCCTCGCCGGTCCGGGAAGGACCGGAAATATGATTGGCATCGTTGCGGATGGCTCCGTCTGCGAGTTCCCAACCCCTGTCGGAGCGGGCGAGCACCATCGCCGCGGCGGCCTCTCCGAGGTTCAGTCCATCCCGGTCGGCATCGAAAGGTTTGCAGGGCGCGGCCGACAGCGCCTTGAGCGACTGAAAGCCCGTGATGATGAAGCGCGACTGCACTTCGGCGCCGACCACTACGACGGCATCCCATTGTCCGGAAAGCAGCATACGCCGTCCTTGCAACAGGGCGGCTACCCCCGAGATACAGGCATTGGACACCACGATGGGCATGTTCGGATTTTGGAAAAAGCGGGCGATACGGGCGGCTGACACGGACAGGGAAACATCTTCCTGTCCCAAAGCCTCGATATTTCCCTTGATGGAGGAAAGGACAAAGGCAACACGCGGAGAAGAAGGGTTGATGGCGGCGGCATCAAGGGCTTCGCGAGCCGCACGGATGGCGATGGATTCCATGAAGGAATAACCTTCGAATCTGTCACGCTGCTCGAACAAAGAAGCGACAAACGGCTCCTTACAGCCGAACATCCCCTCATAGGATCGCAGGGCCGAACGACCTTCCCGGACAGCCTGATACGAAGCGGAAGCAGACGGTCCGACGGGCGTTAGGGCGCCATATCCTATGCATGCGACACGCTCAGTCATCTTCTTTCAAAATGGTTTTGAACTGTCCCCTGGCCATCAATTCCCCCGCAGAGCGCACCGTCACATCGGCCAGGGTAATGCCCATCATCTCATATTGGACGACAATGTCCGTCTCCAGCCACTCGCCCGGTTTCGGGAAACGGAATAACTCCCAGGCCTTGATCTGGGCGATGAACCCGATTCTCGGCGGGATGTGCCGGAGATAACTCAGGTAGCCGACCCGGGCGGCACAGGACTGGGCCATGTGCTCCATCAGACCGGAGCTGCACAGCACCCCGTTTTCCAGCAAGGGCCCATCTTCCGGCACCCGGAAGACCGTCCGGGCGGAGGTCTCATCGTAAGCGACCAGCTCATCCACAAAGCGGAAAGGCGGTCGTTGCAGCAGGAGTTCCTGCGCCGGTACGGGTTGGATTGCCGTCATGCCCAGAAATCGTAAAAGTTATACCATTGGTGCGGATACTGCCGGACACGCTTTTCCAGCAGCGCGGCATACGCAGCACAGAGCGAGCGCATACGCTCGTCCCGGCTATCTCCACCGGCCGGCGGAAGGGGATCCACCCATACTTTGTAGCCGTTGACGGACTCTTTGGTGACGAAAAGCGCCACCATCGGGACGTCACGTTGGACGGCCAGGCGGAACAGCCCCATCGGGAAAGAAGCCTCCTGCCCGAAGAAAGGACAGCGGATGATTTTCTCAGAGCCGAAACAACGGTCGCCGGCCACCGAAAGAATTTCCCCGTCAGCCAGGGCCGCATTCATCGCAAAGATGTGCGACATATCCTCCGCAATGGGAATCATCCGGACATTGGTGGCTCCGAAGCGGCCGGAACGCCCCTCCATCACCGTCTGTGTCTCCCCGGAAAAGACCAGGGCGTTGATGCGCTTGCCCTCCGATTTGATGAAATAGCCCGCCATTTCGTGGTTGCCGAAATGGGAGCCGATCATCACAAAACCTTCCGGCTGCTGAAGGAGTCCCCGGAAATGTGCTTCCCCTTCTATCTCGAAACGGAACCGCTTGCCGGCATAAGCGGCAAAACGGTCCAGCACGACCATTCCGAGGTTGAATTCGTTCAGATACACCCCCAGAAAAGAACGCAGCGGACCATAACCCATCCGCTTGCGATAAAAATCATACGAGGCCCGGAAACCGTTGGCAAAGAGCATATAGAAGGGAATCACCAGTCCCATCACGGCATACACCACGACCAGGGGGCAAAGTCCGAAAAGCCGGATGAGCATGCGCTGCATCCGGGGTGTCCCGTCCGTGGAGCCTCTCCAGGCCGCTGTATGAGAGACATCAGCCAAGCTTTTCCCGGATAAACTGACAGAACTGATCGTAGGTCTTGATGGCGCGGAAATCCTCCGGCTTCATCTTGAAGCCGAATTCGCGCTCAACGAAAACGATGATGTCCACCACTTCGAGCGAGTCGATGGCAAGGTCGTCACGCAGCGAGGCTTCGTCCATGATCTTTTCTTCATCAATCTCGAGTTCATCTACGAGAAAGGCTTTCACCTTGTCTTGAATATCTTGCAAAGTCATCATTCTTATCAAGATTTAAGTTTACAGACTATAATGGAATGACCGAGTCCCAGGCCATCGTGTATGGCTTCCACTTCGAGTCCGGCCTGTCCGACCAGACGCAGCATATCGTCGGAATGATACATTTTCGAATTGCCGTTGGCCATCACCGTAAAATAGAGGGAGGTCATCGTCAGGCAGAAGGCGGCCGGCTCGAAACGCTGGCGGTCCCAGAAGGTCTCCATAATACAAAGACGGGTCCGGGGACCCATCGCCATGGCTGCGCGGGAAAGGATGGAAAGAATCTCCTGCTCGGAGAAGCAGTCCAGAAACTGGCTCATCCATATCAGGTCAGGCCGGAGCGTCTCCGGGAAACGGCCTTCCGGATCCAGCATATTCATCGGGCAGGCGTCGATGCGCTCAGCCCCCGGCTGCCCTTTTGTCGCCTTTCGCATCAAGGCAAGTTGCTGGGGCAAATCAACGATGGTCACCCGCACTTCGGGGTCATGGCCCACGCATCGCATCGCAAAGCGGCCCGTATTGCCGCCCACGTCCATAATATGCTTCGGATGATAACGGAAAATCTGTTCCAAGGCCTGGTCGAAAGAACCGTCCGAGTAGAAATGGTCGAAGCGGAACCAACTTTTCTGTACCTGCTCGGGGAGAGAAGATAGGCCTTCATAAATAGTCGGCCAGTCACCAAAATGCTTGAGACCGGCCGGCTTGCCTGTTTGCAGCGCCTCCTCCATCCGGAAAAAGCCTTCATAGTTGACATCGTGGTTGAACTCCATATTGACGCGGGTCGCCGTGTCCGTCAGCAGAAACCAACCCACCTTCGAAAGGGAGTACTTGTCCGTCTGCGGGTTGACCAGCACGAGCCCGATGGAAAGAGAGGCTTCCAACAGCACCTTCACGGCATATTCCGAAAGCCCCGACCGGGCCACCAATTCGGCTTGCGTCTGCTCTTTCTCGCGAAGGCTGTCCAGCAACCCCCACTTGATCATCAAACGGCTGGTCTGGAAAACGATAGGGCCGAAAGCGATGAACTGGGACAATCGCTGGGCCTCGCGGGCCGTCATACGACTGGATGAATAAGACTTTTCTATTTCCGGAAAAAGATGCATAGTTCACGCTTCTATCTCGCACAAAACGAGTGCTACAAATTTAGCCAAATTTCCGGATAAATACAAATCTTACCGCGTGTTGCGGACTTGCTCGCGGTCGGTTTTGAGTTGGTCGGCGAGGGCGGCCAGGGAATCGAATTTGCGTTCTTCGCGAATGCGTTTCAGAAAGTGGATGTGGATATCCAGACCGTAGATGTCTTCGTCGAAATCCAGGATGTGGGTCTCGATGGTGAGGGCGTTGCCGACTCCGACGGTCGGGCGGTAGCCGATGTTGCACATGCCTAGATAGTCATTGGACCCAAAGGGGCGTTCACTCCAGGCTGAGGGGATGTTTACACTGACAGCATAGACCCCGGGGGCGGGGATGGCCTTCAGGGGCTCGTAGAGTTGCATATTGGCGGTAGGAAAACCGATGGTGCGCCCGAGGCGGTTGCCAGAGACAACCACTCCGTGCAGGCTGTACGGACGACCCAGCATCGCTGCGGCATCCTCAACCCGGCCTTCCGCCAGCGCGTTGCGGATGCGGGTAGAACTGATGAAACCCGCTTGTGCATCGCGACACTCAAGGCTTCCGGATTTGAGCACGCCCACGCGAACGACCTCCAGTCCCTCTTCACGGGCGATGTCCGCCAATTCGCTGCTGTCACGGCAGTCACAGCCCATCCGGTTGTCGTAACCCAGCACCAGGCATTTCGCCCCGAAACGCCCGATAAGCACCTGGCGGATATACTCGCGCATCGTCATCGTACTGAATGCGCGGGTAAAGTCCAGGACTTCCACCCGGTCAACCCCCATTTCCAGCAGCAGCGCCTTTTTCTCCTGCATCGAGCTCAGCAGACGGAAATCCCGGGCATCATTCTGCAGCACATTGCGGGGATGAGGCCAAAAAGTGACGATGAGGCTCTGCGTACCCCGCAAGCGAGCCTCATTCGTCAATCGTTCGATCAGAAAACGGTGTCCGAGATGGACGCCGTCAAAAAAACCGGTGGCTACAACCATCTTACCAGTTCAAAGTCCTGACGGTGCGGCATCAGGGGATGCTTGGCGTACATGCGCAGGGCCACTTGGTAGAAGCCGGCACGCGAAGGCTGCATCGAAGCGCTGTACACCGTACGGCCCGGCTCGTTGGACACCACCTGAAGCTCGCACTTCTCGTCAATGTGATAGTTGCCTTTGCGATTGATGCTGGCAATCAGCAACTCTATACCGATTTCCTCGGGCTTGACATTGCGCAGGTTCAGCACGACTTCGGCCAGGCAGGCGCCGGAATCCTCCTTCGTCTCCCAGTCAATCGTGCTGTCGGGACGGTTGACGGAAAGCACTTCGATACCGGACCACTCGGCGCGCATATGGCGCTTCCATTCGGCAATGGCCCTGGCCTCGGCGTAATTGTTTTCGCACAACTTGCCCACGCGGACAGACTCGGGAGCGTAATACTGGTTGACATAATCCGTCAACATCCGGTTGGTCGTAAAGTTGCAGGCGACCTGGGCGATGGTGTTCTTGATAAACTCAATCCACTCCTCGCTGCGGCCCGTGGACTTTCTGACATTGTAGAAAGCCGGGGCGATTTCATTCTCGATGATGCCATAAATAGTGGCGGCGTCGAGTTCGTCCTGGTAGTTCTGGTCTTCGTAGGTGCGCTCCATCGGAAGGGCCCAGCCGGCTCCTTTCTTGTAGCCTTCCACCCACCAGCCATCCAGCACGGAGAAGTGCATCACGCCGTTCATCGAAGCCTTTTCTCCGGAAGTGCCGGAAGCCTCGAGGGGACGGGTCGGGTTGTTCATCCACACATCCACGCCCTGGACCAATTTCTTGGCGAGGGTGATGTCATAATTGGGAACAAAAATAATCTTGCCGATGAAACGATCCTGCTTGGAGATTTCCACAATGCGCTTGATAAGGTCCTGACCGGCCTTGTCGGCGGGATGGGCCTTGCCGGCGAAGATGAACTGGACCGGACGCTCGGGATTGTTGACGATTTCGGCCAGACGGTCGAGGTCGCGGAACAGCAGGTGGGCGCGTTTGTAGGTCGCGAAACGACGGGCGAAACCAATGGTCAGCACATCGTCGCGCAGGGTGTCCTTGATGGTCACGACCTGACGGGGAGAATAGTGACTGGCGGCAATCGGGTCGCTCAGGCGCTCCTTGATGTTGTCGATCAACTTGGTCTTGAGCGTCGTGCGCACGCTCCACACCTTCTCGTCAGAGACCTTGTAGATGCCGTCAAAGCAAGACTTGTCGTAATGATGGGTCTTGAAATCTTCGCCGAAGACTTTCTCGTGGACCACTTTCCATTCAGGAGCGCACCAGGTCGGATAATGGACGCCGTTGGTGACATAACTCACGTGCAGTTCGTCCTTGAGGTAGCCGGGCCACATCTTGTTGAGGATTTCCTTGCTTACCTCGCCGTGGAGCCAACTCACGCCATTGACTTCCTGCGAAATATTGGCCGCCAAGATGGACATGGAGAACTTCTCGTTGCGGTCATAGGGATTGATTTTGCCCAGGCTCATCATCGTCTCCCAATCAACGCCGAGGCGGTGGGGATAATGGCCGATGTATTTGCCGAGCAGGCTGTCGTCAAACGCGTCGTGGCCGGCAGGAACGGGGGTGTGCGTGGTGAAAAGGGAAGAAGCGCGCACCACTTCGAGGGCCTCTTCAAAATTGAGCCCTTCCTTGTTGATGTATTCGTTCATCCGCTCCAGGCCGATGAAAGCCGCGTGGCCCTCATTGCAGTGATAGACCTGAGGGTTGAGGCCGAGTTTGCGCAAGGTGCGGATACCGCCGACACCGAGCAGCAACTCTTGCTTGAGACGATTCTCCCAGTCGCCGCCATAGAGGTGGTGCGTGACGCTGCGGTCCTCGGGCAGGTTGTCCTCATAGTCCGTATCGAGGAGGTAGAGGTCGGTGCGGCCCACTTCCACTTTCCAGATGCGGGCGTGCAGGGGACGGCCGGGGAATCCGACGGTCACGGTCAGCCAGTTGCCATTTTCGTCCATCACGGGCTGGGCGGGCGTCTTGAGGAAATCCTGGGCGTCGTATTTGGACACCTGGTCGCCATACGCGGAAAGCATCTGGGTGAAATAGCCGTAGCGGTACAGCAGACCCACAGCCACCAGATTGACATTCATATCGCTGGTCTCCTTGAGGTAGTCACCAGCCAGGATGCCAAGGCCTCCGGAATAAATTTTAAGGGAAGTATCCAGACCGTACTCCATGCAGAAATACGCGATGGAAGGGTCTTTGCGCTCTGCTTTCAGAGCCATATATTGTTTGAATTCCTTGGAAACTTTTTCCAGACGGGACAGGAATTCGGTGTCAGCCTCAAGGCTCTTGTATTTGCTGCGCGGGATGCGGTCGAGCATCAAAATAGGGTTCTCATCCGCTGCCGCCCAGGCGTCAGGGTCGATGGATTTGAACAATTCTCTCGCTGAGTCATTCCAGCACCACCAGAGATTTTTGGACAGGGTTTCAAGTTCTGCAAGTACGCCACTAAGCTTTCTTCTCACCAGTACGGTGTTCCAGGAGGGCTGATTGACTTCAATTCTTCTGTATGCCATTGTTTTATTTAATAAGGTTTACTTTTTCTTGACTTTGACGCTCTTCTTCGCATCTTTGGCGGGAGCGGATTTCTTCGCGGGGGCCCTCTTCGCAGCGGGCTCCGCTTTCCCAGCCGCCTTCTTGACGGGCTTCACCAGACGGACGGGCGCCACCGGGCTCTCTTTCACACGGACAATCGTACCGGAAGCCAATGCATCATCCACACGGATCATAAAGTCGCTGAGGACATTCATATAGTTGATGAAGGCCTCGTACGGAGTGTCGTAGGGATTGAAATACTTGTGCACGGCGCCGTCGGAGAAGAACTTGGTGCACATATAGTAGAAGTGGTCGCTCTCCTGCAGGTGGCCGTAGTCGGACCACAGGGCGTCGTCGTTGATGAGGGCGAGTTTCTCGCTCAGGGAATAAAGCTTGTTGAACGCGTCTTTCTGGAGGTCATTGCCCAGCCAGGCGGTCACATCGCGCTCTTCATCCGCCCAGGAAATCGCATCGGGCACGTCGAGCGGAGCCACCGCTTTGTGCTTGGCGGCGGCTTGCGCCGGAGTGACGAACTCGAAGGTCCCGTCACGCAAGACGACATCGGGCAGCGAGCCCAGGAAGTCGAAAATGCCACAGGAGGCTTTCTGGTGCTCCCCGAAGGTCTCGTAATCCATAAAGAGGTTGATGATGTCGTCTTTCTTGGCCGCATCTTTGAGCCAGAAAAGATATTTGTCCGCCGTCAGCGGCCATTCGGACCAGCCTCGGTCAGAGAAACGGAAAGCGATGTCGTCGCTCAGGCTGGAGTTCTTGAGCAACAACTTCAAGTCAGAAGCGTTCGCGCAAGTGTAGAGGAAATTGGGGCTCTTCCAACCCAGAATGTGCTTCGCGCCTTCGGTAATCATCGTCTTGTAGCCCATCTCGGAGACCATTTCGCCGATGCTGTCGGAGTAGATCAACTCCGTGTTGCGGAAGGTGACGGGCGTCACGCCGAAATATTTTTCAATGAGTTTGCGGTGCTTGCTGACCTGATGGCGGAAGTCCTCGGGCTGGGCCAGGGAAGCCAGCGAATGATAATAGGTCTCGGACAGGAATTCCACACAGCCGGTGTCGGCGAGTTTGCGGAAGCTCTCGATGACATCCGGGCAGTAACGGTCCAGCTGTTCGATGAGCGAACCCGTGATGCTGAAGGACACCTTGAAGTTGCCGCCACACCGCTGGATGAGATCCAGCAGCAGGGCGTTGGCCGGCAGGTAGCATTTCTGGGCCACCCGTTTGAGGATGGTCCGGTTGGTGAAATCATCATAATAGTGCGACGTCTTGCCGATATCGAAGAAGCGGAAAAGACGCAGCCGGGTCGGCTGGTGCACGTGGAAATAAAGGCAAATACTCTTTTTCATATTTAGACGCTGTTTTGATTCTTTTGATAAAAAGATTTATGGAGATATTTTGAGATAGATTTTCGTCTTGAAGAAGGAGTGTAGTTTGGGCTACACGACTGATGAAAGGAGGAAATATAGCCAAAATAGAACATAAAGATGAAAATTAAAGAGGATCAAAACAGCTTCTTAAAGAACTGACTGATAAACTTGTTTGACCTTGGCCGCCGCATTGACCCACTTGATGGCATTGACCTCTTCGTGCCCCTTTTCTGCGGCCACGCGGGCAAGGGCGGGATAGTTGAGCAAGCCGTAAATGGCATCGGCCATCGCATCCACATCCCAGAAGTCGGTCTTGAGCGCGTAATCCAGGATTTCCGCGCAGCCGGACTGCTTGCTGATGATGGAAGGGACGTAGGTTTGCATAGCCTCCAACGGAGAAATGCCGAAAGGCTCGCTGATGGACGGCATCACATACACATCCGAAAGGGCGAACATCTTCTGCACGTCAGCCCCACGCAGGAAGCCCGTGAAATGGAAACGGTCGGAAATACCCAGACGGGCGACGTGACGGATGCATTTGTTGAGCATGTCGCCGCTGCCGGCCATCACGAAGCGAACGTGTTCGCAACGTTTGAGAATCTTGGCCGCCGCCTCGATGAAATACTCGGGGCCTTTCTGGTAGGTTACGCGTCCCAGGAAGGTCACCACCTTGTCTTTTACGCCACGCTCGACCTGGATGTTCTCGCGTCCGCTGAAATCCACGGCATTGTGCACGGCCACCACCTTGTTCGGGTCGGCGCCGTACTTGTTGATGCAGATATTGCGCGTGAGGTCGCTCACGGCTATGATTTTGTCTGCCATCATCATCCCCTTCTTTTCCAGCTCGTACACGCGCGTGTCGATGTTGTCGTCGCTGCTGCGGTCGAAAGAGGTCGCGTGGACGTGGATGACCAGGGGCTTGCCGGTCAGCTGCTTGGCGGCAATGCCGGCGAGATAGGTCAGCCAGTCGTGGGCGTGGATGACATCGAACTCGTCTTTGTGCTGGAGGGCGATCGTGGCGCCGACCATCGCATAGCGGGCCACCTCTTCCATCAGGTTCGCGCCATACTTGCCGGAGAACTTGAACTTCTGCCCGTACTGGATGCGGAAATCCTCAACCTGCCGGCGGCGCTCCTCCTCAACAATCGTCGAGAAGTCTTCGGGAGAGACGTAGGGAATCATATTCGTGCCGATATGGACGAACTGCACCTTTCCGAGAAACTCGTCCACGGTGCGCGTCGTCACATCCACGGCAACATCGCTCGCATTGATAATTTTCACCGCGCTCTGGTCTTCGTCGCCGCTTGCGGAAGGCATCACGAAGAGGACCTCGACATCATTGGCCGCCAGCCCTTTCGTCATACCGTAACAAGCCGTGCCCAGACCGCCTGCGATATGGGGAGGAAACTCCCAACCGAACATCAATACTTTCATTATTTTACCAATTTATTTTTCGCAATCAAATACTCGCTCCACAGCAACGAAGCGGTCGCGCAAGCGGAGGAAATGGCGCCGTGGGGCTCGTGCGGGGGATCCCCGTCGTAGAGTTCGGAGAAGGCGCCCACGCCGTGCTTGCTGAGGTCTTCGAGGAATCCTTCCAGCAGGTACTCCGCCCGTTTGGCGAACAGGGGACCGACCATCCGGAAATAGACGTCGATATACATACCCAGGTATTCCGGACGGGTACATCCCTGATGGTAGGCCAAGTCGCGCTCAGTCTGCGAACCCTCATAAACGCCCCGGTAATTGACATTGCGGGGAGAAAGGGTGCGGATGCCGCGCTTGGTGAGCAACTCGCTCTTGACTACTCGCATGATCTGGCTCTTAATCTCGTCGTCCACGGGAGAATGGGCGACATAGGCCGCCACCATCTGGTTGGGACGCACTTCGAAATGTCCGCCCGCATTATCCACATAGTCGGCCAGATAGCCCTTGGACTCATCGTAGAAGAGGGCTTGGAAACTCTCTTCGGCTTTCTCCCGTACGCGGGACCACTTGTCGACAAAAGCATTCTTCTTCGGGCCGAAACGCTCTTCCATTTCGAGGGCAAAGCAGAGGGTGTCGTACCACCAGGCGTTGGTATCCACCTGGTAGCCGGCCCTTTCCGTGACGGGCCATCCGTTGACGTATGCATTCATCCAGGACAGGGCCACCCCGTCCATCTGGGCCCACAGCAGGCCGTTGGGATGCAGGGAGACTTCTTTGCGTACACCAGGACCATAACTTTCGATGATGCCCTTGATGGTAGGGCCATATTTCTTCCACACGCCTTTGGCGTCGCCAGCGAAAGCGATATACTGCTGAAGGATGTCTGCGATACGTAGCGGCGCCTCCACCTGGGTGGTCCGATGGAACAAACGTTCCTGCTCGTCCGCAATCAGGTTGTCCAAAATCTCCTCAAATTCGGCGCAGTCTCCGTTGGCATAGAGTGTCAGTCCGGGCAGGGAAATGACCGTCTCGCGCAAAAGGCCCGTCTCCAGCCAGGAGAAGCCGGCATTGATGCGCTTATGACCGCCCCTGCTCTCTTTGAGCAAATCGGCGTTGGCAGCCAGCACATCCTGGAAGTTGTCGTAGGGCGTGGCGTTGGCGGCCAGGGAGTCGTAACGGGCTTTGAGGCTGCGCGGCGCCACGGGAGAAACACCGGCGGCGAAGACCAGCACATCGCCCTTTTTGAGTTCCACGCTGAAGTCTCCGGGCACGAACAAATCTTCGAGACAGTCGAAACCGCGACGGTATTCATCGGAATAGGTCACGTTCTTGTACCACATCGGGGAGTATTTGAAACTCGCCTTGGGATTGCTCAGCTGCATATTGAGGTCCGGGAATCCGGGATAGAGCTTGCAGGCAATACCTCCGTCCACGGCCCGGAAGCCCGTGTCCGCCTGGTCGTTCTGCTTGGTAAGAGCGTGAACGCTGCGGAAAGCGAGGAAGGGACGCAAGGTCATCGTCATTTTGGAAGGAGAGGCGAGCACCTCGTACCGAATCATCACCTGATCCGCGTCCGGCGTGAGCAGGAAAGATTTCTTGAGGATGATTTCACCCACCTTGTAGGTAATGGTCGGGATGGGGTCGACCTCGAAGTCCACGACGTACTTGTGGCCTTTGGGGTCATACTGGTCGCCATAGCAATGGATGCCCAGGTTGAACTGGCGGCCGCCCAGAAACAGGCTTTCGTCCAGCGCGGACAGCAGCATATACTTGCCGTCCCCCAGCGCGTCGACCGGCACGGCCAGCAGACCGTGGTAACGGCGGGTGTTGCAGGCAATGATGGACGTGTTGCAATAGGCGCCCGTCTTGTTCGCGCTGATAATCTCGCGTTTGAGAGAGTAGGACAGGTTGACCAGTTCCGCCTTGTTGAATTTAAGAAATGCCATAGGTCTTATCATTTATCCACCCTCCGGGACTCCTTGCTATGCAAGGAAAAGGGATGGCTTAAAAACAAAAACTCGCGGCAAAGTTACGAAAAAAGAAGGACATAAACGAAAATATCGCAACTTTTTCCTGATATATAAAACATTGCGCACAAGCAAAACTTTTTAAAAAAATGTCGTCTGCACGCAACAATTCACACTAAAGAGGGATCGCGGAGCGACGGTCCGCAAAACTGAGGCTTCCTCAGCGTGAGAACCTCAATCAACCTTCCGGAGAACTTGCATAGTGCGGGCCGGGAGATAGAGAAAGAGGGTGCTGTCGTATTCTTGAGGACCATTGGGGCATTTTTGGGCAAGGGCGAGGTGGGACTCTCCCTTCTTGATACGGGAAAAGCCGTCGTAGTCCGCCTCGTCGGTGTCCAGCGCCAGTTCATATTTGCCGGCAGGAGCCGCAAAGCCGTAGTCCGAGAAAGACTCGGTCGGGTTGAAATTGGCGGCGAAGATGCAATCGCGTCGCTTGAATATCAAGACCTTCTTCTCATGGTCAATGACCAAGGCTTCGGGAGCCGCCTCCAGCAGCCCTTCGCGAGCGGCCAGATGTATCATATCCCGGTCAAAAGCGTTCAACGACTTATAGCGCAAAAGGTCCGAATCCACCAGCGACCACTGCCTGCGGGCATACTGGAAAGACCATCCGTTTCCCTCGCGCGGGAAGTCGATCCATTCCGGGTGCCCGAACTCGTTGCCCATAAAGTTGAGGTAGCCGTTGCCCGCCGTCGCCAGCGTAATCAGCCGAATCATCTTGTGCAGGGCGATGCCCCGGTCCACGACGAGCGACTGCGAGCCCTTGTTCATCGCGGTGTACATTTCCGCATCCATCAGGCGGAAGATGATGGTCTTGTCCCCCACCATCGCCTGGTCGTGACATTCCGCATAACTGATGGTCTTCTCATCGGCCCGCTTGGTCGTGAGTTCCCACCACATCTCGCCCATATTCCACTCCTGGTCGGAGAGGGTCTTGATCCACTTGATCCAATGGTCCGCCACGCCCATGCTCATCCGGTAGCCGAACCCGACGCCCCCCTGTTCGAAGGGAGCCGCCATCCCCGCCATTCCGCTCACCTCCTCGGCGATGGTGAGCGCATCCGGATACAACTCCCGAACCAGCATATTGGCCAGCGCCAGGTAGTCGAGCGCGTTTTCGTCCACGCCATTGTCGAAATACGGTTCGTAATCGCAGAAATCCCGGCCCAACCCGTGGTCCCAGTAAATCATACTGGTCACCCCGTCGAAACGGAAACCGTCCAGCCGGTATTCCTCCATCCAGTATTTGAGGTTAGACAGGAGGAAGTATTTGACCTCGTCCTTTCCATAATCGAAGCAACGGGAGCCCCACGCGGGATGCCGGCCCGCCTCTCCGGGATAGAAATACAAATCTTCGCGTCCGTCAAACCGGCTCAACCCTTCCGCTTCATTGTCCACGGAATGGGAATGCACGATATCCATCACCACGGCGATGCCCTTGGCGTGGGCGTCGTCCACCAACCGCTTGAACTCTTCAGGGGTGCCGAAACGGGAAGAAAGGGCGAAGAAATTGGACACTTGATAGCCGAAGGAGCCATAATAAGGATGCTCTTGCAAGGCCATAATCTGAAGAGTGTTGTACCCTAGGTCGGCCACGCGCGGCAATACGTCGCGCCGGAACTCCTCAAAGGTCGCCACCCCTTCTTTCTCGCCGCTCATCCCGATATGGCATTCGTAAATCAGGGGCGCGCCGATCCTTTTCGGGCGAGTCCTACGCCATTTGTAAGGCTTGTCCGGATCCCACACCTGGGCGCAGAAGGCTTTGGTCTCTTCGTCCTGGACAGCCCGCGTCACATAAGCCGGCAGGCGCTCCCCGCCTCCACCGGGCCATTCGATAAAGAGCTTATACAGCGTGCCGTGAGACAGGAAAAAGTCTTCCAGAATCAGTTCCCAATTGCCGCCGCCCACGGGCTTGAGGGCGAAAGCCTCGGCGCGCTTCCAGTTGTTGAAATCGCCAATCAAGTATATCTTGCTGGCATTGGGCGCCCATTCCCGGAACACCCAGCGGCCGTCATCCATCTTGTGCAGGCCATAGTACATCTGGTTGTTGACGCCCTTGGAAAGCGAGCCCTTCACGCTCATTTTGTCGCGCAGGGCGGCATAACGGGCGTGCCGTTCCTCGATTTTCCCCTTGAAGGGCTCCAGATAGGGGTCCATTTCATAGAGCATCGGGGACTTTTTCTTTTTCGCCATAGGATGTATTTTGTAAAATGCTATTTTTCGATTGCAGTCAGCGTCTCGCGGTTGCTGCGCAAGTACTGACGGCAGGCCTCGACCAATTCCTTGGTCCGTTTGATGTAGCGGTCGATATCATCGATGCTGGTCGATGCATCCTCCACCTTCGCGGCAATCTCCTCCAATTCGGCGACCGCCTTGGCGTAATCAAAAGTCTCTTTCTTATTCATTTACTTCAAATGATGCTTGTAGCCCTGAACCTTTTGCCAAGCCCCTCGGGTGAAATCGGGGACTTCGACGGGACGGTTGCCATTTTCCAACGACAGGCGGGAGAGCGGCGCGATGCAGCACCATTCCGCCAGGTCATAGACATCCATATCCAAGGGGAGGCCGTTGCGCAGGCAATAAATCATGCGATAGTCCATCAGGAAGTCCATGCCGCCGTGACCGCCGACTTTCTTGGCCAGGGCCTCCAATTCTTCGGTCAGGATATCAGGGCGGTGCTGCTGCATCACCGCGTCCAGTTCGGCGTCCGTATAAACTTTTTCCTCCGGGATGTGGTCGGCATCCACATCTTCCGCCGGCGCTTCGCGGAAACAATACAATTTGATGGGATATTTGCCCGCATAGCCGTCCGTGCCGACCAGCCGATAGAGACGGTCGTACGGGCGCGGGGTCATCACATCGTGCTGAATCAGCATCGTCTTGCCGCTTTCCGTGCGGATGAGGGTGTTGGTCTCATCGCCCTGGGAAAAATCCGGACATTCCTTGCCCGTGTACATTTTCATCCACCTCGGACCGTTGAAAGGCTTGGTGTCCATCGATACGAGCCGGACCATCCGGTCGCCCCGGTGGATATTCAAAACCTGGCAGATGGGGCCGATGCCGTGCGTGGGATAGTTGTCGCCGCGATACTTGCTGTTGTAGTCCAGCCGCCAGTTGTTCCAATAACCGCCCCAGAACGCATCCAGATTGTGGTGATAGGCGCCTTCCGCGTGAAGAATCTCGCCGAAAGCCCCGTCCTGCGCCGCCTGAAGCGTCGTCAACTCGAAAAAGTCATAGACGCAGTTCTCCAGCATCATACAGTGGACGCGCTGCTTCTCGGCCATATTGATCAGCGCCCAAATCTGGTCCAAATCCAACGCAGCCGGCACTTCGATGGCAGCGTGCTTTCCGTGCTCCATTGCGCAAAGGGCGATGGGCGTATGGGTGAGCCAGTCTGTGCATATATAGACCAAATCCACATCTTCCTGCGCGCAAAGTCCCTTCCAGCAATCTTCGCTGCCGCTGTAGCACTGGGCAGGCTTGCGTCCGCGCCGCCCCAGTCGCGCCTGGTTGTCGGCCACCGGTCCCTCGCGAAGGTCGCACAGGGCCGTAATCTCCACTCCCGGAATTTTCAGAAGACGCCGGACCGCGTGCGTGCCCCGCATTCCCAGCCCCACGACCCCGATCCGCACGGTGTCCAAGGGAGCGACGGTCAGCCCGATGACATCCTCCTGCCCGGCCGGACGGACAGGCACCTGGGTTTTGATGAGCGAAGGTTCGCAACAGCCGGCCAACAGGCCCGTCGCAAGCAGGAATAACGCCAAAAATCGAAAAATCCTCATATCTACTATACTTTCAAAAATACATTTAATTTATATAGGGCGTACAGAATCAAGAAGAGCACGCCCACCTCTCCGCAGACAAGCAGGACGTCATACCACGGCCCCAAACACTGGCTGAATCCGAAAAACAGCGATTTCGGGATGCTGGAGAAATCCACCAACTCGCCCAAGGTATAAGCAGCGATGGAATTCATTCCGAAGATGCGCAGCCAATCCCAATGATGCTTGTGCCCCCTGACATCAATCCAGAAATAGAATAGGGCCATCAACAGCACGCAAATGCCGCCGGAATACAAGGTCATCGAACTGCTCCATATTTTCTTGATGATGGGGAAATAAAGGCTCAGCAGCAGGCCGGCCGCCACCAGCGCGGCACCGAAAACCAGCAGTCTGGACGTAATAGATAATTTTCCTTCCTTGGGCCCCCGAAGCAATTGTCCGGTGAAACAGCCCAGAAAGACGGTGACGATGAAATTGAGGCTGGAAAGAATCCAGGTGTACTGGTAACTCTTGCGAAACACCCAACTGCCGTCCTCCAGAAAGCGCACCCCGTCCCGATGGGCCCCCAGGACCGCCTTGTCCACCCACATCGCCACATTGTCTTGCGGGTTGGTGTTCATCCCCGTCAGGACGAAAGCCAGCAGGTAGGCGGCAAAGAAACCGGCGCACCAGAGAATTTGCGTGCGGGGACGGCAATGCACAAAAAACAGCGCCGTCACCACATACCCCACGGCAATCGCCTGCAAGGTGTTGGCATAGGGATGAAAGAGCTTCCACTGAAATTCCAGCAGGTTGCCCTGTACGAGCCAGCCCAACAGGAACAACAGGAAGAGGCGCCGCAGAAGCTTCAGATAAAAGCCCTTGTCCGGCGTGAGCCCCTGCCTGTATTTCGCCAGTGAAAACGGGATGGTGATGCCGGACATGAAAAGAAACAGCGGCATGATGATATCCCAGGCGACAAAGCCCTCCCACTTCACGTGCTGCAGTTGTTCACCCAGCCAGAGAGGCCCTTCCGCCGCTTTGACGACCGCGCGCAGGACGGGCCCGAGAATCAGCAGGAAGAACAAATCCGCTCCCCTGAGCACGTCCAAGGATAAAAGTCGCTCTTTTTTGATTTCCGCCATATTCCTATCCGGTTTCCGGATTTCACCAGATTGTTTGCAAAAGTAAGCATAATTTCAGAATTATTAAAAAGTTTTGTTTTGTCGCGAAGATGGTCTATATTTGCGACAAAATTTGTTTTGCTTATGGACAGCGTAGAGAAAAAAATCGAGCGTATACTCGTCGAGGGAGGCGAGGGAAAGGTGTATTTCCCCGATGACTTTTTCGAGTGCGGCAGCGAAAAAGCTATTTCCAAGGCCCTCCAGCGCCTGGTCGCCCGGGGCGTGCTGATGCGTATGAGCCGCGGCATTTATTGCGTGCCCAGTTATGACGATTTCTGGAAAATCGGCCCTTGCCCGGCCGGCGCCGACGATGTTTTGGAAAAATTCAGAAGCCGCGACGGTTTCCGGACGGCCCCGTGCGGCTGCGAAGCCCAAAATATGCTAGGGCTTTCCGAACAAGTGGTGATGAACCCCGTGTACAGCACGGATGGTCCGTCACGCCGCATCCATTACCACGACGGATTCCGGCCCATCATCCTGGAACACGTACCCCCGCGCATTTTCAACTACAAATCCCGCATCCTGATGCTGACGGTGCTCGCCCTGGAGGAAATCGGCCCCCAGGATCTCTGGGAGTTTGACACGGAACGGATGGAAGAAATTTACGCGCAAGTCCCTTATGAAGACATTCGTGAAGATTTGAAAGCCACCCCCAAGTGGATTCGCGAAATCATTTTACAGATGCAAGGAAGGTCCAACAAAAAATTCAACAAATACGATGGAAGAAGGAAAAGAATCATTGCCTAAGTATGACTTCTGGGAAGTCGACGATGCAGCAAAGCTCAAAATGTACCATAAAATATGGGAGAACTACCACATCAGCCCCAAAGCGGCCGAGAAAGACTGGTGGGTCTGCCACGTGATTAACTCCATCTTCAAGTTGACTTGCGCCGAGGCCCTGACCTTCAAAGGCGGCACTTCGCTGAGCAAGGCTTGGGACATTACGCGGCGATTTTCTGAAGACGTGGACATTTCTTTTGACAAATCCTTCTTCGGCCTGGAGGGAGGCACGCGCTCGCAACGAGACCGCATCCGCAAACTCACCCGAGCCTACATTGAAAACGAAATGGCCCGGGAACTGAAAGTAACGCTGAACGTATTCGGAGGCTGGGAAAGCGAGGTGAGGGTACGGCAACGGAAAGACTCCGACGCAGACCCCACCGTCCTGATCATCCCCTACCGCAGCCTGTTGCCGGAAGACGATTACATCAAAGGGGAGGTCAAGGTGGAGTTCAGTTGCCGCAGTCCCCGAGAGCCCCGGGAAATGCGAAAAATCGAGCCCTTCGCCGTGCAACTGTCCCCCCTGATCGACAACCCCGGCACTTGCATCCCGACCGTCTCTCCGACACGCACCTTTTTGGAAAAGGTCTTCCTGCTCCACGAGGAATTCCAGAAGAACTATCCGCGCTACAAGCGGATGTCGAGGCACTTGTTCGACCTCTACCGCCTGGACAAGACGGGATTTGCCGAGAAAGCGATGGCCGACACCGACCTGTATCAGTCGCTGGTGGAGCACCGCCGGGTCTTCAATGCGATGCGGGGCATCGACTACAGCCGCCACACCCCGGAAAACCTGTCGATACTCCCGTCGGCGGAGGTACTGCCCCTGTGGAAAGAAGATTACGAAATGATGCAGAACAAATTCATCTACGGAGACTCTCCTTCCTTCTCCGAATTGATGAAGCATCTGACCGCCCTGCAGGAACGACTGCACGCCATCCAACTGTAGAAGGAGCGTACGCTTCTTTCCGAATACAAAAAAATTAGTATATTCGCGGACTGAAAACGAATAGTCCGTATGTCCATCGCACAATCCCATATCCGAAACTTCTGCATCATCGCTCACATTGACCACGGGAAAAGCACCCTGGCCGACCGTATGTTGGAACTGACACAAACGCTGGACACGCGGGAAATGGAGAATCAGGTGCTGGACTCGATGGATCTGGAGAAAGAAAAAGGCATCACCATCAAGAGCCACGCCATCCAGATGGACTACCAATACAAGGGAGAGGCGGGCGAAAAGGGAGATTACACCCTGAACCTCATCGACACCCCGGGCCACGTGGACTTTTCCTATGAAGTCTCCCGCGCCATCGCCTCCTGTGAAGGAGCCCTGTTGGTTGTCGACGCCACCCAAGGCATTCAGGCCCAGACCATCTCCAACCTCTACCTAGCCATCGAACACGACCTCGAAATCATTCCCGTCCTCAACAAAATCGACGTGGAATCCGCCATGCCCGAAGTGGTGACGGACCAGATTGTGGACCTGCTGGGCTGCAAAAGCGAAGACGTGCTCCGTTGCTCGGCCAAGACCGGAGAAGGCGTTGCCGAAATTCTGGACGCGATTGTAGAAAAAATCCCCGCGCCGAAAGGCGATGCGGAAGCCCCGCTGCAGGCCTTGATTTTCGACTCCATTTTCAACCCTTTCCGGGGCATCATTGCCTATTTCAAGGTGGAGCAAGGGACAATCCGTACGGGCGACAAGGTGAAATTCTTCAATACCGGCAAGGAATACGTGGCCGATGAAGTGGGCGTGCTCAAAATGAAGCTCTGCCCCCGCGACGAAATTCCCTGCGGCAGTGTGGGCTATATCATCAGCGGCATCAAAATGGCGTCGGAAGTAAAGGTGGGCGATACCATCACCCTCACGGAAACCCCTTGCGAGAAAGCCATCGCGGGCTTCGAAGAGGTCAAACCGATGCTCTTCGCCGGTATGTACCCGGTAGAGACGGACCAATATGAGGAATTGCGCGCTTCGCTGGAGAAATTCCAACTCAACGACGCATCATTGGTCTTCGAGCCCGAATCCTCCCTGGCCCTCGGCTTCGGCTTCCGATGCGGTTTCCTGGGACTACTGCACCTGGAAATCGTCCAGGAACGGCTTTTCCGTGAGTTCGGAATGGATGTGATTACCACTGTTCCCAACGTCTCATACAAAGTTTACACCACCCAAGGAGAGGTGTTGGATGTACACAATCCCTCCGGAATGCCCGCCCCCACTCTGATTGACCACATTGAAGAGCCTTACATCCAGGCGCAGGTCATCAGCAAAGCCGATTTCTACGGTCCGATTATGAAACTCTGCCTGGATAAGCGGGGTACGCTCAAGGGTCAGCATTACCTGACCGCCGACCGGCTGGAACTGACCTACGAAATGCCCCTTTCCGAGATTGTCTTCGACTTCTACGATCGGCTCAAAAGCATTTCCAAAGGCTACGCTTCCTTCGACTACCACATCTGCGGCTACAAAGAGTCCAAGCTGGTCAAACTGGACATCCTGCTCAACGGCGAGCCTGCCGACGCCCTTTCCTCCCTGATTCACGCCGATCACGCCTATGATTTCGGTCGGAAAATCTGTGAGAAACTCAAAGAACTCATCCCCCGACAGCAATTCGACATCGCCATCCAAGCGGCCATCGGCGCCAAAATCATCGACCGCGAGACCGTCCGCCAGGTACGCAAGGATGTGACGGCCAAATGCTATGGCGGCGACATCACCCGCAAGCGCAAACTGCTTGAAAAGCAGAAACAGGGCAAGAAGCGCATGCGGCAGATCGGCACCGTCGAAGTGCCCCAGAGCGCTTTTATGGCCGTTCTGAAATTGGATTAAACGATGTCCGAACAAGCTTTCATCGAACTGTATGACTTGCAGATCCTGCTGCGGGAAGGGCTGGAAGAAGCCTTTCCCGAAATGCTCTGGGTACGGGCGGAAATCAGTTCCATCAAGGCCCGGCGGGGAAGCCACTGCTATCTGGAACTGTCGCAATCGCAGGAGGATGGTTCGCTCGTGGCGAAAGTGCGTGCCGTCATCTGGGCCGGGAAATACACCGTCATCAGCGACTATTTTGAATCGGTCGCCGGATCGCCTTTGCAGGAGGGAATGACCCTGCTCTTCCAAGTGCGGGTCAACTACAGCGAACTCTACGGGCTGTCGCTGATTGTCAACGACATCGATGCTTCCGTGATGCTGGGGGCGCAGGAGGAAGCCCGGCAGAAAACCATCGCCCGCCTCCGGAAAGAGGGGCGCTTCGAGACGCAGAAAGCCCTGGCCCTGGCAGCCCTCCCCTATCGGATTGCGGTGATTTCCGCAGAAGATGCGGCCGGCTACCGTGATTTTATGCGCCACCTGCACGAGAATGAATACGGCTTCGCCTTCCAGACCGTCTTGTTCCCCGCAATGATGCAAGGCACCCAGGCCCCCGCTTCGATGGCCGCCGCCCTTGAAGAAGCAGCCGGGGTCGGCGCGTCGAATGGCGGCGAACTTCCTTTTGACTTGATTGTGATCCTGCGGGGCGGCGGCTCCAAGCTTGATTTACTCTGCTTCGACGACTATGACCTCGCCGTGGCGATCGCCGATTGCCCCGTCCCGGTGCTCACCGCCGTCGGTCACGACCAGGACCATCATATCTGCGACGAGGTCGCCTATGATTCTGTCAAGACGCCGACGGCGCTGGCCGACTGGCTGCTGGATCTCTATGAGCAAGAAGACGAGCACATCTCCTCCTATGTATCCCGACTGATCATGGCTTTCAGCGCCAAAATCGCCCGGATGGAGTCCCGCATCGACCTGCTGGAAAACCGCATCCTCTCGGCCGATCCCCGCAACATCCTCCGCAGGGGCTATGTCCTGGCCCTGGACGAAGGCGGCAAGGTGCTCAAAGCGGCGGGACGGCTGTCCCCGGGCGACCGCCTCAGCATCCTTTTCCCGGACGGGCGCGCCGACTGCATGGTGGAAATAATTCGGAAGTAACGGGAATTATTCGATGCCGTAACGGACATCAAAGCGGGCTGCAATGTAAGGATTGAAGTCCTCCCCCCTCTGCCGGTGCTCTTCCAGAAGCTTGATCGCACGCTTTCGAATCTTTTTGTCTTTGATTTCCGCATTGGCCCTGTCGATGACCATCGGGATATCCGCTACTTTGACACGGGTAAGCGCGGGTTTCATCACAAAACTCACCGGCAGGAAGATGCCGTCGCCGATATCGCGGGCTTCACACTGCACCGCTTCCTCCTGACGGCCAATCTGCACTTTGAGAATACTCCAGTTGTCCTCCAGCACGTGAATGGTAGCCGTCGCATCGCTGTTGGGGTCTTTCCAAAAGAGGACATCCACGATATAATCCCCATAATTGTAACTGCCGGCCAGTTCGAAATCACTGCGGCGGGTGAATTTACGTCCCCAGGCATTCTGGCCCCCGTACAGCAGACCGAACAAATCGATTTTTCCGAAAATGGACTTGATGTTGTTCTGCACGCCCTTGGGAAGTCCGGGCGTCATATCCAAAATCTCGTGATTACTATCCTTGCGCACCCCGTTTTTCACGCGACGGTCCAACGAAACGGTGGCAAAAAGATCGTTGTGCTTGATGCTGTAATCCAGCACGGGACCGAAACCCATGAATCCGGCGGCAATCTGCGCCATCATCAAAGTAAACCCCGGGAGGATATGAGCCACCATCGGGAGTTCGTGCGTAGCCAGCGTGTATTCGACATGCGCGCTGTAGTTCTTCACTTTTTTGCGGTTCCTGTCCGCCGTCTTCCACACCTGGCTGAGGATGTATTCAGCCGGGTCCTTGCCATCGGCCGTTACATAGGAAGCCGCCAGCATGATGGGGCTGAAATCGAGAACGACACTGTCCACCTGTACGGGCGCTCCTTCCGGAACAACTGTCCACTCGTGTTCGACAGAAGCATAGCCGATAAGGGAATATTCGACCGTTACCTTTTTCCCGTCATACTTGTCTGGCAGGCGCAGCAGAAAATTCCCGTGTTCGTCCGCCGTCGCCCCCGTACGACATTCCGCCACATAAGCCATCGCATAGGCGGCGGGCGATACAACGGTGTCGCGCTTGTCGATATGCCCGCAGATAATACCTGCACGCAGGAGCGGAGAGGACAAGACAAAGAGCAGTCCTGTTATACGAATAAAGGTATGACGGCTGGCTTTCATTTCTTTCGTCATGCAAATATACCCAAATCCCGGAAAGAAACAAAATCCGGGCAGGACGGAACAAAAATAGAAAATTTTTTGTCCAAAATGTAATAAAATTTTATCGACCATATAGTACAAACTTTTGATTTACGGATATTTAAATATCAAAAATCTTGGTCTAAAAAGTTTAATAAATTTTTGCAAGAGTGTTTGTATTTGAAGAATTTTTACTAACTTTGCAGTCCCAAAAAGTGGGGTGATTGAAGGCAAATAGCTGAAAATCAGTGTTTTATTAGGATTTTGACTAAAGTAATAAGACAATGTTACAACCAAAGAAAACCAAATTCAGAAGGCAGCAGAAAGGCCGCATGAAAGGTCTTGCACAGAGAGGCAACCAGCTTGCGTTCGGTTCTTTTGGAATCAAAACGCTCGAAAACTGCTGGCTGACCGGTCGTCAGATTGAGGCTGCCCGTCAGGCTGTTTCACGTCACATGAAACGTGAAGGTAAAGTCTGGATCAGGATTTTCCCTGACAAGCCTTACACCAAGAAACCTGCCGAAGTGCGTATGGGTAAAGGTAAAGGTAATCCCGAAGGATTCGTCGCTCCCGTTACCCCGGGCCGCATTCTTATCGAGATTGAAGGCGTCTCCCTCGAAGTGGCGAAAGAAGCCCTCCGCCTGGGTGCCCAGAAACTCCCCATCACGACGAAGTTTGTCGTCCGCAGGGATTATGTTGAATTATAATAAGGAGAACGGAAAATGAAAGCAGCTGAAGCAAGAGAAATGTCCGTCGCCGATCTTCGCGACCGCATTGAAGTCGAGAAAGCCAACCTCGACACCATGAAGCTCAACCACACTGTCACTCCTATGGAGAATACGTCCAAAATCGCCAAGACCAGAAGGGATATCGCCCGCATGATGACGGTCCTGGCCCAAAAAGAGAAACAGAACTAACATTGACTCCCATGGAAAGAAATCTTCGTAAAGAAAGAATAGGTATCGTGGTCAGCAACAAGATGGAAAAAACCATCGTCGTTGCCGTTGAGACCAAAGAGAAACACCCCATCTACGGGAAGTTTGTCAAAAAGACCACCAAGTTCTACGCCCAGGATGAGAAGAACGAATGCCAGGCCGGCGACACCGTCCGCATTATGGAAAC
>JAGCUV010000039.1 GCA_017962705.1 Bacteroidales bacterium
AACATCTTGGGCACGCTGGTCTCGGTGTCGAGGCCGCGGCGTTTGGCCTCTTTCTGCCACTCATCGCTGTAGCCGTTGCCGTCGAAGCAGACGGTGTCGATGATGGAGGCGATGATGGGCTTGAGGGTATCCATAATGGCGACATTCAGGGCTTTGCCGGCAGCCAGTTCCTTGTCGACGGCGACCTTGAAGTCCAGCAATTGCTCGGCGACGGCGGCGTTGAGCGTGGTCATCGCGCTGGCGCAGTTGGCGCTCGAACCCACGGCGCGGAACTCGAAACGGTTGCCCGTGAACGCGAAGGGAGAAGTACGGTTGCGGTCGGTGTTGTCGATGAAAATCTGCGGGATTTCCACCAGGCCGACGGATTTGCCTTTCTTGCCGGCAATCTCGATGGGCGTGTCGGAAGGAACGGTCAGCAACTTGCGGAGGACATCGGTCATCGTCTGGCCGAGGAAGGCGGACACGATGGCGGGAGGAGCCTCGTTGGCGCCGAGCCGGTGGGCGTTGGTCGCGGAAGCGATGCTGGCCTTGAGCAGGGCGTTGTGTTTCTGCACGGCGGCGAGAACTTTCACGAAGAAGGTGACGAACTGCAGGTTGCCTTTGGCGTCCTTGCCGGGAGCCAGCAGCTGCGTGCCGGTATCCGTACCGAGCGACCAGTTGTTGTGCTTACCGGAACCGTTGATGCCGTCGAAGGGTTTTTCGTGGAAGAGCACCACAAAACCGTGTTTACGGGCGATGCGGGTCATCACGTTCATAATCATTTGGTTCTGGTCGTTGGCCAGGTTGGTCTCCCCGTAGATGGGGGCGAGTTCAAACTGGTTGGGAGCCACTTCGTTGTGACGGGTCTTGAGGGGAATGCCCAGTTTGTAACCGGCAATCTCGACATCGCGCATGAAGGCGGCGACGCGGGAAGGGATGGCGCCGAAATAGTGGTCGTCCAACTGCTGGTTCTTCGAAGAAGAGTGGCCCATCAGGGTACGGCCGGTCAGCATCAGGTCGGGACGGGCGGCGAAGAGGTCTTCATCCACGAGGAAATATTCCTGCTCCCAGCCCAAATAAGAGAAGACTTTCTCCACCTTCGGGTCGAAGAGACGGCAGACGGGCACGGCGGCGTCGCTGACGGCTTTCAAGGCCTTCTTGAGCGGGGTTTTGTAGTCCAGGGCCTCGCCGGTATAGGAAATGAAGACCGTCGGGATGCAGAGGGTGTCGTCCTCGATGAAAACGGGAGAGGTCGGATCCCAGGCCGTATAGCCGCGGGCTTCGAAGGTGGCGCGGATACCGCCGCTGGGGAAGGACGACGCGTCCGGTTCCTGTTGCACCAGCGACTTGCCTTCAAAGGCTTCGATCATGCCGCCCTTGTGGTCGTACTCCATAAAGGAGTCATGTTTTTCGGCCGTTCCTTCGGTAAGGGGTTGGAACCAGTGGGTGATGTGCGTCACACCGTGCTCCATCGCCCAGGTTTTCATACCGGCGGCGACTTTGTCGGCGATGGCCAGGTCCAGGGAACCACCCTTGTCGATGCACTCCACCAACTGGTTGAAGGTGTCGACGTCCAGATATTTCCGCATGTTGCTGCGGTTGAAAAAAAGGGATCCGAAATACTCGGAGGGTCTCTCTTTCGGGGTTTGGACCGTGGCGGCTTTCTTCTTGAAAGCATCTTGTACCACATCAAATCTCAGGTTGCTCATAATGGTAAGGTTTTATGTGTTAATAATTATTATTTCAAAGCATCGTGATGCACATCGCGGACCGCCCGTCCGCTGGGGTCGTTGATACCCTGGAAGGCTTTGTCCCAGGCGAGGGCCTCGGCGCTCGAACAGGCGACACTCGGCACGCTGGGCACGCTCAGGGCGGCGCTGTTGCTCGGGAAAAGTTCCTCGAAAATGCAACGATAGTAATATTCTTCCTTGTTCATCGGGGTGTGGATGGGGAAACGCAGGGCCGCGTGCTCCATCTGGGAATCGCTGACCGCCTTGGCCGTCAGTTCCTTGAGAGAATCAATCCAGCCGTAGCCCACGCCGTCGCTGAACTGCTCTTTCTGGCGCCAGGCGACGCTTTCGGGCAACAGGTCGGCAAAGGCTTCGCGGACGATGCGTTTTTCCATCTCCTGGCCGGGGCAGAGTTTGACCGCCGGATCAAGGGACATCGCGACATCGAGGAATTCTTTGTCAAGGAAAGGAACGCGTCCCTCCACGCCCCAGGCGGCCAGGGATTTGTTGGCCCGCAGGCAGTCATACAAGTGGAGTTTGCCGAGTTTGCGAACGGTCTCCTCGTGGAAAGCCTGCGCATCGGGAGCCTTGTGGAAGTAGAGGTAGCCGCCGAAAATCTCGTCCGCACCTTCTCCGCTCAGCACCATCTTGATGCCCATGCTCTTGATGAAACGGGCCAGCAGATACATCGGCGTGCTGGCGCGCACCGTAGTCACATCGTAGGTTTCGATATGATAAATGACATCGCGCAGGGCGTCCAGCCCCTCTTGGATGGTATAATGCACTTCGTGATGGACGATGCCGAGGTGTTCGGCCACCACCCGCGCTTTGGCCAGGTCGGGCGAGCCTTCCAGGCCGACAGCAAAGGAGTGGAGACGGGGCCACCAGGCGTGGTCTTTCCCTTCCGTCTCGATGCGGCGGGCGGAGTATTTGGCGACGATGGCGGAAATCACCGAACTGTCGAGGCCGCCGGAGAGCAGCACGCCGTAAGGGACGTCGCACATCATCTGGCGTTGGACGGCCGCTTCCAGGGCGGTCCGCACCCGGGCGATTTCGTCTTTCCAGCGGGCTTTGAAAGCGCTGTCGCTGCCGGCGACGGGGGCGGTTGCGGGGGCAGGGCTGGTCGTTTTGGGTGCGACGGCCGCATAGTCTTTCCAGTCGCGGTGGTACCAGCGGCGGATTTTCCCTTCGTGGCTGTCCAGGCAATGCCCGGGCAGGAAAGGCTCGTAGCGCTCGCAGAAACCCTCCAACGCCTTGAGTTCGCTGGCCACATAGACCGTCCCGTCCTCATCGTACCCTATATATAAAGGTATCACGCCGATGGGGTC